>JAVRLH010000041.1:0-8573 GCA_031961605.1 Thermoplasmatota archaeon
ATGCAAATTAGGAATATTTTATGCACTTGTGGAAGGTGAGAAAAATGAAAAATAAAAAGTTAAGTCTTTATATAGTCAGAGAATATGGGATACTACATTTCATGTTCTTTCAGAAAAATTTTTTAATGAAGATCCATTTAGAATAATGGTACCAGGCTCTGGCCGGAGGATCTAGGCGTTCCTCTGTTACCCGAAGTCTAGATGCGGGGGCGACGGCTGGGGGCGGTGGAATGCCCCTGTATGGCTCCAGGTTCGATTCCGTTGAAATCCTGTCCCCCGGGATCTGAGGTGGTGTGCCTGGCATCCAAAGGGATGCCCGCATGCCTTTGCCACAGAAAACCCGCCAGGCCCGGAAGGGAGCAGCGGTACTGTGAACTACAGATGCTCGGGGGGGTGCGGGATGGAGGATAGGCCAGGATAACCATGCAAGGGCAGGAAATCAACCCCAGTGGCCTGGTACCTCTTTCAATGTGATATTATGAAAGATTACAAGATAATTCATGATGCTGTTCATGGAAGCATAAAGGTTGAGGAACCTTTGCTCTCCATACTCGAAACACCGGAAGTACAGAGAATGAGTAATATTAGACAGCTCGGTATGAATTATCTTGTTTTTCCAGGAGCGAACCATACAAGGCTTGAACATTCCCTTGGTGTTTCATATCTTGCAGGTATTATAGGTAAAAATTTAAATTTGCCCGAAGATGAAATTCTTTTGTTGAGGATAGCTGGTCTTTTACATGATATAGGTCATGCACCATATTCTCACACGCTTGAAATGTACATTTTGGAAAAAAATGGAAATAACCACATGGAGATAGGTAATGAGATAATTAGGGGGAATTTGGACATAGTTGCCCCTGACTTTAAACAAAGAAAAAAAATCAATGATATTCTTGAAGAATATGGGATAGATGTATCAACAATAACAAACATGATTTATCCAGCTGATAATTATCCTCAAACAAAACTTTTCAATGAAGGAAAAGAAGAAAAGATTTACCTGAAAAGGATAATAAATGGGGATCTTGATGCTGATCAAATGGATTATTTGATAAGGGATTCACATTACACAGGTGTTGGTTACGGTGTTATAGATTTACCAAGAATCCTGAACACAATGATGTTAAGAAAAGATATGATTGTTTATGATAAAAAAGGCCTAGAAGCATTGGAAAGTGTGATGGTTGCAAGGGCATTGATGTATTCATCAGTTTACTTTCACAAAACTGCAAGGATTGCAGAACTAATGCTTCTAAGGGCTGTGGAGAATGCAAGTATTGAGCCAATTGAACTTATAAAAATGAACGATTCAGAACTTATATCCGCTCTTATGGAAGAAAAAGATTATCCAAGAGAAATTGCATTGAGAATAAAATACAGAAAACTTTTCAAAAAGGTACTTGTCCTTGATGATTTCAGGGAAAAAATAAACGTTAGAAAGATTGAAAGGGAGGTTGCGGAAACAGCAGGCATACCAGAAGGATACGTTATAATAGATTATCCTTCATACAATGCTGAACCAAGAATGAACCTTGATGTTTTCATTGTTGATGGAAATAAAATTTCATCACTGAATGAAACATCAAAGATTGTGAAATCTTTAAAGTTAAGAAAGCCATTCGAATACGATTTAATGGTTGCGGCAGAAATGAAATATATTGAAAATGTAAAAAAGGCAATAAAAAAATATTTTTAGTCTGAGGATTCAGATTCCTCAGATTTCTTTTCAGGTGGTTTGGCTCCTGCACCACCACCTTTGCTTGCTATGACATCATCTATTCTTAAAATCATTATTGCTGCTTCAGTTGCACTGTCTATACCCTGAGTTCCAACCATTATTGGCTCAATTACTCCTTCCTTCCACATGTCAGATACTTTTCCTGAAATTACGTTAACACCGTAATCCTTCTTTCCTTCCTTATGGTATTTTCTGAGCTCAATAAGCATGTCAATGGGATCAAGACCCGCGTTCTCTGCAAGTGTCCTTGGAACAATTTCAAGTGCATCTGCAAATTTCTCAATTGCAAGCTGTTCCCTTCCACCAACAGTTGCTGCATAATCTTTCAAAGACAACGATAGTTCAATTGCAGCAGCACCAGCACCCACAACAACCTTTCCATCCTCTATTGCCTTTGCAATAACATGCAATGAATCCTGCAGTGATCTCTCAATTTCATCAACAACGTGCTCTGTTCCACCCCTTACAAGAATTGATACAGCCTTTGGATTCTTGCATCCTGTAACGAATGTCAAGTGATCCTCACCAATCTTCACTTCCTCAACTTTATCAGCAAATCCAAGATCATTTGTTGTTAAATCATCAAGGTTCATTACAATTTTAGCACCTGTGGCTTTTTCAAGCTTTTCCATATCGCTCTTCTTTACCCTTCTTGCAGCATATATGCCTTTTTTGGCAAGGAAATGCTGTGCCATATCATCTATACCTTTCTGGGAAAATACAACGTTTGCACCTGTTGCAGCTATCTTATCAACCATTTCCTTGAGCATCTTTTCCTCTTCCTCAAGGAATGAATGTATCATTGTTGGATCCCTGATCTGTATGTTTGTATCAATCTCAGGTTTCTTTATCTCAAGTGCAGCATTCAGAAGTGCAATCTTTGCATTTTTAACATTATCCGGCATGTCTGGATGTGCCTTCTCCTTATCAACTATAACACCTTCAATGATCTGTGTATCATCAATTGATCCCCCCTGTTTCTTTATTACCTGAACATTGTTTAGATCTGCAACAAGCTTTCCATCAGCATCTTCAACTATTTTTTTAACAGCCTTAAGGGATATGTCTGAAAGAAGATCCTTGCTCATGCTTGCACCCTTGCTTCCAAGGGCAGTTTTTGCAATATTCTTTAAAGTTTCATCATCATTTATTGATATTTTTCTTGAAATTTTGTCAAGTATTTCCTTTGCCCTTTCGGCGGCCATTCTGTAACCTGAGGATATAACAGTTGGATGAACGTTCTGATCAAGCAACGATTGTGCCTGTTTTAAAAGTTCACCTGCTAGCATAACTGCTGTTGTTGTTCCATCACCAACCTCAGTATCCTGTGTTTTTGCAACCTCAACCATCATTTTTGCTGCCGGATGCTCAACCTCTATTTCCTTCATTATTGTTACACCGTCGTTTGTAATTACAACATCACCAAGGGAATCAACAAGCATTTTATCCATTCCCCTTGGTCCAAGTGTTGATCTTACAGCCTCTGCAATTGCAATGGCTGCCTCAATGTTATTCCTCATTGCGTTCCTTCCTGTTTCCCTCTTTGTACCTTCCTTAAGTATCAGTATTGGTTGACCTGCCATCATTACAGTATCACCTCGGTGTTTGATAAAATAGTTCTTCTATATAAAGATTTCCAAAATGAAAACGAAGAATTTATAATATAAATATCCATAATACAATTGAATGCCATTGATAAGGAGAAGAGGAACATCAAATTCGTTCATGCAGATGCTTAAGGATACGTTAAATGAAGGTATAAGGCTTTCCAGAACAGACCCTGAAAGGGCAAAGGTAATGCTGAGGAAAATACACAGACTGATAAGTGATGCAGATGAAAGTGAAAAGCTTGCGATTGAAAACAATAAGGATGATGTTATAAGAATTCTTTATGATGCAGGTTCTCTTCTCTTTGAGTTGAGTGATAAAGAAAAAAGCATAGATTTTTTTGAAAAGATAAAGGAATACAACCCAAAACTCCCTGAACCATACTTCCAGATCGCAAAAATACTTGCAAGCCAGAATATTCAGCTCCCCTATGCATTGGTGAACTTAAAGAGGGCTGTGGAACTGAATCCAAAGTATGAGGATGCAATTGTTCTTATGGGAGATATATACAGAATTCAGGGGAATATTGAAGAGACAATAAAATGGTACAAAGAGGCATTCAACATTTCAAAAAATAGAATTGATATCCTTGATAGAATACTATCCATAGATCCAAATGATAAGGATGCCCTTTACAGCAAACTTTCATATTACAGGGAAAAGGGTGATAAGGAATCAATGGCAAGTATATATTTACAGCTGGCTATACTTGAAAATAAAATTGAACTCATTGATGAGGGTCTTAAGATTTCACCTGAAAACATTCAGCTTTTGAAAGAGAAGGCAAGGTTTTTAATAAATCAGAAAAAGTTCAGTGAGGCTGAAAAATTTTTAGAAAAAGTTGAAAAATTGAACCCTGGGGATCCTGAATTACCAATTATTAAGGCATTAATGGTTGAAAAACCTGTAACTGTTGAGAACATTTTTGAGGATATAGGAATAGTTGAACAGGCGGTAATACTTGAGGATTTGATTAAGAATGGTTATGATCCAAATGAATTTCCATTCAGTGAGGATCTGAAAAATCTTATTCCCGCTGTTAAATATTTTGTTGAACAAAAATATGATGATGAAAAATTGTTAAATGCTTTTGTTTCAAAAAATCAAAGGATTGCGTACGCATGGTATTACAAATATAAAATAGCAAAAATAAAGGGAAATGAAGTCGCCGCAGAGAATTTCAGATTAATGGCTTTGAATTTGAATAAAAATATTGAAAAGCTGGAAATGTGATTCGAATGATTATTGTAAAACTTGGTGGTAGTGTAATTACAGACAAAAGGGTTTACAAAAGGTTAAGGACAATCATATTAAAAAGACTCATTTATGAACTTCCAGATGAAAATTTCATTCTTGTTCATGGTGCAGGATCCTTTGGTCATATTGTTTCAAGTGATAAAGATTTAAATTCCGGTCTTAATGATAAAAATGCAATAGATTTCTCAATTGTTGCAAGGGACGTTCAGGAACTTAACACAAAAATTGTTTCAATGCTCATTGAAAGAAAAGTACCTGCAATATCAATGCCAATACATTCTTTCCATTGTGTTGGTGAAAATTTTCCATACCTCAAATTCCATGAATATTTAATAAGGGGATTTGTTCCTGTTACTTACGGTGATGTTGTTCTAGAAAGAAAAAAAGGTATGGCAATATGTTCTGGGGATCAGATAATATTCCACCTTTCAAAGTATTTGAAACCTGAAAGGGTAATATTTGTCACTGATGTTGATGGAATTTATGATAAAAATCCAAAGATACATAGGGATGCTGTTCTCATGAAAGTTATTCATGCAAAAGATAGAATTTCCTTTGATACGGATGTTAAGGATGTTACTGGTGGTATGGAAATGAAATTTAAAGTAATGGGATTGCTTGCATCATCCGGTATTGATGTTATGGTTGTTAATGGGCTTGTAAAGGAGAGGGTTAAAATGGCCATTGAAAATAGAGATGTAATCGGAACAAAGGTGGTACCATGATTGAGAATAGAAAATCTGACCATGTGAACATTGTTACGGAAAAGGATGTTAATGCACATTACAATTTTTGGGATGATGTCCATCTTATTCACAACACCATGCCTGAAATAGACTACCATGAGATTGATCTAAGAACAGATTTCTATTCAAGAAAATTGAACTATCCGATAATAATTGAGGCAATGACAGGTGGTTATGAAGGTGCAAAAACAATCAATGAAAACATTGCAAAGGTTGCAGCGGATCTTCAGATAGGTATGGGTGTTGGAAGCGAGAGGGTTTTGTTAAAAAACAAAAATGTGGAAAATACGTTCACAGTTGTTAAAGAATACGATATACCGGTAAGGATTGCAAACATAGGCGCACCTCAATTGATAAAGCAGAAAGAAGATGCCATTTTGGATGAAGATCTTTATTATATAATGGATTTAATAAATGCGCATTTTCTGAACATACATTTCAATTTTCTTCAGGAGATTGTTCAGCCTGAGGGGGATAGAAATTCAAGGGGTATTGAATCAAGGATGCAGAAGATATGCAAAAATTTCCCTGTGATAGCGAAAGAAACAGGTGCTGGATGGGATCCCAATTCTGTATTGAGGTTAAAGAGAGCTGGAATACTCGCTGTTGATATAGCAGGTATGTCTGGAACATCATTTTCCGCTGTTGAATATTACCGTGCAAAGGAGGTAAACGATAGAAAGGGTGAAAGGCTTGGTCTGACTTTCTGGGACTGGGGAATTCCATCACCTGCATCTTTGGTGAAGGTAAAAGATCTAAGCATAAAAACCATAGCCTCAGGGGGAATAAGAAACGGACAAGATGCCGCAAAGGCTTTTGCACTTGGAGCGGATCTTGTGGGTATAGCGGGTCACGTTATTAAATTTGCAAAGCTTGGATACAAGGACCTCAAGGAAGAAATGGATATTTTTATTGAAGAACTTAGGGCTTCAATGTTCCTTACAGGATCAAAAAACATAGAGAGCATGAAAAAGAAAAAAACAATAATAACTGGACCTCTCGAGGACTGGATTAATCAACTATGAAAAAGTATGTTGAAAAATGCCCAGTTTGCGGAAAGGAGAGTTTAGAAACAAACATTGAGGAAAAAGATGTTCCTTACTTTGGAAAATCAATGATCATAACAAGCTCCTGTTCATCATGCGGTTACAGGCATTCGGATGTTATTCTTCTTGAACAAAAAGATCCTTTAAGGATGGAAATCAGGGTATCGGGAGAAGAGGATTTGAAGATTAGAGTAATAAGATCACCATATGCAAAAATTAGAATTCCTGAGATAGGTGTAGAAATAGATCCTGTTTTAATGGGTGAATCCTTTGTCTCAGATGTTGAAGGTTTGCTTTTCAGAATTCTTAACATAATGGCTCAATTGCTTAGAGATGCAAATGATGAAGATAAAATTAAAATTATGGAGAGAATGAAAAAAATAGCAAGGATGAGGAATGGGCTTGAAATATTAACAATCATAATTGAGGATTCTTCGGGAAACAGTGCAATAATGAGTGAAAAAACAAAAGTTGAAAAAATTATGGAATAAGTTTATATTGTTGCATTCATTTTTAAAACCATGGATCTTGAAGAATTATTAAAGATCATTGAAAAGTCATTGCCAGATGAGGAGATGATTGGGGAGGTTTTGAGGGACATAATTAAAGATGAAGTGAAGGAATATCTGAAGGAAAGATTGAAGAAAAATCCTGAAATAGAGAAAGAACTAAGGGAAGGAATTGTTGAATTCATAGAGGCAAAGTTCCAGGAGATTGCTTCATCCACAAAGATTTCAAAATCCATGGTGAAGTTGGGTATAATTTCACTTCCTGAGGATGTTAGGAATGAAATGGTAAAAACATTGTTATCTGTCTTTCAGAAGGAAATAGACAAGGCAATAGAAAAAACGTTATAGTTTTGAATATAATCCATTTTTTAACATTATTACTTTTTTCTCAACAAGCATTTCAAGAGTTTCATCGAGCTTTTTCTTTGTGGGCCTTATGTTGAAATATTTTTCAAGATCAGAAAGTATATTTTCATAACTTTCAGGACCATCATCGAGGACCTTTGGAACTATTGTTGTCAGATCCTCATAAACATTCCAGGGGAATATAAACCATGTCCATTTCTCTTCAGGAACAGTGTAAGCATAATAGTTAGGTACATACTTTGAATGTGTAATGTGTAAAAGTGTTGCAGATCTTAGTTCCTTTGGATTGTATGACTTAATGTGATCAACAGCAAGACTCAAACTTTGACCTGTATCTGTAATATCATCAACAACCAGGACCATCTTATCTTCAACAGAGATCGGGAGTTTCTGTGTTATTCTTGCCGTTCCATCGGGTGATGCAGTTATACCCCAGTGCTCTGTCTTTACAGCGTAAAGATCCTTCACCTGCAAATAATCTGAAATCAACCTTGCAGGAATAAGACCACCCCTGGCCAAACCAATAACAATCTGCGGTCTGTATTCTTCATCCTTCATTTTTTTTACAATCGCCCTTACCCATGTTTCAATTTCATTCCAGGTTACAAGCTTGCATCTAAAACCCTTCATATTTAAAAGTAAATGAATTTGTATATAAAAAATCTCAGTTTGAGTATCAACAAACAAAATATTTATATAAAAATATAAAATTTATGAAATTGCATTTCAAAACATTTAATTTCAACTTTAAAAAGAAATGGTAGAAAACTAGTGTGTTAACTAAAGGTTAGGTTAATCATTTTTAACTCACCACCGTGTTTTTGTCCAAAAGATTTTCTATCCTTTTAACTAGGGTATTGTTATACTTTGATCAAACTATTTTATATTTCCTTTTTTATTATTTTCGGAGGTGTTTTTTGTAAACACGTTTTATCACAAACACCTCCATTTATGTTTGATTTAAATATTTTACTCATGGATAAAATAATTAGTTAACACACTTGTAGAAAACGCATACATCAGATTCTTCGCATGTATAATTTAAATGTTCTGACGGCATTTCATTCTCTTGTATTTTCCTGGATTTTTTTATAATTTTATAATCTTGAATTGTAAATTTGAATGGTACAGACTCTCCGCATGTCTGACTGATGTCAGATAAACCTATATAGAGGGGAGTTATTTTGTAGTTTATGAATAACCAAAAAGAACTCCCCTCAAAAAACAATGTTAAGGAACTTAAAAAATTTTTCCACGAATCTCTGGATTCCATATTTGAAGAAAATATAGAAATACAATC
>JAVRLH010000042.1:0-8571 GCA_031961605.1 Thermoplasmatota archaeon
AATATTATTATCTTGTATCAAAAATAAATTAAAAAATAAAAATTTAAAGAAAATTCTGTAAATTATGGGAAAATTAAATTAGACATGCGGAGAGTCTGGTTAGTTAAGAAAAATATTTAATATTGAAAAGGATTTCCTATTTCTAACTCCTTTCATTGGAGGGATGATATTTGAGAAACTACAGAACAAAAAGTACAATTGCGTTAGTGATAATATCAGCGCTTCTAGTGAGTTCTATGTTTGTTCCAGTGTTTTCCAGTGCACAGAATGTTGAGAATGAAAATGTGAGCCTGGTGATAATGTATAAGGATATTGTTACCGGACAGGTTGACTTTTTGTCCGGTGCAAATGTACAGCTTTTGGATTACTATGGGGATGTGATTGGAACGCAGTTATCAAATCCAACCGCAACATTCAACAATGTTCCTATTGGAAATTATATAGTGAATGTTCCATCAATAAAAATCGGCAATTATGTCTTCCAGCATACTTCTAAATTTATAAATGTTGCAGAATCTGGTGTGAATTCCACTTATGTTGAAGTGCCAAGGTTATCCCTCACCAATAACATAACGTTGATTGTTAATAACAATGGAACACCTGCTGTTGGTGCCTATGTTAGTGCCTTTGTTTTTAATACACAGTTCTTTTCTGGTTCCACGGGATCCGCAGGTAATGTTACATTTTATGCTCCACCAATACCATTTGTTGTTAAAGTTACAACAAACATGAATGGAATATCTGAAAATTATTATTTTCCATTGAATCAATCATCAACAGTTGATCTTTCAAAATTTAACCACATATTTGGAACGGTTCAGGATTTTGCAACAAGTGCTATAGTTTCCACACCCATCCATGTTAGTATTTTCAACAACGGAAAAATATGGTACACAATAACATCAAACAATGGTGTTTTTGATTTTTACCTTTATCCTGGCAACTATTCAATCTATGTAACAGCAGATGGATACTCAATATCAAGTATACCATCTATAGGAGGCTTCTATCCCCTTAAATTAACAAAGGTATACAACTATTACAACAATTATTTCACATTTTCAAATGATTTCAGAACGATATATTACAATCAAACACTTTTATTAAACAACAAAACTGTCCTAAAGTCATTACCATATTCATCAATAACAATTCTCTATTATCAGCTTCTCTACAACAACATGAATTCAACTTCACTCAAAACATTCTTTTCAAATTCCCTCAGGGAATATTCTTCACAATACATAGATGTGGGTAACTATGTTTACTCTCTACAATCATGCTCAGTTGGAAACATTAACATTAACTACACTGGTTTCACTGTTCAGATTAATGCTGTTTATTACAATTCATCTGTGAATGCATCATTTCTCTCATCCAAATCCTACATTCCAGTTTATCTGAATGTTTCACAGAACACACCATACGGTGCACAGAATATTTTTAATTATACATTAAATGTTCCGCAGGTATACGAAATATCAAACACAATAAGTGGAATAACAGTAAGTTCATACATAAACACAGTTAATTTAACAAATGCACAGTCATCAAAGATAATTGAACTCGACCTAAAGAAAAGGGTACCGCCACAGATAACATTGAGTGAAAGCACCTTTAATGTATATTGGCCTGGCATTTCACCTGGCAATTATGTTTTAAACAACACTGCAAAGAATTTCACTGTTCTCATACCAGCAAACAGAAATGTTTCCTTCAATGCAAGCCTTGCAGTAAGGGACATGGTAAGGCCTCAGGAGCCCTGGAGCAATTTCACATTCTCCTGGAGCTCTGAGGGAACAGTTAAATCAGGAAAGGGACTGGCTAATGTAAGCTTTAACTTTTCACCAGGAATATATAACATCAATCTTACTGTTACAGATGTTGGTAAAAATGTGAATTACACAAATATAAAAATATATTCTGACGGCGCATATCCGTCAAGTTCATCATCCATAAACTATGGAAACACAACAATTTTATCATGGAACGTTTATTACTTAAATTCAACACTTCACTATTATTACAATGGAACTGGAAGTTCCTCAATGATACACAATGGAAAGGTTATCATTGGTCCGGTAAAGGTTAATGAGAATGAGATGCTCACTTTCAACGTATTATCAATAAAAGATACATTGAACGGTTACATAAATTCCAAATCCGCCACATATGTTTTATGGAATATTTCAGGTTCAAAGCTTACAGGCAATTCAGTGAATTATACTTTTACATATCCAACAAGGAACTCATATGACTGGGTAAATGTTACATACAGCGATCAGGTAGGAAACAATGTTACAGTTTCAATAAAAGTTATTGTCCATGATACTATAAAACCAGTACCTGTTATTGTTTTCCAGAACAGTACTGGTGCACAGTTAACAAACAT
This sequence comes from Thermoplasmatota archaeon, assembly GCA_031961605.1. Lineage (GTDB taxonomy): Archaea > Thermoplasmatota > Thermoplasmata > Thermoplasmatales > ARK-15 > JAVRLH01. The sequence goes on from JAVRLH010000042.1 coordinate 2,393, forward strand.
AAACCAGGGACAGATAGTAGTTTTGAATGGCACAAAATCCTATGATCCACAGAATGGTACCATTGTTTCTTACAACTGGACAATAAGGAATACATTGGGAAAATTAGTTAACTCAACAAACTATACAATTGTCTCAGGAGCATTGAACGAAAGTATGGTTACATTGAAATTCAACACATACGGTACTTATTTCATTCTTCTCAATGTTTCTGATAGATCCGGTAACTATAATATTGCAAATAAAACATTGAGGGTATCACCTGTTGCACCAGACCTTGTCCTTGACAATGTTACCTGGTCAGGTAATTTCACGGAAGGTGTACAGGGGCAGTTCAGGCTTAACATAACAAACACAGGCAATGCAAACGCAACAATATATTATGTTACACTCACAGTAAATGGAAAGGTTGTTGAAAACATAACAATGAAAAATCTTGGTGTTAACAAAACGGTCAAGGTTGTTCTAAACTGGACACCTCCATCATCAGGTAACTTTACATTGAAATTCCAGGCCTATTCACCACAGGAACCATCAATATTCCTTGGTGATAACGTTCAATCAAAAGTCGTTAGTGTTAATCAGGCAGCCTGGAAATTACCAGCATTGATCATAGGCATAATAGCAATAATTGCAATAATTGCCATTGTTATATGGAGAATCAGAAAGGCTCCAAAAAAGCCAAAGAAGGAAAAACAGAAGGAAGAAAGTAAAAGGAAACTTCTACACAAAGAAGAAAAATAAAACAAATTTTTAATCTTTTTTCTCCTCTTTCTTTCCCTCATATATTTCAATGAAATGTATATCCTTCTGAGTGTAATCCCTGATTGTTCCAACTATGTAATATTTGCTTGTGAACCATTCATTCCTGTATTTACAGCTTTCTGCAAGTTTTATTTCAATATGATCTTCCATTTCCTTTACCTTGAAATCATTCGTATCCTTTCCATAGGCCATATCAATTATTGCCAGAATTTTATTTTCCAATCCTTCAACAACCTCTTTAACCGTTAATCTGTAATGTACCTTTTTTCCTGCAAGAGGATGGTTGAAGTCAACAAGAACCCTTCCTGGTGTAATGTTTAAAATTTTTCCCTTCTGTCCATTTATGTTAACATATTTCCCTATCTCAGGTATTATTTTGTTTTTTTCAAGTTCTCTGAATGAGTAAACCTTTACAAGTGATGGCTTTCTTTCACCATAGGCATCCTTTGGTTCAAGTATTATGTCATATTCCTTTCCTACCTCAGCATTCATGATCTGTTTTTCAATAGCATCAAAGAGCATCTTTTTTCCTATTATATTTGCTTCAGGACCGTACTTTTTTTCAGGATCGTAAATACCATTTTCCTTTGCAACATTCTCATCCGTTGTATCAAATAGTGTTTCCTTATCCTGATCAACGATCCAGAGATTGTAAGTTAATTTAACAATATCTCCCACATTCATGATCATCACATCCGATTTATCAGGTATTACCAAGATGTGAAAATAGTATTTAATTTTTTATAAAATTCTCAATTTTATAAAAATATTATCAATGCTTGTATGGAAAAATATAAAATTGTGAATGTTTATATTGAATTGGAGGAACTTTATATGGAAGATGTTTGGGTTGAAAAATACAGACCCAAAAAGCTTGATGAAATTGTTGGACAGGACATGATCGTTGAAAGATTGAAAGCATACGTGAGAGAAAAGAATATGCCTCACCTTATTTTTGCAGGACCTGCTGGAACAGGTAAAACAACAAGCGCAATAGCCCTTGCAATAGAACTTTTTGGTGATGATTGGAAAGAAAGCTTTAATGAACTGAATGCAAGTGATGAGAGGGGTATCGATGTTGTTAGGGGGCAGATAAAGGATTATGCAAGAACTGCATCAAACAATCCTGTTGGATTCAAAATAATTTTTCTTGATGAGGCAGATCATTTAACAGCTGATGCACAGGCAGCGTTGAGAAGAACAATGGAAAAATTTTCAAAAACCTGCAGGTTCATACTTTCTGTTAACTATTCATCAAGAATAATTGAACCAATACAGTCAAGGTGTGCTATTTTCAGGTTCAAGCCTCTATCCAAGGAGGATATTGAAAAAAGGCTGAAATATATTGCAGAAAAAGAGGAGCTTAAGATTGATCAGGATGCACTTGATGCAATACACATAATTGCTGATGGAGATATGAGAAAATCAATAAATATTTTGCAGGCAGCTGCAACAATGGGTGAAAATATCACAGGCGATACAATATACAGGGCATCAGGACTTGCGACAAGGGATGAAATAAGGAAGATGCTTGAAAAGGCGCTTCAGGGTGATTTTATTAAAGCAAGAGAAATGATGGATAGAATGATAATTGAATACGGTATTGCTGCAGAGGACATCCTTAGACAGATACACAGGGAATTGTTTAACATTTCTGTACCTGAAGAAACACTTGTAAAGTTGCTTGAAACTCTTGCCGATACAGAGTACAGGATCGTTGAAGGTGGAAGTGATAAAATACAGCTTGATGCACTTCTTGCGAAGTTTGCAAATTTGTCTAAACACTAATCAACTACCCAACCTTTATGAGACTATGCGAAAATTAGCAAAAAGAGAAAGATATTTGATTTATTTAAGAATTAACATATAAAATCAGTTACATGTTTAAAAGAGATTTTCATACAGGCTCTTTCGGAGGGGATTTCTCGTTCATAAAAGATAAATAAAAAATTAAATGCAGGTATTTTTCATACTTGCTGAAATTATTCACAAATTCATGATTTACAAAAACACGGCGAGAAAGCCTCGCTTTTCAAAGCGGGGATGAATCGCCGAAATGTTTGTTAAGGAGTTTTGTAGATAATATGTCAGAGCATAAAGCTCTCTTGTCAGGACAGGGCAACTATATGCGTGAAATGTTTGATAACAAAACAACCTATACCCTGAACCTTCGCATTTAAATGCGGAGAGTATGTCAGTTTGTTCAGGTTAAAAAATAACTTATGCCTTTTTTGTGGAAAAAGTTTTATTAATAGAAAAATCTTCTAATGATACTATGAAGAATAAGTTATTAACATACGTTATTTCTTTTCTATTAATTGCACTAGGCTTATATGGAATATATGGGTATTTTAATACAATGAACAATGGAAATTTATCAATTTACGTTTCTGATGCTTCAAATGCAACGGTTTCAGGAGTTTACATTACATTTTCAAGCATTGAAGTACATGGGAATCAGAGTGGATGGTTAAACTATTCAACAGGTCAAAGAACAATTAACATTTATGGAATAAACGTTAACAATTCCGTTCTTTTGGGTAACATAAGTTTACAGCCACAGAAATATACAATGATAAGAATTTACATAACATCCGTTGTTGTTAATATGAATGGAGTTAACGTTACATTCAACCTTTCATCAAAATTTGCAATCATAAACCACCCCTTCAATATCCAGCCACATTCACAGGTATCTTTCATTGTTGAGTTCAAACTTAACGAAAGTCTCAATGTGCAATCGAAGATCTTCACACCATACATAGGTATAGTAGAGAAACAATAAAAATGAAATTTATTTTTTAAAATATTTTTTCTATTTTTTCAATCAATGGGTAAACTTTTAAAAAATTTACAAATAAGGTGAAGGGGAAGTTCTTTTTAATGAAATGTATGACTCTTGATAAAAATTTACATAAATATAAAATTGCAAAAGAAACCTTTGGAGAAATTATTGTTTTAATGATGAGATTAGATAAACAAATATCTGCTATTGATCTTAAACCTATTCAAATTTTTTGCCAAAGATCATCTCTTAATTTCCTTGGTTTGTTGCACTGTAATTTTCTATATACATCCAGTTTACCTGAAATACATAAACCCATTGTGATCCATCTTCGCTTGAATTATAGTAAACTTCAACAAAGGGCTCGTTGAAAAACTTTGCAAATGATGAGTTTGATATTATCACAGGAGGATCATATGAAGGATGAGTGCTAAGCTCATAACCATAAACACCGTTATCATACATATTTGAATTTATCAACACATAACCAACTTTCGGGTACGTACCATTCAAACCTTCAAGTTCATATATTGCATCATACCAGTTTGTGGAATTCCATAACTTATAGGTATATTCAAATGTTGTATTGAATCCCTGAGCTTCAAGATATAGACCATCAACGGCATCCGTTGCCACAGAATAGTTTTTATTTCCATACTTCTCAAGCCACAGAATGCCTGTCATCATGACTGGTGTGACATAATTTTGAGAAGTTCCGCTAACCTGCTCAGCAAGCGGATATATTGTTCCTATGGAAAAAATTATTGAGAAACCTAACAGTATTGCAAAAAATCTTTTTACATTTTTGTGCCTGCTTTTTCTAACAGGTAGGTAGGTAACGGATAAACTTGAAATGAGGGGTATAGAGGAAACAAGCCTGTTCTCAAACCCATAAAACATTGTGAATACGTTAAATTCACTTCTTAATGGTATGTATTGAATGCTCTGGTCTTTAACTTGAATGGAAGGTAAATGTTTATAGGTATAGTAGATCCCGGTTGCAGAAATTATGGACAATGGTTCAAAAAGATATTCGAGATAGCGGTAGGGTATAAGGATACCATTCCATGTTATGGTTGAATAAATCAAAGAAAGAATTAAAAATGATACCCAACCAAAAAGAAAAATTTTTTTTGATGAATTATTGGAAACATATTTTAATCCTATTCCAACAAAGCTGAATAATATAATATAAGGCAGTGCAAGTATTATACCCAAATTTGAAATTTTTACTCCATTTATACCTGTGGTAGAAAGCATGATGAATATTACAAAAGAAATTATAAAGAATGGAAAATACAGGTATCTGTTTTTTAAATTATTACTAAATATATTTTTAAGCAATAAAATAAATCTTCTGAACTTCTTGGCATAGGAAAGTAGTAATATGACCAATGAAAAGTATAGAACTATTATTAAATACCATGGCAAAAATCCTTCGAAAGCACTGGAGAAGAATCCGGACATGGATGGAACAAAAGCTAACCAATAGAAGAAAGTTGTACCTGAAAAAGAAAGGAGGTAAATAAAATCATATTTGAAATTGTTATAGTTTTTATCGAAAATTTTTCTTAAAAATATTATCCCTATAAGAGAAATTATATACATATAGGTGCTCAGGTGATGGGATAATATTAATGCCATGGAGGATATGGCCAATGGTATGTAGTATCTTGTATTTTTTTCTGTATAAAGATAAAAAAGAATAGATAAAAGTAAAAATAGATGCCCAAAAATCAAAAGACCTACCATGGATGTTTCAAACACTTCCATGGGATTTATTGCATAAATAAGCGCAGATATTATCGCAATTTCATTAACTCCAGTTATTTTCTTAGCTATAAAATATAAAATTGGGATAGTAAGTCCTGCAAAAATTGGAGTTGAGTAAAGCAGTAAGTATTGAACACCCAGTCCAGTGAGTTTATAGACTATACCCATCATCCAATAGAAAACAGGAAAGAACCCATACCCTGATGATCCCCAAATGGATGGAAAATTTGGAAAGATTTCATTTGTAACTAAAAATTTGGTTGTTAGATTGTAATATATACCGAAATCAACACCCCAAATAGGATATTTGTAGGATGGTAAAAACCTCAATAATATTCCCAATAAGGTAATTGAAACAACGGAAATTGTAGATTTAACAAACACCTTTCCATTGAAATCTTTTTTTGATTGTTTATTTACCATTATTTTAACTAACAATATTTCATTGTATAAATATTTTGTTTTTGCATTGATTGGTCAACTACCCCCCTTTTGGAGAGGACTTGCTTTTCTCTACCAAGCCTGTAAGCTTGAATTCATTGAAACGAAACGATTGGCTGGTTGAAAACAGCTTGGATTTAGCAAGATCAATGTTCCCTGAGGTATTCAAATCTGCATGCATCTCAAAAATACATTTTTTGCATTTGAATGTTGATCCTTTTCTTTTGTTTTTGTCGATATAGCCACATTTTGAGCATCTCTGTGATGTTTATTTTGGATCTACATAACTATTTTTTACCCAATTCTTCAGCTTTTTACAGTATCTCCGAAAGGAAGCAATCATTTTCTTAAAACATCTTATTTCCATTTTTCATTTTTGTAATTTTGACCTTTGGTAATTTGATAGAAACATTTATT
>JAVRLH010000043.1:0-8566 GCA_031961605.1 Thermoplasmatota archaeon
TATTTTCTTCAAATATAGAATCCAGAGATTCGTGGAAAAATTTTTTAAGTTCCTTAACATTGTTTTTTGAGGGGAGTTCGTTTTGATTATTCATAAACTAAAAAATAACTCCCCTCTATATAGGTTTATCTGACATCAGTCAGACTTGCGGAGAGTCTGAAAGAATGGAAAAGTTTATAGAAAAAAAATAATTTCTATCAATAGAGGTGATGTGGCATTGGTAAATTCTGAGGAAACAATTCTTGAACAGGTAGAAAAATACCTTAAAAGAGTGAGGGAACAGGCGGAAGAGGTTAAAAAGAAGGAGCAGGAGATTTTGGACAGGGATAAAAAACTTTCAGAATGGGAAACAAAACTAAAGAATACAGAAAATCAACTGAAGGACAAGGAGAACTATTTGATTGAAAAGGAGCATGAACTTGAAGAAAAGCTGAAAAATATTGATAAAATAAATGAAGAATTCAAAAAGAGCATAGGGGAGATAGATAAAACAAAGGGAGATCTTCTCAATACAATGGATAATTTAAAGAAATACGAGGAAAAAATTAATTCTTTCATTGAAGCTATGGAAAAATATTCAAAAAGCGTTTTTGAAAATGAGGAAAAGATAAAAAATATGCTAACGGATTATGAGGAAAAGAAAAAGGAATCCGAAGAATTTTCAAAATCAATAACGTCTTTCATAAAGGAATTTTCACAGCTCAGGGATCAGGTCAATGAGACTCTCAGATCCACTGAGGAAATAAAAGCCCCTGAGATCAAGATTGAGGGTGAAAAGATAGAGAAAAAGGAGGTAACCATACCTGAAAAACCCCAGGAGGAGGAATTGATACCCTGTCCAAACTGTGGAACTTTGATTTCGAAAGATGCAATAATGTGCTATGCCTGCGGTTATGTGCTTCATCCTGAACTCCTGGAGGAAAAAAAGAAATCATAAAATCTGCTTTCCAATACTTTCATCAACACACTGAAGGAAATGTTTCGTATTAGTTTGGGGTATGTTTGCACCTGCAGCTATGTTGTGCCCTCCTCCAAAACCGCCTACAGCCTCAGAACAGTTTTTCATCACAGTTCCAAGGTTAATTCCCCTTGATACCATATACCTTGTTGTTCTTGCTGATACCCTAACATCAGAATTCTTTACATGCAATGCTAAAACAGGCTTTTTTTTATCAAATACATAGCTGCTCAGAATTCCTGAAACTGCACCTGCCATTGAATCCGTCTCGAGATAAAAATAGACAATGTTTTTCATTTCCATTCTATTGTTTATTGCCATGTAAACCTCATTTACAAGGTTATTTCTGTATTTTTTGAATGTATCCATGATCTCATCCCTAACGCTCATATCCCCTGAAAGGTAAAGGAATGCAAGACCCTGTCTATCCATTCTTGCACATGCATTTACTATGTTTGAAAGGTTCCTGTCATAAACTCCAAAATCTCTAAGAAATATCTTTTCCAGTATAATATCCTTAACATACTCAGTATCAATATCATACTTCATTAACTTCAATGTTAACATTGAAACAAGCTTTACCCTATCATCATCACCTAGATCAATGAACCTCTTTTCTCCATCTATGTTTATTTCTTTTAGAAATTTTTCAACATTCTCCTCTTTCCCTGTGAGTTCAATGAAAAAAGGTTCAATGCTGTTTATGATCATATCCTTTACGTTTTGTCCATCCATTTTAAGGTCAAGAATTTTATCACTATTTTTGAGGATTTCATCATAAATAATTTTGTTAAGACCTGTATATCCCCCTAGATCCTGTTTGTCACCTATAACACCAGCAAGGTAAAGGGGGTAAAGTGAAACATTTTTTTCATCCAAATAGATGGAAAGAATGTATGAAAGTGTTGCACCACAGACATCCCTTGATCCATCCATGTTGCAAAGATGTGGATTTATGTGTATTATGTCCCCTTTATCTGAAACAGGATGGTGATCAAGAACAATAACATTTTTGTAGGATGAAAGAAGATCGGAGAGGGAAGATCCCATATCGAGGAAAACATAACACTGATAGTTCTGTTCCATAAGATTTTTTATATATTCTCTTGAAAGATCCTTTACAAATGAAACATGCAACTTTTTTCCTTTCAATGCCCTGTACATTATGGCTGCGCTTGAAACACCATCAGCATCGTAATGTGCCAGGATCCTTATTTCTTCACATTCTTTTAATTTTTCTGCAGCATCCTTAAAAACTCTATCCAAACATTCCTGAATCTGGAGCATGATCACTTTGATAATAACTCTGCACTTTCAAGTGTGTATTTCCAGTCCCTTGGAAGTCTACCAATCCTTTTGTAATACCTTATAAGACCGTTAATCCTTGATTCAACAAGCTGCATACCCCTCTTGTTTGAAAGATCATTTGGATGCTTTTCAACATGCTTTGAAAGATTCACAGCTTTTTTTATCAGTGAAAGCAAATCCTCAGGTATCTTTGGTTCCATGGCATGTTCTCTTGCTATCTTTAACATTTTTTTCCCTGTTAAGTATCTGATCCTTGGAATTCCATAAACATCCCTTAGAATAACACCGGCATGGCTGAGTGAATAGCCCTGCCTGAGTAATTCAATAACTTTATCTTCCGCATCCTTACCCTTCAACTTTATCCATTCCGGCACATCATTTCTGAATGTTTTTGGATTTGATTTATCCGAAACCTGTTTTGGCATATTTAAACACCTTGAAGTGTTATACCTAAAAATCAGATAATATTTAAGTTTTTTTGATACATATTTTTATAAAAATTCCTTTAAATAAAATAGAAAAATTTAACTATAGTTTGTTGATGTATTCATATGGACTATACACCCTATATACTTTATTCGGCCATAATTGTTGTTATTTTTATAGCTGTAATTTACACCTTAAGCATTATGAAAAAAAGGAACGTTAAGATTGAAAAACATATAGAAGATGATGCATACAACAGTATGGAAATGGCAAGATCCATAGCTGTGATGCTTGAGAATAGAGGTTATTCAACAAAGGACGCACATGAGAAAATTAATGATGCAGAAAGGTTATTGAGGGAAGGAAAGTATGCTGAATCAATGGAAAAGAGCAGGGAAGCAAAGGAGATTATGCAAAAGTCACTTGTTGAAAAAAAAGTGGAGAAGGTTGAAGTTGTTGAAATAAAGAAAAAAGATTTTCCCGATGAAAACTACCTTCCTGCAAAATTTTCTCTTGAAAAGGTCCAGGATCTTTACGAAAAGTCAGAGAATGAAAACTACAGGGTTAAGGCAATTGTATTCATTAAAAGCGCTGAGGTAAGTTTCAGTAAAGGTGATTATAAAAATTCACTGAAGGATTCACTCAGGGCTGAAAAAATTCTTAATGGTATTCAAATAAGTGTGTTAAAATGCCCAAACTGTAATGCTGATGTTAATGAAAGTGATGTTTATTGCTGGAATTGCGGTTTTTTACTGAAAAACAAATGCCCAAACTGTGGTGCTGAAATACATCCCGGTGATAGGTTCTGCAGAAATTGCGGTTTTGAGTTTATAGCGAAAACATGAACAGGTTATATTTTTCAATTGGCATAATTTTTCTTTTTTTATCCTTAATTTTTGTTGCAGTTGGTATATACAGAGGTTATTTGAAATTTATATGGGCAATTGTACCAATTGTAATGGGAACTGGTATTTTTTCAGCAATAATCTTTATCACACTTGTTCTTGGCATGATCTTCCTTTTCTTTTCCTTTGGTGAAATTGACCATGATACAAAGGTTGACTATGGTGGTGCGGTAATCATTGGACCATTCCCTATAGTTTTTGGATCTTCCAGATGGATGATCATTGTTTCTCTTATTCTTTTGATCCTATTTGTTTTTCTACTCATTCTATTCTTATAACTCCATTTCTGTAAACAGGCAGAACAGGTATTGAATTAAGGGAAAGTGCAATATGTATATCTCTTTCAAAGCCCATTTTCCTCAACCTTTCCGCACTTTTTGAATATACTATGTTTTTCTTAATTCTTTCAAAATCCACAGGAATACCCAATTTTTTTGCCTTTATATATGATGCACAGTAAAAATCCTCAATGGAAAATATGTCCCTTCTGTTCGCACATACAAGAGGAGAATTATTACTCACAGTTTTTGCAATTAAATCAGCATTGAGAAAACTTGCAATATAAACAACATGCGATTTTATTTTTCTCAAGACCTTTGTTCCGTTTGTTGATACAAATATAACATTTTTCCCATTTAAATTCTCTTTAATCAGTTCACTTGGTGAATTGTTGTAATGGAAACCATTGATCTTTATACCATCTTTTTCACCAATTAACAGGTGATCCTTTTTTTCAGAATATATTCTCCATGCCTCATTTTCATCAGGTGCAGGTATGATCTCTTTTACACCTTTGCTAAACATAACAACAATACTTGTTGTTGCCCTGAAAACATCAATTAAAACAGATTCATCCGATATTATTGATTCAGATCTGAAGCCATCAACTATTTTCATAAAATCCTGAGCTCCACTTCCTTACCATTCCTATCGTAACATTTGAAATTTTCAATGGAGAATGGGTAACCAACAATTATGTGAATTTTTCCTGTTTTTGAAAATAGATCAAGATCCTCGGGGCTTGGATAAAGAACACCTGATGGATGTGAATGAACAGTTCCAACGATTGAAAAATCTATTGGTTTCATATAAAGCTGATAAAGGGCACTGCTTTTTCCTGATATTGTGCCGGGAAGCATCAGTATTTCATAAATAACATCATTTTCAGCCCTTAAAAATGCTGCAAATTCTTTTGGATAAGTATCTTTTGCACTTTCCATAATCATCTGAAGCAGTTCTCTCCTGATCTTCATATGAGTTTCTCCCTCAACTTTTCATAAAAGTTCAAATTAAACCTGATGAATGTTGCATGATGCTCGCTTTCCGACAACTTTATCACATCCTTCTGTCCAATTTTTTTGCTAACCTGACCGTCCAGAACAAGGACACTTTTCTTCTTTGTATCTAGAATATGTATCTCAAGGTTTGATGAACTTGGTATTACATGTGATCTCATTCCAGGTCTGAATGGGGCAATATAGGTTATAACAAAAGCATCAATTCTTGGATCAACAATTGGACCGCCAGTACTGAAAGCATAGGATGTTGATCCTGTTGGTGTGGCAACAATAAGACCATCCGCCCTGAGATCCTCAAGCAACTGGTTGTCTATATAAATTGCATATGTTCTCAGTTTTGCTATTTCAGAAGTATGAATAACAGCCTCATTTGTGCAATCTGGCAACCTTTGATCATTTAAAATAACTTTAATCTTTTTTCTTTTATCAAGATAATAGTTACCTGAAACAAGCCTGTCTAAAGATGATTCTATATCAACAGGTACAATCTCCGTAAGAAATCCCAGTTTTCCCATATTGATTGGAAATATTGGTCTGTCCGTTCCCTGAAGAGTTTTCAGAACCGTTCCATCACCACCAACAGTTATCACAATATCAACATCCATGTTTTTCAGATCCACACCATCCATACCAATTTTTTTTGCAGTTGATTTTTCAATAATTACATCATGTTCCTTTGAAAGGTAATCGTAAACAACCCTGACAACCTTAAAGCTTCTTTTCACATCAGGGTTACCAACTATACCAAACTTCATTTTTCACACCCCATATGGATTATTTTCCGGATCACCCAGGGCAAGGATATTTTTCCTCTCCATTAAATTTAAATTCATGTTCAATGGTTTCATTGTTTCAAGGTCTAAAACTTCACCGCCAGCCTCTCTAACAATGAAAGAACTTGCCGCTATGTCAACGATCCTCAAAACACCATTCTTTGAATAATCGTAAACGAACAGATCCGCAACACCTTCAGCAACAAGGAGCATTTCAAGTGATGCGCATCCCATGGATCTTACCCTCCTTGAATCTTTAATCAATGAGAATGTTCTTTCATTAACATTTTTTCCCAAACTTATCACGGACAATTTTTCAACATCTTTTCTCTTTGTGTGAATTTTTCTGTTTTCAAAATATGCACCCTTACCCTTTTCAGCCCAGTAGGATTTACCTGAAACAAGGTTCATTACAAGTGCATATTCTGTTGAAAACATATCATTGCGCATGATTGCCATGGATATGGAATAAAAAGGTATGTTTCTTTCAGCGTTGAATGAACCATCAATGGGATCGAGAACCATTGTCAGTGATTTTTTTCTATCCAGGTAACCGAACTCTTCACTCAGTATGTTGAAGGGCAGATCCCTATCTTTAACAATCCTGAAAACTTCTTCTTCAGCAACAAGGTCAATGTTTGATGTTGGTGTTCCATCAGCACCCATTTTAACAATTCTGCGCGCTTCATCAAAATTCTTCTCAAGATAATCATCAACCTTTTCCTTCACCGATTTTCCTATTTCTTTCAATTCATCTATCATTAATCTTGCTATAAAATATTTGTATAAAAATTTTCACGAATATTTTATTATTAAACTTCTTATTATATCTGCAACATCATCACACATGTCAGTTATCTTTTCACAGCTCTCATAGATTTCTTTGAACTTTATGAATTCGTTTGGATCATTCTTATTCACCAATTCTTTCAGAACGTTGTCAACTATATCATCAGCGTAGTTTTCAAGTTTATGAATATCATCACACCTTTCCAATATTTCACTGTATTCACCCAACCTGATTGCAAGTATTTCATTTAAGGCATCATATAGTTCCGTTACTGCCTTTAAATTTATTTCACCCAGTGCAACAAGCTCCGGTGTACTTTTGTTTATGCCATAAATAACTATTTTTTTACTCGCTGATTCTACTGAATCTATAATGTTATCAAGGCCCTTTATTATTGCAGCAACATCCAGAGTATCTATTGGTGATGGAAATTTTCTGTTGAGTCTTGAGAAAATATCAGAAACAATTCTATCGTTCAGGTGTTCAAGATCCTTGATTTTTTTCTGTTTCTCTTCTCTTTTATCAAAATCCATAACCATTTCATAAAAGGTGGTTGCAGAATTTTTAACGTTTGTTCCCAGTTCCTTTATGTAGTTTGAAAATTCCCTGAAAACAGTTGATGCTTCTTCCAGAGACAGTGCCCTTGTTTCTTCACCTATAATCAAAGTGATGATAAGACCTAAAAATGCAGCAGTGGATACAAAGAACATTGTTACGTTCAGGCCAAAAAGATTCTTTATAATTGGTAAAAAGAAAACACCTGTTATTGCCCCAAGTCTGCTTATTGCAGCAGAGGATCCCTGTGCCGTTGCCCTCAGTCTTGTTGGAAAAAGTTCAGTTGCAATAACCCATGTTGTTGTATTTGGCCCGGCATTTTCACTGATCTGGAATATTGCAAAAAGAACAAGCAATATCATCGGTTCTATGGGTGAAATCAAACCAAGGAGTAAAAGTGAAAGACCCATCCCCATAAATCCAATTACCTGGAGCTTCAACCTTCCAGCTTTTTCTATAAACAGAATTGCAAGAATAAAGCCAAGAACACCGAAAGAATCGAGTATTGCCGTTCCGACGATTGCATCAATGTTTGTTTTAAAACCCATGGATTTTAGTATCGTTGGCTGGAACATGCCTATGCCGTAGACAGCAATATCCATGAAAAACCAGGGTATCCAGGCAAAAATGGTTCTTCTTATATATATTGGACTCAGCAGATCCTTTATCTTTGTTTTTTCCTTTTTTACCTTTTCTATTGCATTCTCATCAACGTTTGCATTTAATGATTTTAACACTTCAACTGCTTCTTTCACCTTACCCTGGGAAACAAGCCACCTCGGTGATTCAGGCATTCTGGTTCTGAGCAAAATTACAATAATTGCTGGGACAATACCAGAAACAAGCATGTACCTCCATGAAACCTGACCCATGGGTGCGAGGATATAACCAACAAGAGCAGCAGTTAATGCACCTATTCCCCAGAATGTGAACGTTGAAGAAATGAATTTTCCCCTTTTACTTGCAGGTGCAAATTCTGAAATGTACGTTGAACTTATAGGGTAATCAGCACCAATACCAATACCGAGGAGGAAACGGAAAATTATCAGTTCCCAGATGTTTTGAGAGAGTGCTGAAAGTCCTGCAAAAACAACAAAGAAAATTAGATCTATAACGTACATTGTTTTTCTTCCCATTTTGTCAGTATAATGGCCCAGGGTTAAGGCACCAACAAACATGCCTATAAGGGCTGAGGCAGCAATTAAGCCCGTTGCAAACGATTGGTAAATCGCTGGAAGGGTATCCACCCATAAAGGTGTAATAAAAAGTAAAACTACACTTATTATGAATAGATCATAACCATCAAGAAAAACACCTGCTGCTGAAAGTAAAAGCATTTTGTAATGGAATTTTGTAACCTCCATTTTATCAATTGCTGATTCAATGGATCCTTCCATGTTTTTGTGAAATGAAACATCTGTTAAAAACATTTTGGAATTTTTAAGGAAAAACAGCTTTGTAGAAATCCTTCGAAAAGTATTTATTTAGGGGGATTTTGTCGGATTTATGAATGACTCTAATATGACAAAAATCCCTCAATTCGTCATGGAAAC
>JAVRLH010000044.1:0-8495 GCA_031961605.1 Thermoplasmatota archaeon
AGAATGCAAATTAGGAATATTTTATGCACTTGTGGAAGGTGAGAAAAATGAAAAATAAAAAGTTAAGTCTTTATATAGTCAGAGAATATGGGATACTACATGCAGCAGCAACAAGCGCAACATTTTTCTTGTACCTTTCGTTTCCAATTTTATTCACTTTTCCTGCGGGAGTAAAGGTTGTTGTTGCACCCCAGGGTGTTGTGCTTGAAGCCTGTATGCCAGTGTTTGCATATGCTTCGTTATCATAAACAATGTAAAGGAGTCTTGGATAATCGTAACTCATAGCCATGGATAAACCGGATAGACCTATATCCGCCATGGCACCATCTCCTCCAAACACTATTATGTTCACATCCTCTATTTTTCTCTTCCCCTTTTTCATCAATGCCCTTAGTGCCGCTGCTGTACCTATACCTGCCCCACCTCCACCGCCAAGCTGCGTATGGTACCATGGAAAAGCATAGGGTGATGTTAAAAACTGATGTGCATTTGCCACATACATACATCCTGTGGGTCCGATAAATATGGTGTTCGGACCAGATGCCTTTAATGCCAGTCTATATGCAATTGCAGGACCACATCCTGCACAAGTTCTGTGGCCTGATGTATAGTAATCCTCAGGTGATATTTCCCTGATATTTTTTATTTCCATCATATATCTTCACCCCTTAATGTAAGCCAATGCACATTCTTTTCCACCCTTTTCCTTTCTCCTGCATCGATTACTTTTTCTGCCACTTCATAGAAATGCTTAATATGTGGCTCTCTTCCACCAAGGAACAAGAAATCCTGAAGTAATGGTCTTGAACCAGCTTCATAAAGTGTTGTTGCAACCTCATGGTATAAAGAACCTGTGTTATACGGTGATCCAAAGGAATAGCCAAATTCAACAACACCAACACTCTTCAATCCATCAAGTACCTTCAAAATTTCCTCAGCTGGGAAAGGTCTTATGTATCTCAATCTTACAGTACCAATCTTTTTACCTTTCTTTCTCAGACTTTCTGCAACAAGTTCTATATCCTTCATGTATGCACCCATACTGACAATCGCAAATTCAGCATCCTCAATATTTTTTGTCTCTATAAATGGAGGATATGTTCTTCCGGTATAGTTAGAATAATCTTTCCATGCCTCAACTATAACATTCTTTGCCCTTTTCATGGAAACATCAACTAATTTTCTTTCCTCAGGTCCTATCAATGATGGTGCAATATGCATTGCTTTACTCACAGCACCATCAAGAGGATCTATTCTGTGCAATGGTCTGTAAGGTGGGAGAAAATTTGTTACCTGTTCATTTGTTGGTGGATATATTGGCGTTGCAATGTGTGTTATTACTGCACCATCAACAGAAACAAAATGCGGCAATAATACCATTGAATCCTCCGCTACCCTGTATGCAACAACCGTCATATCCGTTGCTTCCTGTACACTTCTTGGCCAGGAAATAAGCCAGCCAAAATCCCTGAACATAAGCGCATCGCTCCATTCCATCCCAAAGTTCCCAGGATCATCCAGGGCCCTTGTTCCAATCACACCAACGATTGGAACCTGGCTTAATCCAGCTACAGTGATTGCTTCAGCTGCATATGCAAGACCCACTCCGCTGCTGCTTACAAAAACCCTTGCCCCAGATGCACAGGCATGCTTAACAACTTCAAACTGACTGTGTTCTGAATCTGCAACAATCAACTCTGCATCAAATTCTCCATCAGCAAGCATTGATGCAAGTGCATTCAATATTCCTGTTGATGGTCTTATTGGGTATGCTGCAATTACATCCACATCCGCAACCTTAACCGCTTCTGCAATTGCTCTAGCTCCATTCCATATCTTCATTTTTTTTTCAAAAGTTACTGCTTTTGCCATATTTTTCACCTCTCAGAATCCATATTCACGCGTTTCAAAGCGTATTGCTGGTGTTTCTTCATCCTTAAGTTTTTCAAGATATTCAAGCTCAGAAACCATTTTTATTGCTTTTGTTGGACAGACAACTGCACAGATTGCACAGCCTTTGCAATAGGAATAATCCACCCTTATTGGGCTGAAATCTATTGCACCGTCTGGGCAGTAAAGATGACATAGCTTACAATCTATGCATTTTTTCATATCTATTACGGGTCTTGTGAATCTCCAGGGAGTTGTAAAACCAGCATTTCTCTTACCCTTCTCCGGTCCAAATTCAATAAGGTCGGGGACAAGAACTTCCCACCTTGGCATTGCGGAAATTCTTTCAGAATAACTTTTAGCGTTTGCAGCGGCATACTGGTACTGATAATATTCTTCCTTTGTCATTGGTTTACGCGTGAACTTTGGTATTGTTTGGCTTTTATTCTCTTTCTTAAACATTTCAGTTTCCTTTGCCTTTATGTTAACATCAATGACTTTAGCATTTTCATATCCTTTTTCAACTGAATTAATTTTTCTCTCCTTTCCATCCATCTCCAGCGCTTTAAATACATCTTCAAGTGAGATTTTATTCCATCCTTTGGCTAGTGCCCCAAGTAAAGGATATGCCAGATTGGTGTCAATCTTTCCTGCACTTACGACCACAACTTTTCCTTTCCAGTCCTGAGCTAAATTATATTTTTTAACAAGTGCAACTATTTCTTCAGGCTTTAAGGATGTGTTTACAACAAGCACAGCATCTTTTTTTGCACCATCAAAGAGCAAAGCTCTCTGAGATGTTTTTTCAACGAGTAAATTGGTTGAAAAAACTATAATTGCACTCCAAAGTTCTCCAATCGGTTCTACCTCTTCGTGTAAGAGAACATGTACATTTGGTTTTCCAAATACTGTGTAGAACATCATTGGTAAATAATTCCTTTCAGGACTATCATCGTATCGCATATAATAATAGGAATCCAACCCTTTGATAAGACCAATCTGTGCAAGCAAAGAATGGAATGTTGTTAGATCTCCCGTATGTATAACCCCAAGACCATGGCCAACAACCCAGTCCAATGCCTCATACTCCGGATAGTTTTCTAAGGATGACTCATTCGAAACAGATATATTTTCATTAATTTCTTTTGTTTTAGGCATTTTTAATCACTGCTTTGCCATATAAGTATTTCATTAATTAATTTTTATTGAAAATCCGATTCTGTATTTTTATTAAAGTGCCGTGGGCCGGGATTGAACCGGCGGCCTCCAGATCTTCAGTCTGGCGCTCTCCCTGCTGAGCTACCACGGCTCATGGGTAATTATTAAGAATCTAAATAAAACTTTTGATGATTAATATGTAATTTTTATT
Organism: Thermoplasmatota archaeon; assembly: GCA_031961605.1. GTDB lineage: Archaea > Thermoplasmatota > Thermoplasmata > Thermoplasmatales > ARK-15 > JAVRLH01. The sequence goes on from JAVRLH010000044.1 coordinate 3,260, forward strand.
GAACTTTTTAACAATTAATTTCAAGTCAGGTCTTTCAAGATCAACATTTTTTTCAGGCATTTCTTTTTTTATAATATTTCCAATCATTCTGTTATATTCAATGCTGTTTTGCATTTTCGATCTCACAGCAAAACTTTCAAATTTGAATTTTTTAAGTATATCTGGAATTTCATTGAAATCCCTGATAACATAACATTTTTCACCACCATCAATGTTACCTTCATAGAAAATCAACAGATCTTTCTCACTTTCTCTGTAAATGAACTCACCATCATTTTCAAGAAACTTTTTCATTAAATCATTCAAGAATTTGTTTCTTGATTGTTTATCTCTGAATTCAAAATATTTAGTATCCATCCTTTTCACCTTATATGACCAAGGGTGAATGATCCCATTATTATTCCACTCTTCGACGGTGTTATTTCTATCCATGACCTGCTTTGTACTTCAGTTATACCCTTTACAGTCAGATACACTTTACCCATTTCTGATTTAAACTCTATCTGCCCATCCATTGTTGATGAAACCATCTGCAGGGCATTTTCTTCAACAACACCTTTCTCAAGGAGATAAAGTGATACTCCCCCATCCTTCTTCCTTTTTGTTGTAAATGATTGAAGGAATTTTATTGTTGACTGTGGATCCAGAAATACAACTATGTTTGTAAGGCTTAAGAATGCAACCCTGTAATAGGGATGCTTCTTTTTGAAATCTTCTGCAATCCTATCAACATTTTCCAATATTGAATTCACATCTGTCTGGGAATTGATATAGATAACATTTGGAAATGTGGATTTATCACCTATGGATCTTGAATATGCATCAATGTATTTTACGAGACCCTTCTCTTCATAACTATCCCATGTTGGAAGCACAAACTTTACCTCTTGCTTAAATATTTCCAGTGTTTTATCAACAAGTATAACAATTGATGGTATATTTTTCCTGAGACCCTCAACAAGGAAAGAATAAATAAGTATTTCTTTGCCTGTATAGGCCGGTCCGTAAATTAGAATATTGGATCCAATAGGAAAACCACCATAAAGAAGATCATCAAGTCTTCTTGTTCCTGTCTTTACCTTCTCCTGACTTATTTCTGCCTTTATTTCGTCCATTGCAAGTTCAACTTCTTCCTCAACCAACCCCTTCTCCTTTGCCTTCAATTCCCTTTCCTTCAATTCCAGATATTTTTCTTTTTCTTTCAATTCAATTTCCTTTTTCTTGATAAGGTCCTCAAGATCCTTTATTTTATGCTCCTCCTCAAGTTTTTTTAACTCTTCAAGCTCTAAATGCTGTGCTTCAAGTTCCTTCATCTGTTCCTGCAGCTTTGCCTCCCTGTACATAAGATCCTGTTCCCTTCTGGAAAATTCCTCCTCCTTGAATTTAATTTTCTCTTGAAGATCTTTCATGCTTTTATCCATTATTTCTATCTGTGATTTAAGTGAATTGTTCTCAGTTCTCAATTTTTCAAATTCACCTATATCAAAAACATTCTCCTGAATTTTTCCTGTTTTTGCGATGGAATCAAGGAGATCCTGAAGTCTCTGAATTTCCTCCCTCAGTTTTAGATTTTCATTTCTCAGTATATCTATTTCGACAGGATTTATAGCTTCAAGTTTTGATTTATTCAGTGCAGATTCTTTTATTTCAAGATCCTTTATTGCCCTTTCAACCATCAATTCCTGTTCTTTTACTTTCATTTCATATTCTGCCAGATTCTTAACCTTTTCATCCTGTGTGTTAACCCAGTTTTCCCAGAGCTTCTTCTGTAAGTCTATTCTCTTCTGTAAGTTTTCAATATCAAGTTTGAGTGTCCTGTTTTCTTCAACAAGATTCTTTACATATTCGCTGATGGTTTCACCATTTTTAACATCTAAAACTTTCTTGATATTTTCTATTTCATTTTTTAGTTTTGCATTTTCATTTTTGAGTAAGATTATTTCATCATTAAGGCTTTTAATTTCTTTTGAAAATGAAAACAGTTTTTGCATAACAGGAGAATCTGTACCCAAACCTTTTTTTTCGAAAATTTCATCTATGCTCTTTTTAAGACTTTCCAGTTCCTCCCTCTGTTCCCTGATTTCATTTTCCTTTTTCAGAACATAACTGTACAATAACTTTTCCTTTTCATCTAATTGTGTGGATTCAATTTTTGTTTCTTCAATTTCCTTTTTTTCTTCATTCAGCAAACTTTCTAGAGAATCAATCTCTTTTACAAGATTTTCGTAACTATTTTCAAAATCACCCAACGTTATGCTCTCTAAAATGGATTTTTCAACAAGGCTATTGTATTCTTCCCTGCTGAACTTTCTTCCACACTTTTTACACGTTAAAGTGTTTTCGTCTATTTCTCCTCCACAATCTGGACAGTTTACCATATTACTTTGAGGCAATTCTCAGGATATTATTTCCTCTAACAATAACAACACCAAGCTTTCTTACAGATTCATTAACTCTCTCTTCACTGTCATTAATGATTAGATTCATATATTCATCATACCCGATCAATACACCTTCTATGATTCTGTTATCCTTCATTAGCATGGAAATCCTCTTATTCAAAAATTCCTCAATCACCTTTATTGGCATAGTCATATTTTTCACCTTTCAGTTGTTATGGAATGGTCTTGTATCATCTATTTCATCATCCTCATCGAACATAATCTGAACAATATCTCTCATCAAAGATTTCAGTTCTTCAACTTCCTTCCTCAACCTTTCAATTTCAACATTTAGTTTTTCATAATCCTTATTTCTTTTCATCCTTATACATCCTCTCATTAGGTTCATTTTTTACCTTTATTTTAATGTTTCCATAATCGGATGCAATCTTCCTTATTTCAGTTCTTTCACATCTTTCGCAGTAAAGACTATCATCTTTTCTCACCAGAGGTGATCTGCATTTCATACATAATGCCCTTACAACACCAAGGTTTGTTTCGTTTGTCGTTAGTTGTAAAGAAGGCTTTGACCTTATTACCTTTGCTCTCACTATATCACCGATTCTGAACGCCTTACCTATTTCATCAATGTATTTGTTTGTTACCTTTGAAACATGTATTATACCATCCTGCTTACCTCCAACTATTTCCCTATCAACACCATCTATTGAAATAACGGTTAAAAGTGCAAAATCGTTGTATAGATCCTGAACAACACCATAAACAGTATCTCCTGCTTTGAGATCTGGGAGATTGTTTATTGGTTTTACATTCACTGTCATGTTCTTTTTGTCAAACTCTGTAATTCCCATGGTCTTTGAGTAAATTCTACCATTTTCTTCAAATACATTTTTCCCCGGTGCCCATTCTTCAATCGTACATATCATTTCTCCAGGCAATACAATCCTGCTCATTTCATCACCCTGAATGCAAATAGTGTAACATCTATGCTTTTCATTTCTTTTTTGTGGAACTTAAAGGTATAAGGTAAATTCAATTTATAATCTTTTTCATAAACAAGCATAAAATTTTTCATCATAACTTTAAGAATATGTTCCCTTGCATCTTTACTGTGTAAAAAATAAATGTTATCTGAAACTTCCATTGCCTTTTCCATAAATGGTTTATCAGAAAATGGTATCTGATAACCAAAGGGAGGATTCATAATAACTGTATCAACTTTGATTTTGAAATTTTTCACATCAATACTAAGAAATTCAATTTCCACACCTATCTTTTTGGCATTTTCAATCGCTGTATTCAAAACTTCCTTGTCCACATCCAAGCCATATACATGTTTTGCACCAAGTATTTTTGAACCAATGGCAAAAATGCCATTACCCGTACCAAAATCTGCAACAACCTTTCCTTTTATATCGTTGTATGCCAAAAATAGAATATCTACTGCAACACTAACATCTGTCTGGTACTGTTCAAGGAGTACCTTTGGTTTTTTTATTGTATCCAAATTCGAAAGTATTTTTTCAAGATCTTTCCTAAGCACACTTCAGGAATCAAAAAGTGATATTAACATCTTTGCCCTATTTTTACTATCCTTTTCATTCATTCCTCTCATGGAAAGAATCCTTCTTATTTCCTTGTAAGCCCTCTGCCATTTCCAGGTACTTCTTATATAATATGTTCTTATTATTACGCCAAGAAGATCGTTCTCTATGTCCATATTATAGTACTCCCTGAACCTTTCCTTCCATATTTTGTAAAGAAAGTTTGGTATTACCAGGGGTTCTATGGATGATCTCTCGTATGATTTCTTCACGATATTCGTCAAAGGCAAAGAATTATAAATACTTTTATTAATAAAATAACGAATCCATCATTAATTTATTTTATAAATACAATATTTGTTCAATTTTAAAAAAAATTAAGTCTGAAAATACAATCTCTACAGTATGAAATGGATGGGGGAATTGCAGAAGGATGGAGTAAAACTCTCAGTTTCAGTGGATAAGGAGATTTACAGTGGAAAATCAAAATTTCAGAGGATTGATGTTGTGGAAAACAGAACGTTTGGAAGGGTTTTATTTCTGGACAAAACTTTTCAGTTCACAGAAAAGGATGAATTCATTTACCATGAAATGCTTGCACACATACCACTTTTTTCCATTGAAAATCCTGAAAATATTTTGATCATTGGTGGTGGAGATGGGGGCCTTGCAAGAGAATGCCTGAAGCATAACGTTAAGAACATAGATCTTGTGGAAATTGACGAAGAAGTAATAAAAATATCAAAGAAATATTTTCCCACATTGAATTTTTCCTTTAAAGATGAAAGGTTGAAGGTCATGGTTGAAGATGGTTATGAATATCTGAAAGGAAATAATAGAAAGTATGATGCAATTCTTGTGGATTCCACGGATCCTGTTGGTCCGGCAAAGATACTTTTCAGTGAGGAATTTTATTCCCTGGTATTTAGGAGAATGAGTGAAAAAGGTATATTTGCAACACAGAGCGGTTCACCATTTTTCTATCCCGAGCATTTAAAAATGGCATATGGGAATCTTAAAAAATTTTTCAAATTTGTAAAGGTATACACTGCCTTTATACCAACTTACCCATCATCAATATGGTCTTTCACACTTGCATCAATGAACGAAATAAAAAGAAGAAGGGAAAGAAATTTTGAAACACTTTACTACAATGAGGAAATACATGACCATCCATACATACCAGAATTTCAGACTCTCCGCATGTCTAATTTGATCTAACCATAATATACAGAATTTTCTTTAAATTTTCACTTTTTAATTTATTTTTGATACAAGATAATAATATTT
>JAVRLH010000045.1:0-8360 GCA_031961605.1 Thermoplasmatota archaeon
TGGAACAATAATGGGGGAGATACCAAAGAAAGCAAGAGAACTTGTGGACGAACTTGAGATCGATCTGAACATGTTACGTAAAAAATGAGAAGTTAAGGTTTAATCCTTAGCCCTTTGTTTTATTAAAAAAATTCAAAGCCTCTTCCATACCTGGTTTTTTCAATTGATAAAATTCCTCAATACCGAAATTTTTCAATTCCTTTGATGTTTCCTCACCTATTGAAACTATTTTCACATTTTTTAAATAATCAAAAATATTTTTATCCATTCCATAGAAAATTTTGAAAAAGGATCTAACGATCATCCTTGATGTAAATACCATACCGTAAATTTCATTGTTCCTCAGCATATCCAAAAATTCTTCATGTCTTTCATTTTTTTCAAGTGTGTATGATTCATAGATTTCAATATTTATTAAATTCATATGACCTCTCAAATTCTTCAATAGATTTTCATTTCCCTGTGCACTCCTTACAACAATAACAGTACCTGTTTTATCTTTAAAATAATTAACAATACCATTTGTTGACTCATTCTCCGGAATTTTTACATTAAAATCACCAATCTCATTTTTTGTTTTTTCACCAATTGCAATTATTTCATTAACACTTTTCATGAATTCATTGTAATATTCACCAAGATCTTCCTTAAAAAAAATTACACCAAGTTTACTTGTGAAAACAACATAATCAATTTTTTTATAATTTTTTATAATTTCTTTTAAATTAACATCCCTTTTCCTTATTCCTGTTAAAGGCAAATTTATGATCTCCATGTTTTCAAATGTGAAATTTTTGAATTTTTCCTCAGGTCTGAAGGTTGCAATTTTCATAAAAGATCAACAACCTTTCCTATGATTGTTACTGTTGGTGCTTTAATTCCTACCCTTTTTGCAATTTCAACAATGTTTCCAAGTTTACCCTTCACAATTTTCTGATTCTTCAATGTTCCATTCATTATTATGCAAACAGGTGTTTCTCTATCTTTACCATTTTTTATAAGTTCATCAACTATATTTTTTAGTGTACTTGCACCCATAAGTATAACAATTGTTCCATTGAAATTTGAAACATTTTCCCAGTCAACAATGTTCCCCTGCTTTAAATGCCCTGGTATAATAATAACGCCTGACGAATAATCCCTGTGCGTTAATGGAAGACCGGCATAGGTGGGAACACCTATGGCTGATGTAATTCCTGGAATAACCTTGAATGGAATTTTATTCTTTTTTAAAAAAACAATTTCCTCCCCACCCCTTCCAAAAAGGAAGGGATCACCACCCTTGAGCCTTGCAACACTCATTCCCATACTTGAATATTTGAAAAGGAGAGAATTTATTCTGTCTTGCTGTTCATCACTGTCCTCACCCTTTTTCTTTCCCACAGAGATCTTTTTCACATTCTTTGGTATAAGTTTTAAAATTGATTTACTTACAAGTGCATCGTATAGAACGATATTCACATTCTTAATGATCCTTAATGCTTCAACTGTCAAAAGACCTGCATTTCCAGGTCCAGCCCCTATAAGATATACTTTTCCCTTCATCTGTACCATAACCTCTTAAATTCCTCATAAATTTTTTCCTTTTCATTTGATTTTAGCCATAAATCCATCCTACTCTTAAAATCCTCAGAAATCTTTGCAGCATGTAAATTTGTTGTATCCCCATTCATCCATGCATAAATTCCAATCGGTGTATGGCATCCTGCGTTAAGGATCCTCAGTATTTCCCTTTCAACCTCACATTCAATTCTAGTTTTTTTATCATCAATTTTTTCCAAAAATTCTCTGTATTTTGAATTTTTTCTGGATACAACGGCTATTGCACCCTGGTTTGCCTGCGGAACAAACAGATCTTTTGGAAGAACAAAAAATTTTTTCTTTATATTCAATCTTTCAATCCCTGCCCTTGCAACAATTATTCCATCTAAAGCAAGTTCATCCATCTTTCTTATCCTTGTATCAACATTTCCTCTAATGTTAACAACTTCAATATCCTCCCTGAAAAATTTTAAAAATGCTATCCTTCTCAAACTTGATGTACCTATTTTTGCCTTGTATGGAAGATCAAATAGATCATAATCCGAAATAAGAACATCCTCAACAGCCCCTCTTTCAATTATTGCCGATATTTCAAGATCCTCATGCAAATTAACAGGTAAATCCTTCATGCTGTGAACAGCTATGTCAATCTCTCCATTCAAAACAAGGTTGTTTATATCGGATGAAAATAATCCAATTCCTTTGCTTTTCCATAATGGTGTTTTTGTTTTATCCCCCTCAGTCTTAACTATTCTAATTTCCGTTTCAATACCCATTTTATTGATTAAATTTTCAACAATCTTTGTCTGTGCAAGTGAAAGCTTACTTCCTCTTGTTCCAATTATCATTACGAAAATAATTATCATGCATTATTTGAAACTTTCCGACATATTCCTCGCAGTAAAATGTGAGTGTTCTGCGTATAGTTGCCTTATGGCAACCATTTTAGGCATATACTCGCCGTGTTTTTGTAAATTTTATTAAATAGGTTTTGTAATCCTATAATTATGATAAGAAAAGTTAATGTGACTGTTTTGATGGATGACAATGCAAGCGTTAGAACATTACACCTTGCACAGCATGGTGTATCATATTTCATGGAAATAGAATATGAAAATTCAAAAAAGACTCTTTTGTTTGATACGGGATCATCTGGTGAACCAATCATTAAAAATGCTGAAATTTCAAAGGTTGATTTGAAAAAAGTTGATGCTGTTGTAATTTCACATGGCCATTATGATCATCTGGGTGGCCTCTACGATCTATTTTTCAATAATGTATTGAGAAATGATGTGCCCGTTTTTGCAAATCCTGATATTTTCAGGGAGATTTTTTATATACCATTCAAGGACACATCAATACCAAAATACCAGAAGAACTGGCTTAAGGAAAATGTTAAGTTTATTTTTTCCAGGGATCCATACGAAATTTTCCCCGGTGTATGGTTTTCTGGTGAGGTGGAAAGAAAAAATGAATATGAAAAGGTTGAAAGTTTCTTCACGAATTTAGATGGTAGAATAGTTAAGGATGAAATGATGGATGATTCTTCAATTTTCATAGATCTTGGAGAATCAATTTTCATTGTTTCAGGTTGTTCACATGCAGGAATAGTGAACATTAAAAATAAAGGGGAAGAATTGTTGGGGAAGAAAACTGGATACATACTCGGTGGTTTGCATCTTATCAATGCAAATGTGGATAGAATAAGATTCACAATGGAAAATTTAAAAGGTATAAAGCTATTTATAGGTCACTGTACTGGTGATCAAGCAATATGCTTATTTTCACAGAAACTTGAATTGACAAAAATTCATTCAGGGCTTGAATTTTCCATACCTTAACAAAATATATATTCTCCATCCTATTACAGGATAATATGATAACATCAAAGAACGTTCATGAAGTTTTGGGTAAAAGGATCCTTACGGATGGATTTGACATGGTTCTGGATCTTGAAAGGAGCAAGGGAGCATGGATCTACGATTCAAGGTATGACAGGAAATTCCTTGATTTCTTTGGATTTTTTGCCACATCGGCGGTTGGATTGAACCATCCAAAGATGTTCGATCCAGAATTTTTGAAAAAACTTCAGAGGGCAGCATTAAATAAACCAACAAACAGTGATGTTTATACTGTTGAAATGGCTGAATTTGTTGATGCTCTTTCAAGAATAGCAACACCACCATACATGAAATACTTTTTCTTCATTGAGGGTGGTGCACTTGCTGTTGAAAATGCATTAAAGACTGCATTCGACTGGAAGGTAAAGAAAAATTTCAGAAAAGGTTATAAGGAAGAGAAAGGTTATAAGGTAATTCATCTAAGGGAAGCATTCCATGGCAGAACTGGTTACACTTTATCATTAACAAACACATTTGATCCAAGGAAGACACAGTATTTCCCAAAATTCAACTGGCCAAGGGTAACAAACCCAAAGATAACATTTCCTTTAAACGATGAGAACATCAAAAAAGTTGAGGAACTTGAGAAAAAGAGTTTAGAGGAAATAGAGAAAGCTATAAAAGAGAATCCTGATGATATTGCTGCATTCATTATGGAACCGATACAGGGTGAGGGGGGAGATAACCATTTCAGGAAGGAATATTTCAAGGCAGTTGAAAAAATAACAGGAGAAAATGAAATGATGTTCATTGTTGATGAAGTTCAGAGCGGTATGGGTATAACTGGAAAATGGTGGGCACATGAGCATTTTGATGTAAAGCCAGATATAATTGCATTTGGTAAAAAAATGCAGGTATGTGGAATAATGGTTGGTCCAAAGGTGGATGAGATAGAGGATAATGTTTTCAAGGTGTCAAGCAGAATAAATTCCACATTTGGCGGGAACCTAGTTGACATGGTAAGGGCAACAAAGTACCTTGAAATCATACATGAGGAAAGGCTTGTTGATAATGCTGCAAAGATGGGTGAAATATTCCTGAAAGGTCTAAGTGAAATTGAGGAAAGGACAGGAAAGATCAACAATGTGAGAGGAAGAGGTCTCATGGATGCATTCGATCTTAAGGACACAAAGACAAGGGATGATCTATTCAACATCCTCTACAAGAATGGTCTGTTAATGCTTAAAACAGGAGAAAAGGGAATAAGGTTCAGGCCACCCTTAATCATAGGTGTGGATGAGGTAAACATTGCCCTTGAAATCATAGAAAAATCTTTAAAGGAATTATCATTAATTTAAATTAATGTATCCAGAAATAGAAATAAGCATCGAAGCAATAAGATACAATCTTAGAAGGGTAAAGGATCTTCTAAGGTCTAGGAATGCAGATCTCCTATTCGTTACAAAGGTTACACAGGGGGATCCAAGGATAGCAAGGATTGGAATTGAAGAAGGAATAGAATGGTTCGGTGAATCAAGGATCAATAATATAATAAGGTTGAGAAAAGGGGGTATTGAAGGAAAAATAATGCAGATTAGATCACCACAGATTTCAGAAATTGTAAAAACTGTAAAATATTCTGATTGTGCAGTTTTAACTGAACTGGATGTGGCAAAATTATTATCAAATGAATCAAAAAGGCAGAGTAAAAAATTTCTTGTGCTTTTGATGATTGAACTTGGTGATCTCAGGGAAGGAATAATGCCAGAGAACATTGTTGAATTTTCAAAGGAAGTATCAAGAATGGACAATATTGAAATTCTCGGTATTGGAACAAACCTTGGGTGTTTGGGTGGAGTTATTCCAACAAAAGATAAAATGGAAAAACTTTTAGAAATTAAAGATGAACTTGAGGATAATGGTATAAACATTGAAATAATTTCTGGAGGTGCAACAGATACTCTTTATCTCTTTGAAAACAATGAAATAAGGGGTATAAATCAATTGAGGATAGGGGAGGCAATATTTCTTGGAAGAGACACAACAAGCAACAGGATCATTCCATACCTGAGGAATGATGCATTTAAAATAAAAGCTGAAATTATAGAGTTGAAGGAAAAGCCATCCAGGCCTTATGGAAAAGTTGGAAGGGATGCCTTTGGAAATATTCCAGAGTTTTATGATCTTGGTTTAAGGAAAAGAGCAATAATTGCAATCGGTAAAGAGGAAATAGAGTTTCAATCACTCGTTCCAATTGATCAAGATATAAGGATCATAGGTGGAAGCAGTGATCATACTGTTGTTGATGTTTCAGATTCTAAAATTGATTATAAGGTTGGTGACCTTGTTGAATTCTATCCTTTGTATCCTTCACTCATGAAATCTTTCATATCAAAAAATATAAAAAAGAGAATAATATTTTAGGCACCGCTCATCTTCATGAATCCCTGCAAGTGCTCATATACAGCACTTACTCCAATCTGACATACTCTCCGCATTTAAATGCGAATGTTTTGGGTATAGGTTGTTTTGGCTATCACAACCATTTCATCCCCACTCGGCTTGTTTTTTTAACAAGTACCTACAGGTTTTGGTGTTAAAAGAGACAGACTCTCCATATGTCTGATCATACAGTAAGGTTTATATATATTCTTTTTTTATTATATTTACTGCCCTGTAAGGTAGGGCAGGAGATAATGAGTGATGGGATGAAAACAGTATTGAGTATTGGAGCACTGTTTGCAGTTAAACAAAAAGATAGGTACGAATAACTGGGCATATATGGGGATATGTAATGATTCATGGAATTCCATTAACTGCACAAGAAATACTTTTCTTGTTATATTACTTTTTAAGAAATCAATTTTTTGCTGTTATATATATAATTAAAGTTCTTTGGAACTATTGAGTAAGTATAGAAAAGGAGATGAGAGAAAGATTAGTATATTTTAAAGATGTTTCACTCTCATATATTATTTTATCTATGATTGGAATACTCGTAATTACTCTTAAAATCTTAACAACAATGTTTAATTTCTCTTTATGGAATGCAGTAATAATTTTAGTACCATTTATAATAGGAAAAAGGGTATTGATCCGGCATATTCAGAAGATGCAAAGAGGAAAGTATTAAGTGATAAACTAAAGGAAAATAAAGACTATCAGTTATTGGAAGAATCATTTGAAGAGAACAAGAGAAAGAGACCTTTTATTTGCAATATTTGTAGTAAATCTTTCCGCTCTAAGAAGGATGGTCTATTACCACATTTAATTAATTTTCATGGTATAAATACTTTACAATCAGAAAATGAAAATAAAGAAGATGCTGAAATGAAAGAAAAAAGTTAAAAAACCAATACAGAATTCAAAAAATCCTCCGGAGACTCTCCTTTATTGCTAGGGCTGTAATGGTTGCCAATACTAACAATGATAAGAAAAGAGAAGATAAATAGGCTCCTGATAGAAAACCAATTCTTATAGGAAAAAGCCAGGTGCCTAAAACCAGCACTATCAGGGAATATAAGAGTATAGGTATAGCATACCATTTTCTCCAAAGAGCAATTTTCATCTTATCCATATCTTTCTCCTTTTCTGCTTGTGCATAAGACCTCTGGCTATAAAATAACATTAAAATAGAAAATACTAACAAACCTGCAAAAAATATATATGTAAAATTATATACGGATGGAGGAGTGGGTGGTAGTTGAGATAATGAACTAGCATTATTAATATTATTTATTATTAAAGCTACTATCCCTGCAAGACCGCCTAAAAATAAAACTACACTAATGATTATGGTTATAAGTTCTTTCCAGAATTTCTTTAGTGGAGATGCTGGAGTTGGTATTTGGGATTGGGGTGTAGAAGGGGGCTGCTCCATAGTTAATATATTCTTTTATGATATTTATTTTTTACTAGTAAAATATTACCAAATTTCAAATATAAAAGGTAAAAATAGAGTAGTTTTAGTATGAAATTATTAAAGGGATGCTTTTATTAAAGAAAATGAAAAGCAGCGATGCAAAAATGAAAGAAAAAAGTTAAAAAACAATATAGAATTCAAAAGATCCTTCAGAGACTATTTCTTCATTGATAGGGTTGCTAGGGTTTTTTCTAATTTTGTTGATTCAAATTCTCATTTTTCTTTCTATTTATTGCATCATTTATTTTCACATATGCAATAATTAAAAGTATGCCAACTATTATGCCTCCGGTGAAAAGCTGGATTATTCCAAGAACAAGTGAAGGTGTCCTGCTTTCCTCAGCCTTCTCCTTTGATATAGGTTTGTATACAAAGTAATAATCAAAGAATATCATTACTAAGGGTATTATTGAAACTATTATAAGAGCAAGTAGGGTTGAAAGAGGACTAATGGAACCTGAAGAACTGGAGACTATTCTTTGCGTTGTTCCGTTCGGATAAGTGACAATACTTACCCCTTGATATGATGCTGCTGTAAAAACCATTATGACCAAAATCGCAAAGGCAAGCAAAATCGCCTGCAATATGATTGCTATTAGTGTAAGTGTTTTTGCTGTTTGTAAATTCGGATCCATACAAATTTATAAAATGCTAAACAGAATAAAAATTTTTCTATTTTCTACAGACTCTCCGCAAGTCTGACTGATGTCAGATAAACCTATATAGAGGGGAGTTATTTTTTAGTTTATGATTAACCAAAAAGAACTCCCCTCAATAAACAATGTTAAGGAACTTAAAAAATTTTTCCACGAATCTCTGGATTCCATATTTGAAGAAAATATAGAAATACAATCACAATACAAAGCTAGAGAAATATCATTAACTTTGCAAAATGCTATGCGGAATGGTGAATACATTGAAGAATTTGTAAGAAATCAAGGTTCTTCAAAAGTCCCATCTGGTGATACAATTTATAGAAGGCTCCACGAATCATTGAATTTTGAAAAAATAGATACTCTTATTGAAGATTCTGTTGAAATTGGAAAATCAATAGG
>JAVRLH010000046.1:0-8072 GCA_031961605.1 Thermoplasmatota archaeon
CGGAGGTGTGTTTTGTAAACATGTTTTATCACCTCACACCTCCATTTATACGTGATTTAAATATTTTACTCATGGATAAAATAGTTAGTTAACACACTTATAAAAAGCACTAAAAAATTTTAAATAATGTATGTATTTAAGTGGATAACATGGTTAATGAAATGTCCTTCAAGGTTATAAACAAGGGTAAAGATTTCATAGAGCTTGAAGTAATAAATTATGATAATACTATTCTAAGGCCTCTGGTTGATGAACTTGCAAGCGATCCAATGGTGATTGAAACAAAGTACCATATAGAGCATCCTGTGGTTGACAATCCAACACTTTACATAAAGGTTAAGGAAGGAAAACCACAGGCAGCAATAAGAAGGGCTCTTAAAAAAATTGATAAGTATTTTGAGGAAATGGAAGATCTACTGAAGGTAAATCTATCATGATTTTTTAATTAACTCAACTGTTGGTTTATTAACAAATTCTATTTTTCTCAATTCCTTCGGAACAAGAACATAAACTTTTATGTCCATGAATGGCCTTTCCTGATGCATTTTTATTTTTTCATCCTTTTCAAGGAAAAGTAAAGATAGCATAACTCTTATTGAATCTTCCTTTGTTCCATCCTCAATCTGCTTTTTAACAAAATCATCATCCATTTCACATATCCTGTTCCATATTTCCTTGATGTCCTCCTCTATACTTTCCTTATGTACCCTTTCATTTATTGCCAGCCTGTACTTTTCCTCAATCTCTTTTCTTTTTTCCATCTCCTTTTTCCTTTCCATGGATTCGTTCAGTGCATCTCTAACAGCCGTTAGTAATTCAGGCAATGTTATTGGCCTTTTTTCATTACGCCTTATTGGCTGGAGAATTGGTTCATTGTTCATTATGCTCTCAGTTACATCAAAATTTTCCTGGAAACCTGGTTCTATTTCATATGGATCCCATAGATCGTAAAAATCATCATCCTTCTCTGAAAATTTCTTAAGAACATTCTCACTCTTCATAAAAAGGACGTTCCATGCCATAAATATCAATCTTCCAGCCGTAATGAAATCCATTATTTTTTCTTCCCTCACCTTTTCAAGGTAGAGTTTTGTGAATTTAACAAGATCAATATCCATGGGATCAAGGTTTTCATCAATAACAAGCTGAAAAACAAGAGCAATGGCCTTTAACTTTGGATCTTCGAATATCATTTCAATTTCTCCATTCTTCATTCTATTTATGTAAGAATTTACCATATCTAAAGTTAAATTTTCACTCTTCAATATCTCCTTCAACATTTCAGCTTCCAAGTGCATCAGCCTCCTTAACGTATGTTTCTTCATAGATCTTTGATACACCATCATTTGTTATTGTCACACCAATCATATGATCAGCATATTTCAACACGGCCCTTCTCAGGGAAACAACAATGAACTGAGCTTTGTCTGAATTTGCCTTCAGTATCCTTGCTACATTTTCTGCATTGTAACCATCAAGGAACATGTCCGATTCGTCAAAAAGATAGAAGGGTGATGGATCAAACTGTTGAATTGCAAGTATGAATGTTAATGCTGTTAGACTTTTTTCCCCACCGCTGAGTGCCTCGAGTCTTATCATTTTTTTACCATTTGGTCTTGCCTTTATTATCAATCCGCCTGAGAATGGATCCTCCTCATTTTCAAGGTACATTATTGCTTCTCCACCATTTGTTATTTCAGAATAAATCCTTGAAAAATTCTCCTTGATTGATCTGTAAACAAGCAACAATCCTTCCTTCTTCTTAATGTTGAGTTCATTCTCAAGGTTGAGCAGTTCCTGTCTTTCCTTTGAAAGTTCTGAATAGTTATTCTTCAAATCTTCAAGTCTTGATTTCTCATTGTTGTAATCCTCAATGCTTTTCATGTTCACGGGTTCAAGCGATCTCATGGTTGTTTCACAGTATTCTATCGTCCTCTTAAGTTCTGAAAAACCGGGAACAAGTTCATTTATTTCAATTCCGAAGGATCTGTATTCCCTCTCAGCATCCTCATAATCCTTTGTATTGTTTTGCATCCTTGTCTTGAGTGTTATTATAAAATCATTCTTCCTCTTTATTTCCTCTTCATTCTTCTGTATGTTCATTTCAATATCGGATATTTTCTTTTGAGTATTTTCCCTCTCTTCCCATTTCCTTTTTATGGATTCCTCAATGGATGCATTTATTTCCTGGAATTTTCTCAAACTAACTGATAATTCCTCTATCTTTTTCTTTATTTCCTGAGTCTCTTCTTTTTTCATCTGCATCTCATTTGAAAGCCTTTCCTTATTTTTGAGCAAAGATTCAAGGCTTTTCTTTAAATCATTTAAATCGTGCTCAATGTCCCTGAGGAGAAGTGTAAGGGCACCATGATCACTTTCAAGGTTCTGTATTTCATTTTTCAGTGCCCTTATCCTTTCCTGATCCTTCTCAGATGCAAACTCAGATATTCTTATCCTGACATTTTCCATATCCTTTTCAACAAATGTAACCTTTTCCTGCATCTTAGAGATACTCTCTTTTAATGATTCAATATCCTTTTCAAGCCTTGACTTTTCTTCATTTTTAATCTTCAATGTTTCATTGAATTTTTTGAATTTTTCTGCATTTTCATTCCTTATCCTTATCCAAGTTTCGGGATTTTCTGATTTTTGAGATGATATTTCCTGAATCTGTTTAGTTATTTCATCAAGTCTTTTTATAACAACCCTATATTCATCTTCAAGTTCCTGCTTCTTTTCATTTAATTCCCTCAGTTCCTTACCAAGGTTCTCAATGTCTGAAATTACAACCTGCTTCTCACTCCTCACAACATGACCGCCTGTGATTGCACCGCTAGCCTCTATTAGCTGTCCATCCCTTGTTACTAACCTTACACCACCCATTAACTTCCTTGCAGTGTTCAGATCCTCAACAATAACAGTATCACTGAAAACAAACCATAGGGCATTCTCTATTTTCTTATCAAACTTTAAAAGTTCAATTGCAAGTCCAAGGGATTTTGGATCCTTTATTGCCATTAGAGCCTTTCCCCTTGGTCTTCCACCAACCATTTTGTTTAATGGTAAAAATGTTGCAGTACCCTTTTTTGTGTTTTTCAGATATTCAACGCACTGGGCAGCAACCTCATCATCCTCAACAATTATAGAATCAAGCCTGTTACCACCGGCAATCTCAATTGCTAGTTCAAGACCATTTGGAACTTCTATGAGTTCCCTCACAGTTCCGTAAATACCCCTTATTATCCCCTTATCCCTCTGTTCCATGATTGAATAAATTGCCTCATAGTTTTTGGATGCTTCAAGCCTCCCTCTGTTCTTTTCATAATTCCTTGAAACAACGGAAATCCTTTCGTTTATTTTGTTCATTTCCTCCCTTATGCTTGTTTCCCTGTTTTTAAGTGAATAGTAAAGATCGTTTAGGTCCTTCATTCTCTTCTTTATTTCACTCTCCTTTTCCCTTGAATTCTCTATCCTCCAGTCAGCATCTTTGATGTTTAACTCAACATTTTTTATTTCCTCCTCAAGGTTTGCTATATTTTCCTTCAAGTTCCTTAGAGATTCATCCTTTGCTGAAAGCTTTGAGTTAAAGTCTGAAAGTTCATCCTTAAGGGAATTATATTCAATCTGCTTTTCATTCAAATACTTTTGAAGATCCTTTACCTCATCTGAAGATCTTGATATTTTATCCTCAAGTTTCTTCAGTTCCTCCTTTTTTTCATTTAGATTCTTCCATATTTCATCCCTTTTTTCCTTTGTATTTTTATAATTTTCCTCCTTTTCTCTGATCAGAGATTTTAAATTCTTCTCCTCACCGTTGAGACTTTTTAATTCTGTCTCTATTTCCTTTAACCTTGTTTCAAGGTCCTCAAGCTTAACATTGTTTTTTCCAAGTGAAATGTTTAAATCATCTATCTGTGCCTTAATCTTTAACTGTTCTTCACCACCGGATCTTGAAATTTCCTGGTTTATTTTTTCAAGCGTTTTCATCTCCTCTTCAAGAGCTTTCTTTTCATTTTGTATTCCATTCCCTATTTCCATTATTTCGTTTGTTATTTTAACAATCTCCGCCTGATCACCATCCATTTCACTCTTTATCTGCTTCATTCTTCTGTATTCCATCTGTGCCTTTGCCTTTAGAAGATCATTCTTCAGTTCAAGGTATCTAACCGCTGTATTTTTTTCATTTTCAAGTGAATTAAGCCTTGAACCTATCTCATCCATAATTATTCTTATCTTCTCCATATTCTCTTCAGTTTCCTTACGCTTCAACTGTGCTCGATTGATTTCTTCATCGTATTTTGTGATACCTGATATTTCCTCAAGTATTCTTCTCCTTTCCAGAGGTGACATCTCAACTATCCTTGTTATATCCCCCTGCTGGACAATGTTGTAGCCATCTGCAAATATTTTTGCCTTAGATAGAAGATTTGTGAAATCCTGGAGCTTTGCCTTTTCACCATTTATGTAGAAATAACTGTTGTAATCCTCATCACCCTCTCCTCTTTTCACCATCC
Source organism: Thermoplasmatota archaeon (assembly GCA_031961605.1). GTDB lineage: Archaea > Thermoplasmatota > Thermoplasmata > Thermoplasmatales > ARK-15 > JAVRLH01. The sequence continues at coordinate 4,515 of JAVRLH010000046.1, forward strand.
TCGTGAAAGTAACATGATCGTAATCTAAAGGAATCTCCCTGTCACTGTTATCAAAAACTAATGAAACTTTGCAGTAATCCGCAGGGTTTTTATCCTTACCACCGTTGAATATCAAATCTGTTAATTTCTGAGCCCTTAGAACCTTTGAACTCTTTGGACCGAGAACAAACAATATTGCATCTGAGATATTGCTCTTCCCGGATCCATTCGGACCGCTTACACCTGTAAAACCTTTTCTAAACTCAATAACTGTCTTCCTCCCGAAGCTTTTAAAATTCTCCATCTCCAATCTCTTTAGAAACATTGTCAATCACCATTGTCATATTAGTGTCAGCCAACATGTGTATATAGATATGCCAATATTTAAATTTATCGGCATATTTACCATTAATTTTTTATTTTAAAATCCATAAATTGTCTGACATTTTTCTTTCCTCTTTTGTTTCAAAATTTTTAAATAATGATTTATTTTATTTTAATGCTGTAAAGGAGTGTATGAAAAATGATTTTGGATCTTGCAAGGAGTAAGGAGAAGGAAATTGTAGATCTGAGAAGAACTCTTCACATGAATCCTGAAATAGCACATAGGGAATTTGAAACACAGAAGATTTTGATTGAGAAACTTGAAAGCATTAATGCAGAAATAAGAAAACTTGCAGGAACAGGTATTGAGGCAATAATAAGGGGAAAGGAGATTGGAAAAACTGTTGCATTAAGAGCTGATATGGATGCATTACCAATAAACGAAGAAAATGATGTTGAATACAGATCAAAAAATCAAGGATACATGCATGCCTGCGGCCATGATACGCATATGAGCATGGTTTATGGGGCAGCTCTTGTTTTAAATGATATGAAGGATAAAATTAATGGAAACATAAAACTCATATTCCAGCCAGCAGAGGAAGAAGGAACACTTGGTGGTGCAAAGCCCATGATTGAAGAAGGAATACTAAACAATGTTGACTATATCCTTGGCATGCATGTATGGCCTGAACTTCCTGAAGGAACTATTGGTTATAGAGCTGGTCCATTTTTTGCAGCTGCAGATAACATCATTGTCGAAATAATTGGAAAGGGTGGACATGGCGCAAAACCTGATATGACCGTTGACACAATCATGGTTTCAGCAAGGGTTATTGATGCTCTGCAGACAATTGCAAGCAGGGAAATAGATCCTCTGGAACCTAAGGTAATTACAATAGGATCAATCCATGGTGGAACTGCACATAATATTATTCCGGATAAGGTTGAACTGAAAGGAACGGTAAGAACAATGAATCCAAAAACAAGGGAAAATATGGAAAAAACAATAGAAAGAATAATTTCAGGTATAACATCCGCCCACAGGGCAAATTACAAATTCACATACGTTTATGGCTATCCTGTTCTAGTTAACGATAAATTTGTAACAGAAAGGGTAAAATCAGCAATAGAGGAACTAATAGGAAAGGAAAATGTTGTTGAAGCAAAGCCAACCATGGGCGGTGAGGACTTTGCCTATTACCTTCAGAAAGTTCCAGGAACTTTTCTTGTTCTTGGTGTGTACAATGAAAAAATGGGATATGTGCATAACGTTCATACATCTAGATTCAACGTTAATGAAAAGATCCTTCCATTTGGATCCGCAGTATTTGTTCAGAGTGCACTTGAACTCCTGAAAAATTAAAAGCCCAGCCCAGCACTGTCACGTCTTGGATCCGATCCACCCAACAAAACCTTTCCTTTTTTTACAATAATGTTTGCATCTCCCATTGAATCGTTCAAATTTTCAACAACTTTTATTCTGTACCCCATGGATCTCAGTTTCTCTATTGTTTCCTGAGCAAAGTTACCCTCAAGCTTCAGTGTGTCATCATTCTCTAGCAAAACCCTCCCATGGACAAACCTCGGATATTCAACACTTTCCTGTGGATTCATGTTTCTGTCAACAATGTTGTGTATTATCTGTATATGCGTCTGGGGCTGCCCTTCACCTCCTGCAGCACTGAAAAACATTGAAAAATCTTCACCGAAAAGCATGCCTGCTGTTAATGTGTGTAATGTTCTTTTTCTTGGTTCTATAAAGTTCACATGATCTTTTTGGAGAGAGAAATATGCACCCCTGTTCTGAAAAATTATACCTGTATTGATGTCAGCACAACCGGATCCAAATGGATAATATAAACTCTGTATACATGAAAGAGCGTTTCCATCTTTATCAACCACTGAAAAACTAACCGTATCACCATCAATGTTGCTTTTTTTATTTTTCACTTCAAAATCTTTATTTAAATAATCCTCAACATTTTCCTTCATGAACTTGGGATCAGTTACCTTTTCACGAACAAGAAATCCTTTTATCTTACCCTGAACCATTGTATGTATCCTTTCCCATTCATCCATGTTTTTCATATCGTATTCTTCCATATACTTAAGGGCTATTAAAGCTGCAATACCCTGAGTGTTTGGTGGTGTTTCATAAACATGGTATCCTCTATATTCCATTTTTAATGGTTTATCCCAGAATGCAGAATAATTTTTTAAATCATCCTCTGTTACAAATGAACCTATTTCATCAAGGTAGTTTGAAATCTCTTCCGATGTTATTCCATTGTAGAGATCTAGGGGATTATCTATTAACCTCTTTAAAACCTTTGATAGTTCAATGTTCCTGGCAAGATCACCGAATTCTTTTTCAAGAAAATTTTTTCTTAGAAATGTATTCTTTAAAATCTTGTTCCTTGAATTTTTGATCTGCAAGGAAAGGTGATAGGAAAAGGGAAAACCATTTTCAGCATAATCTATTGCCTGTGAAAGTAAATCATTATATTCCATAGTTGCGTGTTTGGATAGAAGATACCATCCATATGTAATGCCTGGAACTGTAATTGAATAGGGACTTTCAACAGGTAAAACCTTTTTTCCATTTTCTTCTGGAAGATTTTCATATTTTGCGTTTGATCCTGAATAACCGCTGGCATTCAAAAAATAAACATTTCCTGAAGAATTTTCATAGTATAGTGCAAAAAAATCTCCTCCAATACCGTTCTGTGATGGAAGAACAACTGATAAAACTGAACTTATTGTGATTGCTGCATCAACAGCATTCCCATTTTTTCTGAGTATGTTAAGACCAGCGGATGTTGCCAATGGATGACCCGATACAACCAACCCATTCATGCCTATTGAAGGTGTCCTGTACATCAAAAAACATTAGAAAATTTCATATTTAATATTAATGTTCAAAGTGATTTTGACAAAGAAATTAAATACCAATTATCATATTATTGAAATATGATAAATGAAAATGAAGTATGGAATGTTCTGAAAACTGTCATAGATCCTGAAATCGGCCTTGATGTTGTTAACTTAGGTCTTGTTTATGAACTAAAAATAAGCGATGACAGCATTTATGTGAAAATGACCATGACAACACCCGGATGCCCTTTAACATCATGGATACTTGCTGATGCTTAAAATAAGCTAAGATCTATACAGGGCGTAAAGGATGTTAGGATAGATCTTGTATGGGATCCACCATGGAGCGTGGACAGGATAAGTGAGGAGGCAAGAAGA
>JAVRLH010000047.1:0-7606 GCA_031961605.1 Thermoplasmatota archaeon
CATTAAAAAACATAAAAAAGGCTGTTAATGAAGCATGGATAGATGATATAAATATTGCAATTTTCGGTCTTACTGGTGTGGGTGATTCAAGAAAAAGTACTGAAACAATTGAAAATGCATTAAATGAAGCATTCCCGGATTTAAAGAAAATTGTTGTGAACGATGGTATTTTATCTCTGTATACCGTAACAATGGGTAAACCTGGTGCTGTTGTTGTTGCAGGTACAGGTTCGGTAGGTTACGCATACACCGGAAAGGATTACTTAAGGATAGGTGGATGGGGTTATATAGCTGGGGATCAGGGATCGGCATACTGGATAGGAAGAAAGGCACTGGAATATGCAATTAAAAGTGAGGATAGAATAGTTGAATACACTTTGATTAAAGACCTCATCACCAACTACAAGGGAATGGAACTTAAGGAATACATGAACAAACTTTTTTATGATTTTAAGGTTGAAGAAATAGCAGGTCTGGCAAAACTTGTTGATATAGCATACACAAGCGGTGATAAAATAGCAGGAATGATACTTGAGGAGACTGCGGAAGAACTTATAGCCCTTATGAACGTTCTTGTGAATGTTGTTGGTGAAAATTCAAGGATTGGATTTCTTGGTGGTGTGATGAATTCAAAGGCAATTGTTGAAATGTTGAGGGAAAGGTTTCCAAAAGCTCTTTTCTTTAAGGGATATGAAAATATAATTGGAGGAGCATTGTATCTTTTATCAAGATCAAGAAAAATTGATGAGAACATTAGAAAGAAAATAAGGGAGAGCTTCAATCAATTTGAATTAGAAAAATATTTATAAATTTATCAATTCTCCAATCAAGGTGAAATTGATGGAAGTTGAATTCTGTATATCATGTGGCAAGGGACTTGTTGAAGAAGGTTCAGTAATATTCAAATGTCCAAACTGTGGAGAATACACAATAGGTAGATGCAAAAATTGCAGGGATATGGGAATCAGGTATAAGTGTCCAAAGTGTGGCTTTGAGGGTCCTTAGGTGGTTAAAATGGGAGATGTTGGAATAATTTATAAAATCCTGCCCGAGGATCTGGACGTTAACGTTGAAGATCTTATGAAAAGAATTGAGGAAGGAGTTAAAGACACTGTAAAAATTAAAGGAATGCAGATTAAGCCCATAGCATTCGGATTGAATGCAATTCTAATGTACATAATTGTTAAAGATGAAGCGGGCATAACAGAAAAATTTGAGGAAAGGGTAAAAAGTATCAAAGGTGTTGGAGAAATTGAAGTTGAAGAAATGAGTCTTTTATAAAAAAAATAAAAAAATTATTTTGCAATAATGTTTAATTCTTTTGTGGCAAGTTCAAACTCTTCTTCATAGACCTTTTCAAACATTCTTTTGAATGCAATTTCTCTTTCTCTCCTTATGAAATCAACCTGTTCCATTATTTTCTCTGCTGCATATTCGTTTATTCTATCCAGAAGATACCTGAACTTTTCATTTTTTTCTGTTTCCTTGAAAAATTCCTGATTGCGTATTATTGTTGGATGCCTGTGAGTAATTTCCAGTATTTTTTCAGTATATTCCCTCGCACTTACACCCCTTTTTTCAAAGTTGAATGGCCATATAAGAAACGTTATTACAGGAACTCCTGGTGCATTTTTCTTCAGATAATAAAGCATTTCCATAATACCGCCTGTGCCCATGCCGCCTCCAAGACCTGCCACAAGAAGAACTGCTTCAGCATTTTTTAGATCCTTTATTATATCTCCCTGTTTTGGTCTTTCCTGTGAAAGATTTTCTAGTGTTTCTTCAAGTATCTTTTCTCCTATTTCAACAAAACCCTCTGTGTCATCATGTTCTCCAAGTGTTTGTGATGTTATCTGGAATTGAACCTTAACGTTTAGGATCCTGGATTCTTTATTCTTTGTTGAAAAATGTATGGTCCTTACCTTTGAAAACTGTAATTCCTGGTCTTTATCTATTTTTTCAGTTACTTTTTCCAAAACTGCACCTGCAGCGCCACCGAAACCAATTATTGGTACAGTTAGTGGGTCAAGGAACTCCTTTGACATCTCTTTAAAAATCATCTGTTTTTTTTCATCTATCATGGAGGTCACCTCTTTTTCTTATTTCCTTCTTATCCCTGCCCAGCATTTCCTCTCTAAAGTTATCCAGCAATTTTGTTGAATTGGAGTAACCCTGTACCATTGAGGAGACCTCTTCATTCAATCTATTGGATTGAACAGACCTGTTGAGAAAATAATTGACCGCATTGTCGAGATCAAGAAACATGCCAAGTTCAACCATATCAGATAGGACATTAAGAACCATTTTGCTAAGCCTTACATGAACAACCTCTTCTCCAAATTGAGCCTTTTCAAGTTGCTGAATTGTGTTCATCACTGCATACCTTATGAAATCAGACCTTGTTTTGTACTCTGGATGTCTTACAAGAAAATCGTCTATTGCATCAAGTTCCACCTGACTTATTCTCAAAGTTATTTTTGTATCTGCTTTCATTATAAATACCTCCGGGCAGGGATTCTCGATTTGAAGTTATGGTTGTATCTATATTTAAAAATTTCTCATCAAATACCATTTTTTAATTATTTAAACGCCAATATTAATAAATTAAAAAATAACTAAAAATCGTTGAAATTATTAGCTTTTTTAAAAAAATCAAAATAAGGTTTCAATAAAATTTGTATGGTCAATTGTAAGGCAAAGGAAGGTTCAAATTCCTTACAATATGTGTACATTGGTCATACTTTTAGTCAACAGAAAAATATTTTAGACTACTTAACATTATAAATGTAAGCCGGGGTTGCCGAGCTGGCCAAGGCGCAGGCCTGGAGAGCCTGTTCTCCGCAAGGGGAGCGGGAGTTCAAATCTCCCCCCCGGCGCTATGGCAGAATTCAATGCACATGTGAAAATATTAGACGAGGAAAGGATATTCGAAGAGATGAAGAGGATTGGAGTTGCAAAGGAAGGGCAGGAAATAATGGTACCAAAGTCACAGTTTTTCATAGTTAAGCTTGAAGATATACCTGTTAAAGATGCCATAATTTTAAAGCAGGAATCTTTAAGCTTGGGTATGGAATGTGCTCTTTCCTGGAATGTTGTATCACTTAAGGCTGAAAAAACGGATGCACTCATTTTCGGTACAAAGAAACAGTTTAAGTTTTTATCAAACAAAATGAGCATTCAACCATTCAATGGAAGGGAAATTTCTGAGGAAATTGACCAGTGTATAACAAACTTTGAAAGTTCATCCTACGTATGGAGGATAAGGAATGAAGCTATGGAAATTAAAAACACAAAAATAATGGGTATTCTCAACCTTACTCCTGATTCATTTTACGATGGTGGAAAGTACACAAAAAGGGAGGATGCATTGAAAAGAATAAATGAAATGGTGGATGAAGGTGCTGACATTATAGATGTTGGAGCAGAAAGCTCGAGACCAGGATCAAAAAGGATAGGTTCTCAGGAAGAAATTAAAAGGTTATCCCTCATCCTTGATGAAGTTTCATCCTATTCAATTCCATTTTCCATAGATACTTACAAGCATGATGTGGCTGAAATAGCTTTGAAAAAGGGTTTTTCCATAGTAAACGACATATACGGATTCAGGGATGAAAAGATGTTAAATGTTGTTAAGGATTTTGATGCGGGCCTTGTATTAATGCATATGAAAGGAGATCCTGAGAATATGCAGGAAAATCCTCAGTACAATGATGTTATTTCAGATATATTAAGATTCTTTAGAAATAGGGCAAAGGAAATAATTATGAAAGGTATTGAAAAGGATCAGATCGTTATCGACCCCGGGATAGGTTTTGGCAAAAATTTAGAACATAACGTTACAATTCTCAGGGACCTTTCATCACTCAAATCCTTAGGTTATCCAATACTTGTTGGTGTATCAAGAAAGAGTTTTATTGGAAATATATTGAATAAGGATGTTGATGAAAGGTTGATTGGATCTGTTGCAGCAGCATTATTTTCAGTTATTAATGGTGCAAGGATACTAAGGGTCCATGATGTTAGTGAAACAAAGGATGCAATAAAAATAATAGAGGCTTTAAAATGAAGTGTCCAGTTTGTTTTGCATCACAGACCGTTTATCCTGGAGAAATGGTACACGTTTGTCCATACTGTGATGCAATTCTCATCTATGATAAAAAATTGAAAACAATTGATAGTTTTCCCTGGTGGACAAAGAAGCTTGAAGATCTATCTGGTATTCAGGGTTTAATAATAACAGAAAAAAGAAGGTTAGAGTTTCAATTCGAGGAAAAATGGATACTCAACAGAAAATATGAGCTTGTTGAAAACAAATATGAAAAAGGTAAAATGGATGAACCTGTTAAATACATTTATGGATCCATACCAATTTTTACCCTTCCTGATCTTAAAATTGGAATTGTTGAAGAAAATTTTATAAAAATTTACCATCAAAAAGGATGCTCAATCTTTAAACCTTTTAAGTAAATTTCTTACAGATTCTTTGAAATCTTCAAGAGATGATTCATTAACAATGAAAAAATCAGCGTTTGCGATTACCTTAGCAAGACCCCATCCCATCTCCCTGTTGTCCCTTTTCAAAAATTCTTCAAAACTCTTTGGATCATCCATTCTTCCCCTTTTCAACAGCCTTTTAAACCTTGTGTCTGGTGATGAAAGAATTGCAACTATTTTCATGTTTTCCCCAAAATATTTTTTAAAGAATTCAACCTCTTCCCAGTTTCTCACACCATCGATTATATAGTTCCCCGTCCCAATCCTTTCAAGGGTTCTCCTTGCCCATATATCCATTCCATTTTTTTCCCTTTCACTGTTTGCAATCCTTCCAACATTGTTGTCGTTGAGAGGAAGACTGAGTGATCTAACAAAATCACGCACAACATCACCCATTCTTATAACGTAAATTCCCATATCTTCAGCAACTTTTATAAACTCCTCCTTACCAGATCCGGGCATACCTGTTAAAAGTATTATCATCCTGTATGCCATAGGAACAATGGATAAAAAATTTTTCAATTTTTAGATTAAATTAATATTTAACATTGTAATACCGGATCTATGGAAGGTTATGGTGGATATATTTTAAAGATTGATTTAAGCGAAGAAAAGATAGAGAAGGAAAATCTGGATCCCTGGGTGGCCAGAAGACTGCTTGGTGGTATTGGATTTGCAGCATATTATCTTTACAGGGAGAATGAAAAAAATGTTGATCCTTTTTCTGAAAAGAACAATCTTTTAATAGCACCCGGAGCACTTGTTTCAAGCGGAATACCCACAGCATCAAAAACAACCTTTGTTTCAAAGTCTCCGTTGACTGGAGGGTTTGGAAGGGCAGTTTCAGGTGCAACAATAGGTCCAGAATTGAAGAAGAGTGGTATAGATTTAATGATTATAAAAGGAAAGGCAAAGTATCCTTCAATTATTGTTGTAAAGGATGATGAAATATCAATTGAAAAAACAGATCTATGGGGAAAGGAAACAAGAGAAACACAAAATAAAATTAAGGAAAAGTATGGAAAAATTGCAACAGCAGCTATAGGGCCTGCTGGAGAAAATTTGTCAAAAATATCAATAATTGATTGTGAGGAAAGACAGGCTGCCAGAACAGGTCTTGGTGCTGTGATGGGATCCAAAAATCTTAAAGGTATAGGTGTTAAAGGATCTAAAAAAATTGATGAACATGATCCTGAAAAAATGAAGGAATTGATAAAGCACTGGGTAAATGTTATGAAAGATCATCCTGCAACAAGGGATGATATGAAGTATGGAACAGGTGAATTTTATGCCTGGATGAACACACAGAAGGGCACTTTCCCTTCAAGGAACTGGCAGCAGGGTTATTTCCAGAAATCATTCGATAACTTGAAGGAAGGGCAGCTATCAGGCATTGACCCATACAACTGGGCTCAAAAGTATGTTACAGGTTATCATCCCTGCCCCAACTGTACAAAGCCGTGTGGTCATATATTTGAGGTGAAAAGCGGTAAATATGCAGGAACTGTTGTTGACGGTCTTGAATATGAAACCATATATTCACTTGGCGGAAACCTTGAAATTGATGATCCTGAGGCAGTTGCATATTTAAGCATGCTTTCAGATCTTTATGGTTTAGATACAATTTCAGCAGGTTTAACAATTTCCTGGGCTATGGAGGCTGTAGAAAAGGGATTGCTGAATGAAAACTTGAAGTTCGGAGATCCTGAGGCAGTTGCCAGGGTTCTTAAGGCCATGGCTTACAGAGAAAAAGGCATAGGTGAACTGCTTGCAGATGGTGTTAGAAACGCTTATACAAAACTTGGCAAGGGGAAGGAATTTGCCCTTGAAATTAAAGGTCTTGAACCACCCGCATACGATATCAGGGGAATAAAAGGCATGGCTCTCGCGGAGGCTGTTTCGGTAAGAGGTGCATGCCATTTAACAGCAGCTGTTTATGGCACAGAACTTGTTGGAAAATGGTGGAAGTTCGAGGGTGTTGATAGATTCAGCGCAAAGGGTAAGGGGTATGAAGTTGAAATTCATGAAAATCTGATGTCCATCTATGATGCACTCGGTGTGTGCAAATTCTCAAGGCATATGTTCTTTGCTGAAGGATTCGTTGATATCATAAAAGCATATATGGGTTATGAAATGTCTTTATCAGAATTAATGGTTGTTGGTGAAAGAATTTACAACATAGAGAAGGCGTTCAATGTTAGGGAAGGTTTTTCAAGGAATGATGATACATTGCCTGAAAGGGTAATGAAGGATCCAATTCCAAAGGGTGTATCCAAGGGATCATACGTTTCAAAAGAAGAACTCGAACATATGCTTGATGAATATTATCAGGCAAGAGGATGGAGCATGGATGGAGTTCCTACAAAAATTAAGCTTCACGAGCTTGAACTTGACTTCATTGGAAACGAGATAGGTGCGGGACATTGAATAACAATTCATAGAAGAAATGAAAAAACATATAGAGTTAAATTTTAATCTTTTTCGATCTTTTCTAACCTGTTTATTTTTATTTTATAACCATTTTCATTCAAAGAGTTAAAGAGTTCATAGTAGAGTTCCATTCTCTGCCTTACATTTATGATCACGTATTTTCTGTAATTTTCAAACTGTGAGCCTTCAAAATAGATTATGGGCAAACCAGAGCCAAGAAGTTTTGATCCAAAATCGTAAAGAGGTTTCCTTCCCTTTTCACCAATTTCAACCATAAGTTCGAAGGGAACTATTTTTAGATCCACTCTATCGTTGAATGGCCAGAAAATCAAAAAACTTTCATTTTCTTTCATTTCTGGTACTTCACCAACATATTCTGCAATTATTTCCATATAAAACAGATTTTCAAAATTAACGTTGTATTTGGAAAGGAAATATGAGATTGTTTTATTTGAAGATATTTCCTCTATTTTGAATAAACCATCAGAAATATCTGAAAAAATCTCCATGATCTCCAGAATGTATTTTCTGACATACTCCCCGCACTAAAGTGCGAGGGTTCTGCGTATAGGTTCTCTACCAAGAACCATTTCACGCATATACTCGCCGTGTCCCGACGAGGGAGCAATACGCTCCAAACCTCTTTTTAATATGTTTATTGATGCATTCAAATCTCTATCCA
>JAVRLH010000048.1:0-7566 GCA_031961605.1 Thermoplasmatota archaeon
CATTGAAGAAAATTATTAATATGGAATTTTAATTCAAAATTCTATGATTTTTGAGTTTGAAGGAAGGATTCCAAAAATATCGGAAAAGGCATATGTTCATGAGAGTGCCGTTGTAATAGGGGATGTAACACTTTCAGATGGCGTTTTTGTTGGACCGAATGCCACAATCAGGGGAGATTATGGAACAGTAGTGATTGGTGAAAACAGTGCTGTGGAGGATAATGTTGTTATCCATGCAAGGCCAGGTGAAAAAACCATAATAGGATGCTGTGTTACAATCGGCCATGGATCTATCATACATACAGCAACAGTTAAAGATTATGCAGTAATAGGCACGGGATCTGTTGTTACTGATTATGCTGTTGTTGGTAAGTGGGCTGTGCTTGCGGAAGGATCAGTTGTGAAGATAAGACAGGTTGTGGAAGACGAAACCATTGTTGCAGGCGTACCAGCACAACCTAAGGGGAAAATAAATGATGAATACAAGAAACAGTGGACGGAATTTAAGGGGATTTATGTATCGTTCTGTGAAAGATACAAGAAAAATTTGAAAAAGATAGGATGATGAATATGTACAATATAATAGTTTGTTTCAAACAGATTTTGGATATTGACCAGATGAAAATTGATGAAAAGACACAGGAGCCAATAACAAAGAATCTGCCATACAGAATAGAGGATCTGAGCAAAAATGCAATTGAGGAAGCAGTGAGAATAAAGGAAAAGCATGGTGGAAAAGTGATAGGAATAACATACGGTGGTGATCAGGCAAGCCTTGCAATGAAAGAAGCACTTGCAATGGGTGTTGATGAGGGAATAATAATAAAGGGATACAAAATCCATGATCCTGAAGCAACATCATCCGTTCTTGCAAAGAAAATATCACAGCTATCTTACGATATAATAATAATGGGTAATGCTTCTGCTGATAGTTATTCAGGTTTGGTTCCAGGTAAAGTTGCAAGGAAGCTAAACATACCTATACTTGGAAACGCAATCAAGCTTGAAATGGTGGAAAAAAAGGTAAGGATAACAAGAAGCATTGAGGATAAAAATATAATTCTTGAAACTGATCTTCCAGCTCTTGTAACTGTTGAACAGGAAATAAATGAACCAAGGTTACCTCCATTGATACAGATAATGGCTGCTGGAAGAAAGCCAACAAAGGTTGAGGAAATAAAACCAGATAAAGTATCAACAACTGTTGTTCTATCAAACAAAGCACCGAAGAGCGATAGGAAAAGGTTGGTGTTTGAAGATGTAGATAAGGGTGTTATGGAAATAGTGAAAGTTTTGAAAGGTGAGGTAAGATGAAAGCAATTGTTTTTTCCGAAAAGGAAGATTTGGCTGCACAAATTTTAACAATGTTAAGAGGAAAGTTTAACATGGATCTGTTCACTACATCATCATCAGATTTGACAAAATACGGTGCACAGAATGTTTTCTATATAAAAGGGAACAATGTTTTTGTTGACAACATTTCTGATACAATTAAAGAACATTTTAAATCTGGTGGATACGATTTGATAATTATAGGTTCATCTGTTTTGGGGAGGGAGCTTTCATCCATTCTTTCTGAGGATCTTGGTCTTGAGGCAAAGACGGAAATAATGAGCCTTGAAGAAAAAAATGGATCATTCGTTACTGAAAGATTTTTCTATGGAGGAAAGAGCATAATAAAGGAGGAATCAAAGTCAAAGATATTCACAGTCCTTCCTGGTCTTGTGGATCCTGTTCCTGTTGACTCAAAATCAAGTGTGAATGAAATTAACTTACAAAAAGGGTCTAAAATAAGGCTTGTTGAATCAATAGAGAAACCTAAGGGAAACGTTAACCTTGAAAAGGCTGAGATCATAGTATCAGTTGGAAGAGGTCTTGGAAAGAAGGAAGGTTTATCATTGATTCAGCAACTTGCTGATACTGTTCATGGTGAAATAGGAGGATCCAGGCCAGTATGCCTTGACTATCACTGGTTGAGTGAGGAAAGGCAGGTTGGTTTGTCTGGAAAGAGGGTCAAGCCAAAGATATACATTGCCCTTGGCATTTCAGGACAGGTGCAACACATAGCTGGAATGAGAGGTTCTAAAATCGTTATAGCTGTGAACAGGGATAAGAATGCACCAATTTTCAACGAATGTGATTATGGCGTTGTTGGAGATCTTTATTCTGTAGTTCCAAAAATAATAGATGCATTGAAAAAATCATGAACGTTGCTGACATTGATATACTTTGTGATGACGCATCAATTGTTAAAGATGTTCTTGATATAGAGAGTGAAAGGGACATACCAAGAACAAAAGTATCTTTGAGTATTATGGAGAATATTCTAAAGGTTCATATAGAGGCAATGGATATCAATGCTTTGAGAGCGGCAATAACCTCATATATGAGGTGGATTGGTCTCTCTTTGAAGGTATTGGAGATGATAGAAAATGGTTGATGTAAATCTAACACCGTATTTGCAGGAAAAGCTAAAACAGGCTCAAAACGTACAACAGCAACTTGAAAGTGTAATAACGCAAAAATATCAGCTCGACCTCAAATCAAGGGAAATTACAAAAACTCTTGAGGAACTTTCAAAAATTGATAAAGATTCTAAAGTATTCAGACTTGTGGGTACTATACTTGTTTCTGTGAATGATGTGGAAAAGCTTAAAAAGGAACTCGAGGAAGAGAAGGAGACACTGGATATAAGAATAAAAACACTCGAAAAACAGCAGAAATTACTTGAAGACAAATACAAAGAAATACAGGCAGAATTTGCAAAGGCCTATGGCGGTCAAACATGATCAATTATGTATGAAGCTGGAAAAATTAGGCTCAGGCCACTTGAAAGATCCGATCTTCAGCTTGTTCATGAACTTGAAAACGATCAGTATGTAACATTTTATTCAAGGGGAATTGTTATAAATTTCAAGAACATGGATGAGGTCATTAGGGAATATGAAGAGGATCTTAAGGGAAACAGAAAGAGGTTTGTTGTTGAAGAGATAGATAACAAAAAAAGTGTTGGTATTGCATCAATTTACGATAATCCAGGTCCAATAAAAAGGGCAGGTATGGGTTTATACACAAAAAAGGAGTACTGGAACAGCGGCTTTGGAAAGGTTGCAACTTTTATATTACTAGAGATTTTATTCTATTTTATGGATTATGAAAAGGTTGAGGCATGGAGTGCAGAGTATAACAAAAGGGCCCATAAGGTTCTTATGGAAAACGGTCTAATTCTTGAGGGCAGGGTAAGAAGAGGTCTGAAAATTGCAGGTAATTATTATGATTGGTTCATATTTGGAATATTGAGGGAAGAATACTTTGAGAAAAGGAATGAAATCATAAATAAAATTTTAGGTGAACATGCAGGGGAATATGTTGAAAAATTGAAGTTATTTAATCCGTGAAGTACCCATCCCTTTGGATGGATCTTCATGGTAAAAGATCTATACCAGACAAATTGCATGTTTTTTATTAAGATACAGTTTTTTTTCTCACATCAATATGGCGGGCTGGATGTATGTTATCCAAAAGTTTGAGTTTTTCCACATCTAAATCTTTCATCTCTTATTCCCTTTTGAATTGGATTTACTTCAGAAAATATTAAAAAATTTGTTAAAAATTTTAACTAAAAGTGGACATTTTTAAAAATAAAAAATGAATATTTTTTTATAGGGAATATGTAATGACAATTCATGCAAAGGGAAGAGGTATCAAAAATAATAAAAAAAGAAAACATTAAATTCCTGCAGATGCAGTTCATGGATATTATTGGAAACGTGAAAACTGTCATTATGCCAAGCGATAAATTTGACAAGGCCATGGATGATGGTGTTTTATTTGATGGTTCAAGTATTGTTGGCTATGCAACAATAGAGGAATCGGACATGAGGGGTATACCAGACCTTAACACATTTCAGATTTTACCATGGTATGATGGAAACGCAAAAACTGCAAGGATAATATGTGACATTCATACTTCAAACGGTGAACAGTTTACAGGTGATCCCAGATGGGTTCTAAAGAATATGATAAAAAAAGCAAATGAAATGGGTTATGGTTATTTTACAGGCCCTGAATTTGAGTTCTTTCTTTTTAAGCTTAACGAAAACGGTGAACCGGTTCCTATACCAAACGATAAGGGGGGATACTTTGATTACACACCTATTGATCAGGCTGAGGCAATTAAAAAGGAGATTGTTATGTATCTTGACATGATGGGTTACGACCCAGAGGCATTCCATCATGAGGTTTCTCCTGGACAGCATGAAATAGATCTAAGGTATTCAGATTCATTAACCATGGCTGACAGGATCATGACATTGAAATCTCTCATAAAGAGCATTGCAATGAAAAATGGTCTTTTTGCGAGCTTTATGCCAAAGCCCATATATGGGGTGAATGGTTCAGGCATGCATGTTCATCAAAGTTTAATGTCACCAGATCAGAGTAAAAATTATTTTTATGATGAAAATGCAAAGTATCAGCTCAGTGAAATAGCTCTTTATTTCATTGGTGGTCTAATTAAATACGCAAAGGAAACGGCTGCAATCCTAAATTCATCTGTGAATTCATACAAAAGAATTGTTCCGGGATATGAAGCACCAGTATACATATCCTGGGCAAACAAGAACAGGAGTGCAATGATAAGGATACCCCAGGGAAGGGGATTGAAAACAAGGCTTGAACTAAGAAACCCTGATCCTGCCGGAAATCCATATCTTCAATTTGCAGTTATGCTCAGTGCAGGATTGATGGGAATAAAAAATAAAATTGAACCACCAGAGCCTGTTGAAAAGGATATTTATCATCTTACACCATCTGAAAGGGAAAAACTTGGCATTGAAAGTTTACCTGGATCGCTTGGTGAAGCACTGGAATACTTCAGAAAAAGTGAATTGATGAAAGAAACACTTGGTGATCATATATTCAAACATTTTTACATAGTTAAAAGCAGGGAGGTTGAATATTTCAGGGCTGAGGTAACAGAATGGGAGATAAAAAAATTGTTACCCATACTATAACAAAAGTTTTAAACCTTTTTTAATATTTATTTTTATGATACTTTCAGATTCATCAATAATGGAATTGATAAAGAATGGTAAATTGAAAATTGATAATTTCAATGAAAATAATCTAACACCTAACGGTTATGATGTTACAGTTGATGAATGTTATATACCATCAATGGATAAGAAAACTGAAATTGTTCCTTCTTCAACGTTGTTTATTGTTTCAACAAAGGAATATTTTTATTTTCCATCAGACATAATGGGACAGATATGGATAAGAACAAGCTGGGCAAGGAAAGGTTTGATTTTAAGCTCTGGAATAATAGACGCGGGTTTTGAAGGTAAATTGAATTTATTTGCGCATACATCCAGTATTGATGTTAAAATAGCCAGGGATGAAAGAATAGCGCAGGTGATTTTTATAAAAATTGACAGGGAGGTTCAAAAACCCTATGCTTTAAGGTCAGGACATTACCATAAACAGGATGGAATATGGATCAATGAAAAAATTAAATAATAAAAAATCTTTTTGGTGGATCAATGAGAATATTTGTTATTCTGGCTGCGTTTGTTTTAATGCTTATGGTAATACCAAACGTGCATGCCCAAAATGTGGTAACATATCCCACAATAACAATACATATGATTGACGGTAAGGAGTTTCAGATAACTGATTCCATATGGAAGCAAACGATATACCCAGTATTGTATTCAAAAACCATAACATCATATAACTGGAGTTCAGATTCCAATCATACTTACATATTCTTCGATTACAGCCTTAAGGGTCTGAATGCATTCGGTGTTCAGTTTGTTTTTGCTTTGGAAAAGTACAACAACATAACTTTTGCTACAGTTACAGATGCTCTGCTTTACGTTAAGAATTTACCATCGCTCATACCCGGATACACTTTTGGCCAACTCCTTAACATGGGTGTTCTTCCAGGCTTTTCAAGCGTAACTATAAAACATGCGCAGCAAACACCATTCTATCTCTCCATACCATTTATATTCTTGATTGTTATGATTGCCAGCGTGTTCATCCTTTATTTTGTTTTCAATAAAAAATGATAAAAATACCACTTTTTGTTTTATACCTTTCACAGGATGATCCAAAGAAATGTACAGCAAAAAAGCTTGAAAGATTTCGCCTTGTAAAAATTTCAACAAAAAGTTATCCGAGAAAAAGCATTGTTCTTGATCCGAATTCGGATAAAATTTTGGCATATGAGGATATTGAAAATGCTTTATTTTATGGAATAACTGCTGTTGATGGAACCTGGGAAAAGATTGATTCAATTTTTAAAGGTTTAAAGGGTGAATTCAGGAGGCTTCCATTTCTTGTTCCAGGGAATCCAACAAACTTCGGCCATCCAGGAAAACTTTCAACTGCTGAAGCTTTTTCAGCATCTCTTTTTATTCTTGGTTTTGAGGAACAGGCGCTGGAAATAATGTATAAGTTTTCCTGGGGTCATACATTCATTGAAATGAATATTGAACTCTTAAAAGCATACGAAAGGAAAGGAAGGGATGAAATAAAAAGAATTGAAAACGAAATCATTAATTTTAAATAATATTAAAAGAATATCCTTATGGAATGGTGGAAAAGATCACAGTAAAAACAAAGATACTTGTTTATCTCTACGATTTTCTTAATTTCAAGGATAGGTACGTTTATCCATGGGAGATAACACAGGAAGGTATTGCAAAGGCTATTGGTATTACAGTCACGCATGTGCCAAGGGAACTTGAAGATCTTTTAGAAAAAGGTCTTGTTGAGGAAATAAAGGGGAGGGTAAAGGATAAGGAAAAGAGGATGAATGTATATTTTCTCACACCTTCCGGTATTCTTGAGGTTGAAAAGGTTAAGGATGAAATAGGATCAATCAAAGTTGAATACAATAAAAGAAAAGTAAAGTTGAAAGATATTGTTGAAAAATACAGTGAAATGAACTGGTTAGAGGCTTTGGAAATTGCAAAGAAAAACAACAAGAACAATGATAAAAAAAATTTCATTGAAGGATTTACAAAAATTAATCTTATTGATAGAAAAAACGAAATCAAAAGCCTTAAAAAATGGTTGAAATCAAATTCAAGGTATCTTGTTATTAGGGGTGAAAAAGGAATAGGAAAAACTTCTTTAATTTCAAAGTTCATTTTCTTTGCCAAGGATTGGAACATAATTATGGTTCAGATAGATAAAGTTAATGATCTAAAAAGTTTTAAGGACAAACTTCAGAACAGCTTCAATGAAAAGATTGAAAAAATAATGAAGAGGAAGAATCTCATAATATTGGATAATTATTATGATGAGAAGAAGGAGATATTTGATTATCTCATAAAAAAAATGAGTAAGAACAGTAAACTCATAATTTCCACATCATCCGCATTTTCTGAGGATAATATGGATGAAAAGATTGAAACACTATACCTTGATAGCTTGAAAAAGGAATAAAAACTACAAGTGTGTTAACTAACTTTTTGGTTAATCATTTTTAGCTCACCACCGTGTTTTTTCTAAGTAAAAAGTAACATAAGATCTTCATTGCATCTTCCTGGAATT
>JAVRLH010000049.1:0-7565 GCA_031961605.1 Thermoplasmatota archaeon
AAGGAAATTGCAATGAAAATAATAGCATACAATATAAGGAGGATAGTAGTCCTAAATGATTCTGGATTTATTTTTATTATTGAGGTTTTCTACAAAGCTTATCTTTTGAAAATATTTAAATATAAATTATTATTACTTTTTTGTATGATCCTAAAAGATTTAGGTTTAACCGAGAGAGAACTTGATTCCATACAGGCAATATCCGATCTTACAAAAGATGGATGGCCGGCAAGACTGACAGATTTATCAAACCAGATAAATGTAAAACCTTCAACAGCAGAGGAATTTATATATTCTCTTGAGAAAAAAGGTTTTGTTTTGAAAAAAGGAGGTGTGGTAAGATTAACTGAAAAAGGATCGCAGGTTATTGAAACAATAGAAAGAAACCACAGGATTGTTGAAACGTTCCTTTACAGAATGGGTATGGATATTGAAAACGCACATAAAAATGCAAAAAATATGGAGTATTTTTTAACTGATGAATTTGTA
This sequence comes from Thermoplasmatota archaeon, assembly GCA_031961605.1. GTDB lineage: Archaea > Thermoplasmatota > Thermoplasmata > Thermoplasmatales > ARK-15 > JAVRLH01. Next base: position 490 of record JAVRLH010000049.1, read on the forward strand.
GATAATTTATGTTCTCTCATGGGACATCCTAAAGAATGCCCGCATGGAAAGAAAATTCCTCAAAAAGAAGAATGCTGTTCCAGACCCCAAAAGATGGAAATTGTTCCAATAAGGTGAGATTATGGATATACTTGGATTTATATTGAACCCTCCCCATGGACTATTTCTCTGGGAAATACTTGTTATATCATTCATACTGGGTATTTTGCATGGAATTACACCTGATGAACACACATGGCCAATAACGTTCAGCTATGCAATTGGTGAATCAAGCACAAGGGGGGGTTTCCTTGCCGGATTTTTATTCTCCCTTGGCTTCACAGTTCAGAGAATGTTTCTTACATTCCTTGGATACATAGGTCTTGCTTATTTTTATTTACACTATAACCTTGATGGACCTGTTTATGCAATTGTTGGCTTTGTGATGGCAATTGCAGGTTCATACATTCTTAAGGGTAAATATTTCCATATCCCTCTTGATAAACTTTTGGGAGCAAAAGGTCATCATACAAAATCAGCAGAAAGAAGATCACCTGGTGAAGCTCATGTACATGAAGTACCATTGAAAATGACGATTGTTCATGGCCTTATTGCAGGTTTTGGTTTTGGTGCATTTGCAACAATAATAACATTTGTTCTTGCCCCACAGGTCCCAAGCGTTTGGTATTCACCCTTACCTGGCTTAATGTTCGGCCTTGGAACAATGTTAATGCAAATGGTCATTGGTGCTCTTTTTGGATCTTTGTTAAGAATGAAAAAAATGAGCGAAAATGATATAAAGTACATTGGTAAATCAACTGCGGGCAGAACACTTTACTATGGTGGCCTTGCATTTTTCTTCATTGGTATATTTTTGATTTTCATACCAACAATCGATGATTTTGCGGTTTCAACTGGTATAAGCATTCCAAATTTAAGTGCCCTAGATATAGGATTTTTCCTTGTTGTTATAGTTGTTGGTGTGATAGGTGCCTGGAGCCTTTACAAAAGTCTTAGGGAGATAAAAACAATTAAATCCGAAAAGGAATTAAAGACCTAAAGGGCCGGTAGATCAGCTGGTAGATCGTTTGCTTCGCAAGCAAAAGGCCCCGGGTTCAAATCCCGGCCGGTCCATTTCATGATCTTTTATATTCTTCCACTTTTTTATTCAGATACTGGAAGTATTCGTACATATTTTTAACGTATTTTCCAAGTTCATCCATATTTTTATCAAAATTGTACTTGGCTGTTATTTCAAGAAGAGGTTTTAGATAATTTTCTATTATTACCCTTCTTCTTATTTCAAAAAGATCTACGAAATTAAGGTTAGCGGAAAATCTAACATTTCCATTCTCCTTATACTTTTCAACAAGTCCATTCTCCAAAAGATTGTTCAGCGATGCATAGACCCTCGCTACAGAATAGGATGTGTTCTTAACGATTTCACTAACCGTTAATTTCTTTCCAGATATAACTAGGGCAGAATATATGCAACTTGAAGCTTCATCAAGACCAAGGTATTTTAGGAATTTTTTCATCAACATCTTTATCTGTTCACTTTCTTCCATTATTATCACCTTTCCAGTATATTGCTTCCTAAAATACTTTTCGCATATGGAATTAAACGTTTGAATATGAAACCATGATTTTTAACAATATCCCTAAGAAGATAAGTTGGTCTAATATAGAATGATATATATGCCCTTGAAAGCCATTTCATTATTGAATCTGATGTGAAATTCTTTAATTTTATCACTGGAGAAAGTGTTGTGAATTTCCTCCATTCTCTTGTCAATAAAAGACCTTTATCAACAACGTAATCCCAGAGCCTTGTTCCTGGATATGGTGTTGCAATCGTGAACTGTGCAACCGTTACTCCAACCTTTTTTGAAAATTTAATTGTATTTCTCACATCTTTTTTCGTATCTTCTGGAAATCCAATTATAAAGGATCCAAGGGTGTTCAATCCAGCCCTATTTGCCTTTCTAACAGATAATCTTGCAAGTTCCAGTGTAATTCCCTTGCCGATGAAATCAAGCGTTTTCTGCACACCAGATTCAATTCCAAAGTAAACTGTATGTGCACCTGCATTCTTCATGGATCTTGCTATTTCATCGTTGAAAAGGTTTACCCTTGCAGACGCTGACCAGGAAATATCAAGATTTTCTTCCTTCATTTTTTTTGTTAATTCAATAGCTCTTTTCATGTTCAAAGTGAATGTATCATCAAGAAACTCTATCTCCTTTTTGTTGTATCTGTTCCTTAATATCTTAAGTTCATCAATAACCCTATCAACAGAATGACCTCTCCACTGTTTACCGAATTGTAGGGATGATGAACAGAATATACAGTTGTATGGACATCCCCTTGATGTCATAATTGTACCAAACTCCTTGTTGTCAATTTGATACTTTTCCATTGGTAAAAGATCAAGGGCAGGGTATGGTATTGTATCAACATTTTTTATCAACTGTTCAGGAGGATTGTTCACAACAAATCCATTCTTTCTGAAACTCAAACCTCTTATGTCCTTTAATTCCATTTTTCCTTCCATATTTTTAAGAAGATTTGAAAAAACAATTTCCCCCTCACCTCTAACAACATAATCTATGTTTTCACTTTCCCTCAACGTATCTTCAGGTACAAATGTTACATGTGGACCACCAATCACAACCTTTGTATCCTTTGATATGTTCTTTGCAATCCTTGCCACTTCGTATGAATCAGGTATCATGGATGTTGTTGCCGTTATTCCAACCAGATCAGGTGAATAATTTTTTATTTCGTTTTCAACATCTTTGAACGTATAATCCATAACAAGTGCATCCAATATTCTAACATCGTGACCGTTTTCCCTTGCTATTGATGAAAGGTATGCAAGACCAAGAGGGGGACCAGTTGTTCCAACAACACTTTTTATGACTGAATCTGTTGGTGGTGATATCATCATTATTTTCATTATGCCTTCACCTTTAAATTTACACTTTCTAAAAGTTCCTCATACTTTTCCTTGTTGTATGGGCAACCAACATCTGGTGCAAGGTAATCACCGAAATAACCGTATGCTCTTGCCCTGCATCCACCACATGGATTTCTGAAAACACAGGATTTGCAGTTTTCCTCATATTTTTCCCTGTTCCTCAGATCATTTAATATTGGAGAATTCTGCCATATTTCAATAAAACTTTTTTCTCTAACATTTCCAACTTTAATTGGTAAGAAAACACAGGGTGTTACATCTCCATTATCCTCCATACCTGCATAGATTCTCCCTGCACCGCATCCTCCAATGAAATCCGCTATTTCAACACCTATGGATCCATAGTCACTGCTCGCAAAGTGTGTTGGAGAATATGTTTTTCCAGTTCCTGCCAATACCTTTTCTATTCCTATTCTTGAGTATGTTGGGCTCGTTGAGAAAATATCAATTTTTTTCTCCTGCCATCTATCGTAAAGGTAATTTAGTAAATCCTCCCTTTCTTCATAAGTTAGATCCTGTTCAATTATTTCCTTTCCCCTGCCTGTTGGAACAAAATTGAAAACTATGAATTTTTTTACCTTCAGTGATATTGCAAAGTCTATCATCTCCGGAATCTGCGATAAATTATACTTTGTTGCCGTTGTTGCAATTGCATTATCAAAGTATCCGCTCTCAACAACATTCTTAATGCCCTGTACTGTTCTTTCCCATGCTCCTTCAACACCCCTGAACATATCATGAGTTTTTGGATCAGGTGAATCAAGGCTTATTTCAACATACTTTATTCCAATTTTCTTCAACCTTTCAACATTTTCTTTTGTTAACAAAGTACCATTTGTTGCAATTGTTGTGTACATGCCCTTCTTCGATGCATATTCAGCAACCTTCCAGAAATCAGGCGAAATTAAAGGTTCACCACCTGAAAACGCTATCATTGTTACACCAGCTTCATCAAGCTGATCAACAACCTTTAACTTTTCTTCAAGCGTTAGTTCATCCTTGTGTCTGAATGGCCCTGCATTTGCATAACAGTGCTTGCATTTCAGGTTACACTGCTTTGTTATGTTCCAAACAATTAAAAGAGGTGCATCAAAAATCTGTGGTCTTGTTATTCCATATTTTGCAACTGATCTCAATGTTGTTGCAACACCTTTCCTTACATATGTTTCCTTCAAAGCATTTTTTACCTGGGAGATATCGCTCAAACCAAAAGTGTTCAACGCTTTGTTTAAAGCTCCTTCAATAACCCTTACTTCCATCCTTTCCCTTAGTGAATTGGGTTCTTCCACCTCTGCAAAAACACCAAGCATATGTTCAAATTTTTTTGGTGCAGTCAATCTTTTAAGTATGAACTTTGCAAACTTATTGTCAACAATTCTCTGAAACTGTGAAACCATGCCCGTTGTATCATATTTTCCCGTATTTGCATTTGATTCACCACCCATATTATCACCTTTCTAATATTTCTAAAAAGTTTAAGAATTATCATATTTATTAAACTTTCGGTAAAAATCACCAAAATATTAATTTAATTGGAATTGTTTATCTTAAATGTGGGTGAGAATTAATGAAGAGCATAGATGAACTGGCACAAAAGGCATTGGAGTTGAAGGAGAAGGGTCTTTCCGAAAAGGAGATTGCAACAGAACTTCATCTTTCAACACAAACCGTTCAATGGTTAATTTCTAGGGAGTTTGAGAAAAAAACTTTTGCACCAAAGGATGTTAAGGTTGGATGGAGATCTGTTGGTGTTTATCCATACAGGATTTCAAAAATGGCTGAAATATTTGCAGATATTATAATTGAGGAGATGAACAAAAGGGATTTTGAGGTTGATACTGTTGTTGGAATAGCGATAAATGGAATTCCACTTGCAACATTCATATCGGAAGAATTGAACGTTGAAATGGCAATTTACAGGCCATACCCAATGAACAAAACTGGAACATTCAGTTCAAACTTTGCATCCATATCTGGTAAAAAGGTTGTTATTGTTGATGATGTTCTTAGCACAGGAGAAACAATGAGAAAAGCAATAACAGATGTAAAAAATTCAGGTGGAACACCCGTTCTCGCATTGGTTATAGTCAATAAAACAGCAAACGATGATATTGATGGTATTCCTCTCAGGGGTATAATAAGGGCAAGGGTGATATGATCATTGTTTGATCAGATCGCCAAGCGTCACACTTTCTTTTTTTGTTCCACCATCTATTTTTGTTAATGTTGGTTTTTCTGTAATCTTTACATTGTAGAATTTTTCAAGTTTTTTAATTAGATTTTTGTCTGGTCTCATCTCCTGCCTTTCAACCTTTGAAAGAACATTCTTTTTTTCAAGCAATTTTTTGGCTGCATCCTCAAGAGATAGATTCATCTTTTCCCTTGCATTCTTCAATATTGTTCCATAGTTTTCAATAAGTACAAACTCTTCTTCAAGCAAATCTTCTCTCTTTTTTTTGATTTTCTGAACATTTTTTGTTTGAACATTTATTGCTTTTGGTCTTTCATGTTTCTCCTCCACAGGAACACCAAACCTTGCACAGCTATCACAAACGTTTAAAATTGCACCTTCAATCATTACCCTGTGCAACCTTGGAACATCCCTACCACACATTTCACATATCATATTTTCACCAATTCAAATAACCATTAAATATTAAATAAATTTTCCCATAAAGTTTAGAAAGATAAATATATAAGTAAAGAATAAAGATAAACATATTTAAGGTGAAGAAAATGTCAAAGGATGATGTGGATCCCGGAATAACCTATGATCTTGAAAGGGAGGATTTTCTTAAACATATAAGAAGTCTAGAGAGTGAGAAGAGGTACCTTGAAAGCGAACTTAAGAGACTTCAGTATGAAATTGAACAGCTGAGGAGGGAACTGAACAGATTGAAAGCACCTCCATTGCTTCTGGGATCCATTGAGGATGTTCTCAACGATAAAAAGGTTGTAATAAAAAGCTCAACAGGCCCATCATTTGTTGTAAATGTTTCCGATCAAATACCTCAGGAAAAACTAAAGAGTGGTGTGAGGGTTGCATTGAACAAAACAACACTTGCAGTTATAGGAGTTCTTCCTGAAAGCTATGATCCTGATGTTGTTTCTGCAGAAATTATTGAAAAACCAAACATCACATACGATGATATTGGAGGCCTTGAGGAACAGATTAGAGAAGTTAGAGAAACTGTTGAACTTCCACTCACGCATCCTGAACTTTTCAAAAAGGTTGGAATAGAGCCACCAAAGGGTGTTCTTTTGATTGGACCACCGGGAACTGGAAAAACTTTGCTTGCAAAGGCTGTGGCACACCACACAAATGCAGCATTTATAAGAACAGTTGGCTCAGAACTTGTAAGAAAGTACATAGGAGAAGGTGCAAGGTTGGTGAGAGAACTCTTTGAACTTGCAAGAGAGAAAGCACCTTCAATACTTTTCATAGATGAAATAGATGCAATAGGTTCAAGAAGACTTGATCTTTCAACATCAGGTGACAGGGAAGTACAGAGAACATTAATGCAGCTTCTTGCTGAAATTGATGGATTCGATCCCCTTGGTGATGTAAAGATAGTTGCAGCAACAAACAGACCAGATATTCTTGATGAAGCTTTAATCAGACCAGGAAGATTTGACAGAATAATAGATATACCATTACCAAACCTTGATGCAAGGAAGCAGATATTCAGGATACACACAAGAACAATGAACTTAAAGGATGTGGATATAGATCTTCTTGCAAAAAATACAGAGGGATTTTCAGGGGCGGATATTAAGGCAGCTTGTACAGAGGCAGGGATGAACGCAATAAGGGAATTGAGGGATTTTGTTACAATAAAGGATTTCCTTTATGGTATTGAAAAAATTAGAAAATCGGAAAAAAGTGGAAAGGAGATATCCGGTCATATGTTTGGATAATCAGTACTCATAGGGTTCATCACAGCAAAGCTCAGCTGACCCTCTTTTCATCATCAATCAAAGAATGAAAAAATTCTATTTAAAGTTATATCCTATTTCAGCTCTGTAGAAATCCTTCGAAAAGTATTTATTTAGGGGGATTTTGTCGGATTTATGAATGACTCTAATATGACAAAAATCCCCAAATTCGTCATGGAAA
>JAVRLH010000050.1:0-7311 GCA_031961605.1 Thermoplasmatota archaeon
CCGCAGGATTGAAAATGAGACCTTATGTTTTAAGATCTTATTTTGCAACAGCTTTGGATATTGCAGAATCAAAAGGATTAATTTCACATCCCTGGAGACAGTTTTTCATGGGTCACAAAGGAGATATCGAAGCAAGATACTCGACAAATAAGAGATTACCACCTGACCTAATAGAAGAAATGAGAGAAGCATATAAGAAATGCACCAAATTTTTGGAAACAAGAGTTACAGAACCTTCTGAATCGAATGCTAAATTATATTTGCAACAACAATTGTTATTGGCAGTTGGTTACAAACAGGAAGAGATTGAAAAAATGGATCTTTCAAATATATCCAATGAAGATTTCCAAAAGTTACTCAGAGATAAAGTGACAAGAGCACTTACAAACAATGGTAGTAAACAAAAAGTAGTTAAAATTGATGAATTGGCGGAATACATTAGTAAAGGATATGAATTTGTAGCGGCATTACCTAATGGTACAGCAATTGTTAAACTCCCATTCTAATTTTTCTGTAAATGAGATAATAATAAAAGGTTTATATGATTTCCACAGAGCTGTGATAGTATTAAGATGTTAGTATATTAGTGATAGAGATTATTAATACTCTTTAATGCCCTTTTCTATACAAAAATAGTCCCTTTCCTATTTTCAATTATGGTAACAAAATGGAGTAAACAATAAAAAAGATCTGCTATATTTTTATTTGTTGGAAGATAGTCTTTATACTTCTTCAATATATCTTCTCTTTTCATAATTAAAATCTCACTTAATATGCCTTTATTTTCTTCTGAGCATATTAATTTTTGCAAAAATCCTTTTTCGTATTTAGCCCACTTTTCGTTTTCAAACAATCCTAATATAAAATTATAAAATTCCTGTATGTCTATATCCAAGTTTTTTTTATTTGTTTCAGCATTTATGTCTATATTCAAATTTTCTCTATTTTTTTCGGCATTAATTTCTTTTTTCAACTTTTCATTATTTTTTTCAGCATTAATTAAAACAATGTAGGATTTTAATGCATTTTCAAATATCTCTTTAGTAAAACCATAGCTCATATTACGATTTAAATAGCTTAAAAAGCAATTAATCTTCTCTTCCTCTGAATTTTTATCTTTACATTCCTCTGTTTTTAAAATTGTGTCAAATTGATTGAAAAAAAAGTCTGTAATTTTCTTATTTGCATATTTCATCAACGCAAAAAGATAATATTTCATTTGTATATCAGATTTTGTTAACTCTTTAGATTCTAAAGCTGAGGGTAAAGCCATGTATATTATATTTGTTAATTTATTCAGAGTATTTCCCTCATCTATTTGGTAAAGATGTTCCCTAACTTTAACATTTTCTTCTTCTATCTTTTTATAATTTTCAAAATTTGAACCATTTACAAGTTGGGAAGTACCTAACATCATTTTTTTAAAAATCTTTTTTATCATATCAATTGATAAATATTTAGCATAATCTGGATTCCACAAATCAAATACCAACCCTTTAAATTGTTCGATTTTTATTTTTATTTTTTCTTCATTAAGGAGATTTTCTATTTTCTTCTCTTTTAGTGTGTTGTAATAGGAGTTTATATCCTTAATCAATTCTAATAGTTCTTTTACGTAGTATTTAACAGTTACAGGTTCATATAATGATTCAGGAAGAAAATAAAAGGTAGCATTCTCCGCTTTTTTTAGGTCACTTTGCGATATGAGTCCTTCGATTTCTGGATATTTATTCAAATCCTTTTTCTTAATTTTGTAAATAAAATGTTCTTTGTCAAAACTTTTTCGATTAGCATAATCTACAGAGTGTTTTTTTAATATTTTTTTTACGCGGTATCGAATATTTCTAATTTTAGTTTTTTCATCTTTATTTTTATCTTCAATTTCCTCTATTTTCTCAATTATACCTGTATATCTTAGAACTTTATTTGATCTTAATACCTCTATAATATAATTTTTAATCACATCATCTACCTCATCTCTAGATATTTTTTCATTGCCTTTTCCAGATTCTTTCATTTTTCTCACTCTTCCGACCCAGGAGTTGGGTAAAAGTTGGTTAAAAGATATTAATCCAGATTCTTAAAAATTTCGTTGTTTCAATATTTTCAATATATTTTTTGGTTTGTGAGAGTTGGGTAAAAAATCTCACCTAACCTACAAATTAAATTTATAAAAAGTAAAGAATATAGGTTCATTGATGAAATACAATTTAATGATGGAAAAAGTAAAAGACGAGTGTGATGAATAATGATAGACATTCGAAAAGTGAAGGAGAACTTTACAAAACATTTTCCAGACCACCCACTTACTGAAATAATCCTTCGAACCAATGACTTGCTATCTGAAGAGGAATTTTTGGGAGTTGTTTCTGTGTGGCTCCAGATATTGGATCTTGAAGATCTTAAGTTAAAAAATGAGGTGAAAATGAAATGATTGAAGGAGAAAACACTCCCTTCAAAGATGAGGCAATTAATACTAATACAAAACACACTAATAAAGTTTTCGAACTAGGCAACAATTTGCTACAGAGATTTTCCAGTAAATTCGGATACAAATTCCTTTTTGAGTCCTTATTTTTCTTTGAGGGAGGGGAAGAACATGGTCCTGAGTGATGCCGAAAGGGAAAGACTTTCTAATGTTATTAAAAGAATTTCCAGTGTTGTTAAGCCCATTGCAGACATGCTTCAAGGAAATTATAACATGATTGCCTATGCGGTTGAATGGGCAAAATTGGGTTTTGAGATCTTTCCTTGCAATCCAGATAAATCCCCGTTAGTCGATCCCATAATGGGTCTAACTCATGGTGTCAAGGATGCAAGTAGTGATGTCCATAAAATAGCAAGGATATGGCATAGACACAAGGAAGCAAATATAGGCTGGGCAATTCCTGAAGGTTATTTAGTAATCGATTGTGATATTTTAAAAGACCAAAATAAAAACCCAGTCCTGGACCCCAATGGAAAAATAATACAACAGGGCTTGATCTCATTCAAGAAAATCCTTGAACAGTATGGTAAGGGATCACAGGTCCATACCTTAACTACAAGGACACAGTCAGGAGGCACACAATATTTCTTTAAATTAACGGAAGATCAAAAAAGGATCCTGGATGAAAAGAACATTGAAATTACAAATAGAACCAATCTATGGGATCATGTTGATATTAAGACCTATGGAGGATATGTATTATTGCCCCCTTCCAAAGGACCATTAGGAAGATATGAATTCATTGAAATAAGTGAAATTGCAGATCTTCCAGATTGGCTTTTCAATATTTTATTGAAGGAATATAAGCCAAATCCTATAAATGCAAATGAAAAGATCGAATTCAAGGATTTTGAAATGGAAAAGATCCAAAAAATCATAGAGATCATTTTACCTTATTGGGAAAAGGCCGATCACAGAAGGAATGATTTTACATTGGCAATTAATGGAATGTTAGCATTGAGAGGGGTTAAGCCAGAGGCAAGAAAATACATTCTTTCAGAACTTTGCAGACTAACTGGGAAGGGCTGTGATCATGTTAGTGCTTCCAAATACACAGACCAGAGATTGCAAAAAGGCAAGCCGGTGAAAGGAAAAACCAGTCTTGCAAAAATGATCAATGAAATTGAGGGGGGCCTGAACAATGACTGAAGAAAATAAAACACCTGGGGAAAAGGTTAGTGAGAAAATTGAAGAAATTCTTTTAAAGAAGAAAAAGAGAAAGAAAAAAGAAAAGATCATTTCTGACTCCATGACAAGATTCACGGATAATGACGGTTATCACTATGATGAATTTGTTGACAAAAACAATTCCTTGAAATTCCTGAAACACAAAGATGGGCAAATAATCGAAGAATTACCTTATGTTGATATTCCAGATGATGAAGATCCGGACACAATTTACAGGATATACCCAAAGGAACAGATTAACATGAAAAAAATTGAAAGACTCTTAAAGAAAGGAAGGAAAGTTGAGGCTATAAAATTCCCACCATACCCAAAACCATATGGAAGGCCATATGATTTATTTAAAGAAATTCAACAATACATTCATACATATGTTGAACTGCCTGAAGTGGATGAACTCTTATTTTCATTCTATGCTTTTATGGCCTCTATATTTGATGAATGGGATACAGACACATTTGCAGACATTCATATTTCAGGACCTACAGGCAAAGGAAAATCCAGACTTTTAATGACCTTTGCTGAAATGACCCCTTATGGTCTTTATGTTGTTGATCTTCCAGCCGCACCGTTAAAAAGATTAGCAGACGAATATCAAGCAGTTATTTGCATTGATGAGAAACTTTACCTTGATAAAGATATCATAGCACTACTTAACGGAAGATTCAACAAAGATGCTCCATACATAAATGCAAATAAGGAAAAACAAACAGGGAAAGATACATTGTTATCTTACAATATTTTCGGTCCCACTATTTTAGGAAGTAGAATTCCTTATGAAGAAAGAGGGATTGAAAGCAGAAGTTTTCATGTTAGCATGGATTTTGAAATGAAAAGAAAAAGAGAAATCCCATTATCTTTAAGGGGATTACAACGCAATAAATTTAAAACATGGGCTGAGGAAATAAGGGCTAAACTTTTCCAGTTCAGGATTGACTTAATTGACAAAATAAACACTATTGAACCAATGGATAGTTTCTTTGAACCTTATGTTGATAAACTTGAACCAAGATTACAACAGATCCTGACTACATTTAATGTTCTATTAGCAATTATGCCAGAGGCAATTCCAGAGATCTTAAAGATCATTCATAACCAGATAATCAGAAGTGTTGAAAATGATTCAAAAACACTCAAAGGGGAATTAGCAATGGCAATCCTTGAAAAATTAGAGGATGGGGAACCTGGAAAGGACACAGATACATATAAAATACAGGGAAAAGAATATGAAGGGGTTTATTTGCATTCTATTTACGATGAATTTGATCTTTCTTACAGGGATCTTCATAAAAACCTGGATGAATTAGGTTTTGTTATAGACAGACCATTCATAACAAAAACAGTAAAAACACCTAATGGACCAGAGGAAGAGAAAAAAAGATACCGTATGATCAGAAAACCTGACGAAGAAAAACTCAATGAACTTAGATTAAGGTATGATGTCGAGTATGTAAAAGAAATTTTAAAGGAAATTGAGAAAAATATGGGATTTTCTTTGAATGACCAAAATTCAGGACCGGAATCCGAGACCGGCAGGACCAGTAAGACCGGATCCATGGAAACTCATACTATATCAAAAGGTATTGAAAATTTCACTCAGGCATTAGAAAATACTAATTCTATAATCAATGAATCTAATAAAAATGAGACCAATAAAGTTCAAAATAGAATGGGAATTTTAAAGGATCTGAATGAAAATAGCAATGAAAAAAATAGTGTATATATTTCCCATGATTCGGTCTTACCGGTCCATCCGGTCTCAGAACCGGTCAAGTTATTCCAGGTAATCGACCCCAATTTAAAGGAAAACCTTGAAAATACAGATCCTGCTTTCAAAAATCAGTTTTTAGGGGATCTTTCAGGCCTCATAGACCTGGGAATTCCAATTTATAAAGTCTATCTAAACCCCAGTGATTCCAATACAATACTCGTATGGATCAAAGGAATATACAATCAATTCACACAGGCCCAGAAGGATTATCTTACAAGTAAATTCAAAAAAATAGATCTAACTGCTAATGAAATGGGCATTGACGAAATCATGCTTTTCTATCCTATACCAAAGAAAGAGACCTTAATGGAAAGGACACAAAAATGGCTCAAAGATCATAATATAGATAGTTTACTTCAAGCAATGTATGAACTGGACGATCATACATTGCAGATTGAACTCAAGGGGCCATGGGATCTCTATGATCCAGAAACACAAAAAGAACTCAAGGCAAAATTTGAACTGGTCTCATATTGGGGTCATACCATTGTTTTAAGAACCAGACCTCAGGAGGTGAATTGACATGGATTCTTCAATGCCTTCCTTCATTCCTTTTGATATTGCCAGAGAGACCAAGGCTCGGCTTATGGAGGAATTCAAAAAAGAAGAAGTAATCTATCCATTCACAGGCCCTGCAAATTTAATCCTTGATGTATTGAATGATCTTGAAAATCATAGAGGATCTGAATTAGGCACAGAAGATTCAATAACACACGAAAGAATACCTCTCCTACAAATTCAAGAAATAAAAGAAACTATTAACTATCCTGGAGTAAGTATTTCAGTTAATTTAATTCTTTTTCAGGCACTTGACATTTCCATATATGTAGTTCCAGAGGTTTTCCTTAAATTTCTCAATAAAGTAAAAAAGAGATTTGAAAATGTTGATCCAATCCAATACAAGTATTACTTTTTGTTTAAAGAACATTTCTTTGTTTTAGGTGTTGAAACCCCGAAGGTCTACATGGAAAAAGGAAAACTTATCCAGGATATTGAAATGGCCTCGGCAGTTTTCAAAGATTACTTTTTCACAACGGAAATTTTGAATGAGGTTATGGAAGAAAAAATGCAAGGAGGTTTTTAAAATGGAAAATTCAAAACCTGCCCAAAAGGATCAAAACCATTCAAGTTTTGCCTCTATGCTCGAGGATTTTGAACCTAACTTTCAAAATAAGAGTAAAAATACCTATACCTTAAAATCAATTGAAAATAACCAAGCAAATGAGGGGGTCATAAAATGCAGTGAAGACCAGGCTTTGGCAATTATGGAACTATGCCCAAAATGGGATAGGTGTAATGCACCAAAGTGTCCCTTAGACCCATTGATTGATAAAAGGTATGCAGAGGAAGGAGATCCAAAATGCAGGTTATCAAAAAACAAAAGGCATGAAATCTGGGAAAATTTGCCAGAGGATCTAAAACAATGCCTTCCATATCAAGGATATACCAAATATGAACTAACAAGGATCCAGGCAGGGCTAAAATCTTTTTATAATTTATCTGAGGAGGAGAGGCTAAAGAAAATTGAAAATTTGAAAAAATATAAAGGAGGTAATAAAAATGGAAAATGAAAATTTGAAAAAGGAAAATGAAAAAAGGAATGAGGAAAAGAAAGAGAAAAAGGAAAAGGAATTGAAATATAGTGTCTCGGCTGTATTAACAAAAAATGACATTGGCAAGGAAGCAATGATCACTACCATTTTGAACAGCCAGATTATGGGAAAATTAACAAATGTGGGCCAATACGAAATAGAAATCCAGACCAAAGACAACAGAAGGATCATTGTTTTTAAGCACGCCATAGTTTCAATGTATTTCTTTGAGCAATCTCAAGCACAGGGGGTTAAAAAGTGAAACTTAACAAAAT
>JAVRLH010000051.1:0-6982 GCA_031961605.1 Thermoplasmatota archaeon
TCTCGTCGGGACACGGCGAGTATAGGGGTGAAATGGTTGTGATAGCCAAAACAACCTATACCCTGAACCTTCGCATTTAAATGCGGAGAGTATGTCAGATGATCTTTTAACTTTTTTAACGGAAAATTCTCTCCCCGAAGCATAAAGAACATATGTTTTATATTTCGTTGTTATAATTGTCATTTCTGTATGATTAAGAGTGCTAGCAGACGTAAGCATGGGACATGTCAAGCTCAAGTTTGTAGAGAAAATAGATCGTTACCTGCCTTTCAAATATACCCATAGAACTGTATCATAATGAAAAATCATGCACTCTGGGTGATTGTGGATCAAGCTTACCCTGGAAGGAAAAATCTCTGGTTTTAAAAGTGGCGTAGTTCATTTATTTAACAAAAATTACCGTTTGTCGAATCCTTTAGATTGAAATAGTGATTACTATTGTTCAGATTATTGAATTATGAAACAAAACGGGCCCGGCGGGATTTGAACCCGCGATCACTGGCTTAGAAGGCCAGTGCCTTATCCAAACTAGGCCACGGGCCCTACCAGCCTCTCTCCTGCAATCTCTGATCCTGTGGTAAATTTGATACCTCCAATCCCTTCATTCCTGCAAGACCCTTTGAAACTTCTGCTACAACTTCAGGTTCATTGTAATGCATCACAGCTTCAACAATAGCCTTTCCCATCTCAACAGGGTTTGGTGATTTGAATATTCCTGAACCAACAAAAACACCATCAGCACCCATCTGCATCATTAATGCTGCATCTGGAGGTGTTGCAATACCACCTGCTGCAAAGTTAACAACTGGTAACCTTCCAAACTTTTTTATTTCAAGTAGTTCCTTGTAAAGACCTTCAATTATTTCATCAAGCGTATATTTAGAATATATTATTTCATTCTTTGTTATTTTCTTCTCCTCACCGTTTATTTCCTTTATTTGCAAAATTAATGTAACATAGCTGTTTGCATAACTTTTTGATATTTCGTATATCTCATCCTTATCTTTACTTTTTAAAGATTCAATTGCTTTGTTAACAAGATGCATATGCCTTACAGCCTCAATAACGTTTCCTGTACCTGCCTCCCCTTTTGTCCTGATCATTGCGGCTCCTTCCCAGATCCTTCTTACTGCCTCACCAAGATTCCTTGCACCGCAGACGAATGGAACAACAAACTCTCTCTTATCAATATGGAAGAATGGATCCGCTGGTGTTAAAACCTCACTCTCATCAATCATGTCAACCTGTAAAGATTCAAGTGCCCTTGCCTCAGCAACATGCCCAATCCTTACCTTTGCCATTACAGGTATTGATACAGCATCCATGATCTCCTGTATTTTGTTTGGATCTGCCATTCTTGCAACACCGCCAGCAGCCCTAATATCAGCCGGAACCTTTTCCAAAGCCATAACGGCAACAGCTCCTGCTTCTTCTGCAATCCTTGCCTGGTCAGCGTTAACAACATCCATTATCACCCCTCCCTTCTGCATCTTTGCAAATCCTCTCTTAATCAATTCCGTACCATACCTTACCTTTTCAAGATCAACAGGCATATTTCTCACCTTCAAATACGAGAATTGCAAATACCAACTTATTAATTTATTTTTCCTTTTTTACAAAAACACGGCGAGAAAGCCTCGCTTTTTAAAGCGGGGAAGAATCGCCGAAATGTTTATTAAGATATTTTTTATATATTAAATAATGCAGTTGAAATCAACCAGACATTCAGTATATCTTTGGAACTATCATATTATTTTCATACCAAAGTATTGGATACATGTTCTAACAGGGGAAATAACAAAGAAACTCAAAGAGATATTCTATGAAATAGCGTATAAGTATGAGATGGAGATAATAGCGGTGGAAGTAATGTCAGACCCTGTAAATCTATTTGTATCAGCACCACCAAAATATGCACCATACCACATTGTAAAGTATTTCAAGGGCATATCTTCAAAATGGTTAAAAAAATATTTTCCAGATTTTACATTTAAGGCTTCGCATACAAGGACACGGGCATATTTTGTATCCACAGCGGGTAATGTCAGTACTGAGATCATAAAGCTTAAGGATGCAATAGGGTAGGGAAAATAAGAAGCTTAATCAAGGTTAAGATCTATGCAAATCGATCAAAAACGCAGTTGCTCAAACAATCATTAGGTAATGTTAGGTTTGTGTGGAATAAGTTACTGAGAAAAACAGGGATATATACAAAAAAGAGAAGAAGTTTCTGTTCTATTCAGATATGTGCAAAGAGATAACGAGAATGAAGGAAGAATATCCATTTTTGAAAAAATCTCCAAGTCAGACGCTTCAACAGATCGCCAGGAAATTGGACAGGAGTTTGAAAGATGGAATAAAGAGAAAGAAGGGATTTCCAAAATTTAAGAAAAAGAGCAGGTATGATGGCATACTGATATTTCCACAGGGGTTTAAGTTTGTGGGCAGAAAACTTTATCTTCCAAACATTGGATGGGTGAGCATCAAGGACAAGATAACAAAGAAGGCAGAATGGGATAATATAAAGAGAACAGCAAAACAGGTATGGGTAAAAGAGGATGTGGAAGGTTTCTTTGCTTACATAGTGTACGAAAGGGAGAAGGAGGAAAAAGAAAAGAATGGTGAAGCGGTAGGAATAGATGTGGGTGTAAAGAACACAATAACCATGAGCAATGGAGAAGCAATATCACTGAATACAGGAAGAATAATGTCATTGGTTCGTAAAGAGGAGAGACTGCAGAGTACAATGGATAAGAAAAGTGCAATAAACGAAAAGAGGGGAATAAAGAGATCAAAGAGAATAGAGGGATTAGAGAAGGAAAGACAAAACATTGAAGAAAATTCAGAACATCAAGATGGATTTCTACTACAAGGTGATAAACCACATATTCAATAGCCACGAATATGTGGTTGTGGAAGATCTGAATTTGAAAGGGTTGAAGGAATCGGAGAAAGGGAACAAAGTGGTAAAGAGAAAAGTGAATAAGTATCTGCAATACATATCTTTGAGTGAATTTTTCCGTATATTGGAATGAGGCTGTGTGAAAATTATCAAAAGTAAAGAGGAATCTTTTACTGGTTTAAGAGTATTGAAATAACAGATAAAGTAAGTTACATGTCTAAAAGGGATTTTTACACAGGCTCGAATGGAAAGGGGAACTATATGGTAGAGAGATAATAAGGGTGGATCCAAAGGACTCTAGCAAAACCTTTTCAAATTGTGGATATGTGAATCATGAGCTAAAGTTAAGCGACAGGGCATTCAAATGCCCTGTTTGTGGAATGAAGATGGACAGAGATTTGAATGCGTCAAAAAACATATTAAAAAGAGGATTGGAGCGTAAAGCTCCCTCGTCGGGACACGGCGAGTATATGCGTGAAATGGTTCTCGGTAGAGAACCTATACGCAGAACCCTCGCACTTTAGTGCGGGGAGTATGTCAGATTTTCAGGAATTCTTCAAGTGGTATGAATTGAGCATCAATAATTTTTTTCAAGCCAAAAATATGGCCATCTCCAACAAATGCTATTATTTTCTCTTTCTTTATCTCCTTTATCTTTTCTGCCATGTAATTTTCCCTTTCATCCATTAAAATTTTTGAAAGATGGGGATAAGATTTTCTCATAATTTCAATCATTTTCCTTTCATTTTTTATCATTTCATCAATGGAATACCTTTTTCTTGAAGGGAAGATTGAATAAAATACTGAAAGGAAAAGTTTAAGTTTTTCAAAAAATGGTATGTTTTTTATTCTTTCTACTGTTTCATTTATGTCCCTATCAATAAGGTATACATCAATACCCATGCTACCCGCTTTTTTAAATGCTGTGATCATCTCTTCCCCAGGAACAACGTTCTGCTCCTTTGCTATATCCATCTGCATTTTTCCAAGTATGGAAAAAATGCCATGACCTGATGGTCTTTCATTGTTAAGCAAAAAATATAATCTGTTTACATCAAGCTCAATACATACAGCATCCGGCCTTTCATTTTCAATAAACTTTTCAATTTTTTCCGATAGATCTATCACATGGGCAACACCAACAACAATAATCATTGTAATTCAGTATTCTTTCTTCTTTCTTAAAATTTAACATGAAAAAACTAAATATTCGTTTTTACATATTATGTATCATGGTAAAATTAACATGGTTAGGGCATTCAGCATTTATGGTTGAAATGGAAGGGAAGACAATTCTTATAGATCCTTTCCTGAACGAGAATCCTCTTGCACCAATAAAAGCAAATGATATAAAAAAGGCGGACATTATTGTTGTTACACATGAACACTCTGATCACTACGGTGACTGTGCAAGCATTTCAAAGAAATTGAACTCCAAGGTTGTTGCTCTTTTTGAAACAGCAATAAAAGCACAGAAAGAAGGTGCAAGTGAGACCATTGGAACAAACATTGGATCACCATTCTATGTTGATAACATAAAGATTGTTTTCACACAAGCATTCCATACAGGGAATCCATCTGGTGTTGTTATATTTGGTGAAGGAATAGGTATTTACCATGCTGGAGATACAGGTCTTTTTGGAGATATGAAGATTATAGGTGAATTGTATAAACCATATGCAGCTCTGTTACCAATTGGTGGATTTTTCACAATGGGACCTGAAGAGGCAGGTTATGCTGTTAAACTTTTAAAACCAAAGGTTGCAATTCCAATGCACTACAACACATTTCCACCAATACAGCAAGATCCAAAAAAATTTGAGGAAGAAGTTAAAAAAAGGAGCAAAGTTACAAGGGTAAAAATTTTGAAACCTGGAGAAACAATAGAATTACCTCTTTAAATCTTTTTCATCTGTTCTTTGAAAAGAATGTAATAAAGCAAAGGATCAAAGATACTGACAATTCCACCCAGCAAAAATGGAAGATCAAAACTGAATTGCATGAGATAACCGGATATAACAGGGGAGGGAGAAGAGGATCCTATTCTTGCAAGTGATGTTGCACCTGATGTTGTTGCCCTTTCACTATCATGCACATTCTTCATTGAGAAAGATTGTCTAACAGGAATTGCACCCAATTGAAACGCCTGTCTGAAAATTAGAAAGATTGCTGAAAGTATAAAATATGGCGAAAGAGCTATGAGAATCAATAAAATTGATGCAAAAGTCCTTGTTGAAACAATAATACTTAGGTCACCATATTTCCTTGTTAAATATGGAAAAGCATACATGGCAATGATTGTTGCGAATATACCTGTGCTCATGACAAGACCTATAATACCAGCACTGACACCATATTTCTCATGGAACCATAATGAAAGTATTGGTGTGACGAATCCATTACCAAAACCACCCGGTATTGTTGGTAATGATAATTTTATGATATTTTTATAAGAAATCTTTGGAAGAAAACTCTTGCTCCTTATTTTATTGTCCTTAACAAAAAGTGAAATTATGAATGCTAAAATTCCCATAATTGCTGCTATGTAGAATAGATTGTAGAGAAAGAAATGCATATTTTCAACCAAATAAACAAATGCGGATCCAAGCATACTTCCAATCAAACCTATTATTGATGCAATGCCCAAAATTTCAGATAATTTCTTTGGTTCTGTTGTTTCAGTGATTATCGCAGTCTGAACAGCACCGAATGGGCCTCCAGAACCTATGGGACCACCACCTGATCCTGTGAATCCAGCAAGACCAGCAAGAAAGGCAAGAATGATAAAATTGTTAATGTAAAGGTAAATTAGGGAAGCAAGGGAAAACAAAAGGAATAGTATTACAAGGGTCAATTTTCTACCATAATGATCTGCAACCATTCCGAACAATAGTGCAAAAATTGCATTGAGCATTAGAGCAATTCCAAGAATAATGCCAATCATTATGTATGAATAACCCAGATAATAAAGATAAAGTGAAATAATAACGTTTAGAAAACCATAGCTGAAACTGAGAAGGAACCTTGATGATATAATCAATTTTACGTTTTTGTCCATATTCTCATTCCTTTAAAACATCATTGAATTTTTGAACTATTTCCTTCAATCTATTTTTCAAATTTTCATTATTTTTTAAAATTTCTCTGTTTTCCAAAAAATATTCTGCATAACCATCAAGTGTTTCAATCATTATATCAATGCCAAATTTCTGTGAATACTTTTCCATATCAGGGATCATTATGTACTCAAGAACATTCTTTCCTTTTTCAGTAATTGTATAGTATTTTTTGTTTTCTATAACTTTTGATACAATTAAACCATCATCCTCAAGATCCTTGAGCATTGGATATACGCTTCCTGGTGAAGGTCTCCACATACCCATTGACATTTCTTCAAGTGTGTTCATTATTTCTGATCCTGTCATTTCCTTTCTTCTTAGCAAAAATAGTATCCAGTACCTTAGGCCAACAAGACCACGATGATGCATTCCATGTGCATGAAACATGTTCAATCCACCTTTTCAAAAAGAAGGAGAAAGTGCGTATTGAGATCTTTCTCCTTGATGAATTTGAATCCATGGGATTCAAAGTTTTCAATTATCTTTTCCTTTGGTATTCTTATACTTTTAGGTGGTCCAAACATCGTTTCCATTTTGAAATCAAGTATTGAAAGATACTTTTTACTCATTTCATGAAGGTTTCTGTAGAACGATTCATTGCAATCCCATGCTAGACCATGGTAAACATTTGACATGAATATTAGATCATATTTACCCTGATTAAAATTGCATATATCACTCCTGTAAGTTTTTATTCCCATGCGGTTGAGTTCTTCAAAATTTGAATCGTCAAGATCCACATCTGTTACATCTTTGCACTTTTTTAGGAACATTCTTGTAAAGAATCCATCACCACATCCAAGATCCAATACAGAACAATTTTCTGGAAGATCAAAGAATTCAATTATTGCATTCTCATCAAAATTCCTTCTTCTATGATTTCCAAAATGGTGTCCGAAATGATGCCCATAATTATTATCAAACATCTTTATCACCTATATCGATTTATAGATATCGATAA
>JAVRLH010000052.1:0-6950 GCA_031961605.1 Thermoplasmatota archaeon
TGGAAGGAAAAAGAATAAATTTTATTCCACTCTGGAAATGGTTAATATGAATTTTTTAGTTTTTAAAATTTACAATTTGAGTGAGACAAAAATTTAAAATTTGTAACAGTTAAATAGTACAAATTTCTTTAAGATCAAAATTGAATTTCAATTTTGTGCTAGAGTTGAAAGAGTTTTATTTAATTCAAAATCAAGGATGCGAATTTTGGTCTTTTAATGCGCAAAATTTTAAATATGAAATAAATTAATCAATAATTATGAAGATTCTTGAAAATATACATCAGGTTGATGGTGTTGTTGGAAATTCCTACATAATCATTGATAGTAATGGAATTACAATTGTGGATACAGGAATGCCTAAAAACCATAAGAAAATATTGAATTACATTGAATCCATTGGTCACAGGCCTGAGGATGTCAAGCAAATAGTTCTAACACATGCACATATTGACCATGTTGGTTCAGCTTTGAAATTGAAACAAGCCACAAACGCAAAATTAATGATACATGAGGATGATGCACCCTATGTTACTGGAGAAAAAGAGTTCCAGGTGGATAGAGGATTTTTGATGAAAATGTTTTCATCGTTTATGAAATTTGAAACATTCAGTCCGGATATAAAGCTAAAGGAAAATGATAAAATCGGTGATTTTCTTGTTATACATGTTCCAGGTCATACTCCTGGAAGCATTGCCCTCTATAATGAAAAGAATGGTGTTATGTTTGTTGGTGATCTTTTAAGGTTTATGAATGGCAATGTTCAGGGTCCTCCTGAACAGTTCACCCTTGACATGAATCTGGCGAAAAAGTCAATTGAGAAGATCCTTAACTACGATTTCAAGATCATGCTATCAGGTCATGGTGATCCTTTGAAAGAAAATGCAAGAGAAAAGGTTAAGGAATTCTATGAAAAGTTCAGGTAATTTTTATGAACCTTCTTGATGAACTTGATTTTAAGGGATCCATTGCAACAAAAAAGCTCAGGGAGCAACATAAGGATACGGTGAAGATTACAGAATCCTATCTTCAGAATAAAAATTTGAACGATCTTTTGAATCATGTGGAAGATCTTTTCAAAATACATTTTGAAATTGAGGAAAAAATAGTCTATCCGGTTTTTGAAAAATACCTTAAAAATTATTTACCTTACATGGAACCAATAAAAATGGTACTTGCCGAACATAATGGTGTAAGGAATTTATACAGAAAAATAAAAGAGGGTATTGACGTTGAAAACAATGCAAAAACACTTGCAGAATTGCTCTTGCAGCATGTTTATAAAGAAGAGAATGGTGTTTTTAATCAGGTTGATAAATTTGTACCGGATGAAGAAAAGCTAAAAATTTCAGATCAGGTTGATCAATTTCTGAAAAATATTAAATAAAAAATTGCATGAAAGATCATGGATCCTCTTGAAAAGTTGAATGAAGAAATAAGAGGGAAATTGAAGGATCTCAGTGATTTTGCATTTTCAGAAGGGAAAATTCCACTGAAATACAAATATCTTATTGCCATGGCAATAGATGCATCACATGGTGCAAGTGAAGGTGTGAAAACACTTGCAGATGAAGCAATAAAAAATGGGGCAACAAAGGATGAAATAAATGAAGTCTTGAGAATTGTTCTTTATATTGCAGGTGCAGGTGGAATTTATCCTGCAGCTCAAGGCATAAAAAACCTTAAATAGAATATTGCATGTTTAAAAAATTATGAAGAGTGCAGTAAGAGAGTACACAGGAAAAAATATTGATCTTAACAGACTTGCTGACAAGGTTGAGGAGTTCTTCAGAGATCAGAAATTCAATGTTCAAAGAGGTAACCATCCAAATGGAATTGTTGTACAGGCAAAGAAGGAAGGTATACTGAGAACAATATTTGCAGCGGACCAGGCTTTGACAGTTGTTATTTCAGGGGATCCAAACAATGTAACAGTCAGGGTTGGTATTGCGGACTGGTTAAAGGATCTTACTGTGGCTGCAATTGAAGGTATAATTCTCACACCCCTCCTTTGGTTCTTTGAAATCCCTGAATCACTTTGGGTATTTGAGATAGAGCATAATCTCTGGAAATATATAGAGGAACAGTTAGAGCTGGGCCTGTAAATCATGCTTGATAGGACAAAAAGAAGATTTGTTCTCTTTACAACTTCAATAGCTGCATTTCTGCCTCCATTCACATCAAGCCTTATATCTTTTGCAGTGCCGAAGATTGGTGAAACATTCCATGCAAGCTTTACTGAAATTGTATGGGTACCGCTTGCAAATTTGATTGCACTCTCATCCTTTATGATGCTCTTTGGAAAAATTTCAGATGAATTTGGAAGGGTGAAATTCCTAAGGATTGGCTTTTTAATGTTTTTAATAGCATCAATGCTTATTTATCTTGCTTTAAATATTTACATGTTAATTTTCTTTGTTTTTCTGATAGGTATAGGTACAGCCCTAACAGGAACAAATTCCACAGCCATTGTAAGCCATGTTTATCCAAAAGAGATCAGGGGTGGTGCATTGGGCATAAACGCCATGTCCGTTTATCTTGGTTTAACCTTAGGTCCATTCCTTGGTGGAACATTAACACAATTTTTCGGCTGGCAATCTGTTTTTTTAATAAACGTTCCTGTTGCTCTACTTGGCCTAACATTATCATTTTTCACATTGAACGGGCTGGATTTGAAAGGAAGGAAAAGTAAAATTGACAAATTCGGTGCATTAACATTTCCACTTTCAATATTTTTAATTATAATTTATCTGAGTGCATCACAGATCTACGGTTATTTTTCAACTATCTATTTACTTATCGCTGGATTGATAATTCTATCAATTTTCGTTTATTTTGAAAGAAAAATTGAAAATCCCCTGATAGATCTAAAACTTTTTACAAAAAACAGAACATTTTTTGCAGCCAACATTACTGCATTCCTGAATTATGTTAGCACATTCTCTATAGTTTTTATATTTTCCATTTACCTTCAATTGATCTTGCATTACAGTGCATTTTTCTCAGGTATGTTATTGATTTCAGAGCCCGTATTGATGGTAATATTCTCACCAATAAGTGGAAGATTGTCAGATAAATATGGATCAAGGGAAATTGCAGCTATTGGTATGTTGCTAATTGGGCTATCATTTCTCTCCCTATACTTCATAAAAGTAACATCACCTTTGCATATTGTCATTCCACTTGCTGTCATAGGGATAGGCTTTGGTCTTTTCTCAGCACCAAACACGAATTCAGTTATGGGATCCGTCACACCGGATAAATTCGGTCTTGCATCAGGAACCCTGGGAACAATGAGATTCACAGGTCAATTGATAAGCATTGCACTTTCAAGTTCAATACTTGCAGCTGCAATGCCAAGAATACTAATACTTGAGATGTTTTCAGGAATTCAGATATCTGTGAACACAATATACTATGAGGATTTCATTACAGGTTTCAAACTTGTCATGCTGATTTCTGGTATCCTAAGCTTAATTGGTGTTTACACATCACTTCTAAGGGAAAGGAAGAAATTTTAATGATAAATATTTTATAAGTAAAGGAATTGTTGGTGCTTATGGAATACAAGTGGACAGTGCTTACAAACACAACCCTTGGCGGTCTTATGTCCTCAATAAACATGACAATAATAATGATCTCTTTACCAGCAATATTCAGGGGCCTGGGAATAACTCCAACAGCACCCGGTGAATTCACCATCCTTCTCTGGGTTTTGATGGGTTACAGTGTTGTTCTTGCATCATTGCTTGTAACGTTTGGAAGATTATCAGACATGTATGGAAGAACAAGGCTGTACACAACAGGGTTCATTATTTTCACCATTGCATCAGTTCTCCTATCAATAATACCCAGTAAATCTGGCAATACAGGAGCATACCTTTTGATTATATTTAGAATGGTACAGGCTGTTGGTGGAGGATTCCTGATGACAAACAGCACAGCCATGTTAACAGATGCATTTCCGTCAAACGAAAGGGGAAAAGCACTTGGCATAAATCAGATATCATTTATTTCCGGCAATTTGATTGGTCTCATAGTGGGTGGTTTGCTTGCAGGTTATGACTGGCACCTTGTTTTCATTGTTAACATTCCCTTTGCTGTTGCGGGGAGTTTATGGTCCGTATTTAAATTAAAAGAAATTTCAAAGAGGGTGAATATTCCAATAGATTATAAAGGTAACATCTTTCTTGCAGGTGGTCTGATTCTCATAAGTTTGGCATTCACTTACAGCCTTGTACCATATGGAAATTCAAGCATGGGTTGGAATAATCCCATGGTTATTCTTATGTTTATTTTTGGTGTTATTTTCCTTGCCTTATTTGTCTATATTGAAAGAAAGGTGAAGTTTCCATTATTTAACCTTAACCTTTTCAAGGTGAGAGCATTTGCCTATGGAAACATTGCTGGATTTTTGAGCTCACTGGGAAGAGGAGCAGTAATGTTTCTTGTTGTTATATGGTTGCAGGGTATTTATTTACCTTTGCACGGTTTCAGCTATGAGCAGACACCATTATGGGCAGGTATATATATGATACCCATGATGGTTGGATTTGTTGCCCTTGGGCCAATAGGTGGAATGTTAACTGATAAATATGGTGCAAGGCTCTTTGCAACCCTTGGTATGATAATTATAGCCATATCGCTTTATCTTTTAACATTATTACCCTACAACTTCAATGTATGGGAATTTGAACTGATTCTTTTTATGAATGGTGTTGGAAGCGGTCTTTTTGCATCACCCAACACAACAGCAATAATGAATTCTTTACCACCGGAATCCAGGGGTGTGGGAAGTGGAATGAGAACAACATTGAACAACATAGGTTCAACAATTAGCATGGCACTGTTCTTTTCAATCGCAATAACTGTTTTTTCACAGAATCTCCCTCCAATCCTTTACCATGAGGCAATAAATCTTGGATTTTCACAAACTTTAGCAAGCATGATTTCACAAATTTCACCTTCAGGTATACTTTTCGCAGCATTCATGGGTATAAATCCAATATCATCAATGCCACAAGGTATTCTTAATTCACTTCCTGAATCAACAAGAAAATTAATTGGATCAAATTCATTCATACCTAATATAATTGGATCTTCTTTCATGCAGGGTCTCAGGGAATCGTTGATCATCGCGGTAATATTAACGCTCATAGGTGCGCTTTTATCCGCACTAAGGGGTAAAAAATACATCCATGAAGAAAATATTAAAAAATTATAAAAAATGAAGTAAAATTATATAAATGAGCATGAAACCCACTGAAAAGTACATGTGGAGTGCTGTGAAATTTCCTGTTAAAACATCCAACAAGTTTCTATTCCAGTTTCTCTTGTTCAATGCAATTTTTGTGAGTTTAACAGCCCAGGGAATAGTCAGGAATGATCCAAGTATGGGGAAGAATTTTGGATTGAAATAGACAGCAAGATAAAGCAAGGGATAGGAGAGCCAGATGAGTGAAAGATAATAGATCATGGATCCCTTATCACCAAGTATGTTCGCCACCGTTCTAACACCTGCCCTAAGGTCATCATCCATATCCCTCCAGTTGTTCCCGTGCAATATTGCAACAATAACGAATCCTAAGGATATGGATATCAGGATTTCAGAAATACCTGGAACACCACCCTGTAGAACATATGATCCAAGGAATATACCAGGGCTGAAGGCAAGGAACACTGCCAGGTCTCCTAATGCTATCCATTTCCATCCAATTTTTGGAATGCCATAAAGAATGCCTGCAAAAAAACCGATTAAAACGTATGGAATAATCTGATTTTTTAGTATCATGAGAACAATGCCGATTATTGAACCTGTGACAAATAAAGAAATAATATAAATTAAAAATTTCTTCTGATCCATTATTCTGTCAACAAGAACCCTTGCTCCAGCAGAACCCATTGTTGTTGGTCTATCAACATTTGTTATAAAATCGAAATAATCTGAAAAGGCGTTGAAGGATCCATGTATGAGTATAAGGGAAATTAATGATAGAATAAATAACATAAGGTTGAAACGCTGGGCAAGTATTGCACCGAAAACCAGAGCAGTTATGCTCTGCTGGAAACTCCATGGTCTCAATGCCCTGAAATATCCTATTTTTCTTTCCTTCAATTCATCAAGAGAAAACTGTGCATTGAAAATTTTTCTCTCATTCCTCATATCCGTTACAAAAATACGGCGAGAAAGCCTTGCTTTTTAAAGCGGGGATGAATCGCCGAAATGTTTATTAAGAAATTTTATATATATTAAACAATGCAGTTGAAATCAACCGGACATTCAGTATATCTGTGCAACTATCATATTATTTTCATATCAAAGTATAGGAAACATGTTCTAACAGGGGAAATAACAGAGAAACTCAAAGAGATATTCTATGAAATAGCGTATAAGTATGAGATGGAGATAATAATGGTGGAGGTGATGTCAGACCATGTATATCTTGTATCAGCACCGCCAAGATATGCAGCATCTCAGATTGTAAGGTATTTCAAGGGGGTATCTTCAAAATGGTTAAAAAAATATTTTCCAGATTTTGCATTTAAGGTTTCGGAGACATGGACATATTTTGTATCCACAGCGGGTAATGTCAGTAGTGAGATCATAAAACTTAAAGATACAATGGGATAGGGAAAATGAGAAGCATAATCAAGGTTAAGATCTATGCAAATCGATCAAAAACGCAATTGCTCAAACAATCACTAGGTAATATTAGGTTTGTGTGGAATAAGTTGCTGGAGAAAAACATGGAGATATACAAAAAAGAGAAGAAGTTTCTATTCTATTCAGATATGTGCAAAGAGATAACGAGAATGAAAGAAGAATATCCATTTTTGAAACAATCTCCAAGCCAGACGCTTCAACAGATCGCCAGGAAATTGAATAGGAGTTTGAAAGATGGAATAAAGAGAAAGAAAGGATTTCCAAAGTTTAAGAAAAAGAGCAGGTATGA
>JAVRLH010000053.1:0-6907 GCA_031961605.1 Thermoplasmatota archaeon
TATGCTTGTCTATGATTGCATAATCCTTATAGCCAACGTTACGCAAAAAATGGCTCGATTCCTTCATACCCATACCTTTTATGTTTTCAACAAGCCATTCTCTTCTTTCTTCTCTTTCCTTATTTATTAAAATACTTTTTATCGAATTTGCATATTTTTCGTTCTCAACAATATACCTTGCCCTTGTGTTGTAGAATCTGTAACCCAATTCCTTCAATTTTTCACTCAGTGATTCATAATCAAGTTTTGCAAAATCCCATGGACCTATTTCTTTTTGAACCTTCAATCCCATAACAGCGGATGTGTTTGCAGTTAAAATACAAAAACATAGTTCATGGAACCAGGAAAGATCATCCTTTTTGAACATTTCTTCAAATTCTTTTATTCTTTTTTCCACTTCATTTCCAATCTTTTCCTTCATGGATTCAACTTTTTTAACAAGATCCATTGAAAGAAGAAATGGTAATTTATAGAAAAAGTTTACCAATTGAAACTTCAAAATTATGATAAAATAGGGGTAAATTTCAAATATAATGTTTAACTCAACCACGAATGTTATAACCCTGGAGGTGAAATAAAAATGGAGGTTGCTGGAGATGGCTGTCGGTATTCATATAATAGAGGATTTTTACGGCGTCGATAAAGAGAAGAGTAAATATGTAGAGGATATGATACCTATTTTTGAAAACACAGTTAAGTATGCAAATTTTGTTAAGATTTCTTCAGATTATTATCAATTCAGGCCATTTGGATGCAGTGGTGTTATACTTATAGCAGAATCACACTTCTCATTCCATACATGGCCTGAACATGAGCTGGTTACGCTTGGCATTTATACCTGTGGTGATCCAAAACAGGCATACCATGCCCTTGATTACCTTGAAAAGGCACTGAAACCAAAGAAAATATCACACTTCATAATAGAAAGGGGCGTGGATGTTCAGGAAAATGAGAAGATTGAAGAAACAAAGGTGGTGGTATTCTAACCATGTTCACAATTGTTCCAAGTAAATTGTTCTTCACTAAAGGTGTGGGGAGGCATAAAAGCAGGCTTGGATCCTTTGAACAGGCCTTAAGGGATTCAGGTATTGCACAGTTCAACCTTGTTGAGGTAAGTTCAATCTTTCCGCCGAACGCGGAGATAGTTTCAAAGGAAGAGGGATTGAAGTACCTTAAACCCGGGCAGATACTTTTCGTTGTACTTGCAAAAAATTCTTCGGATGAATACAATAGAATGATTTCCGCAGCTGTTGGTCTCGCAGTTCCAAAGGACAGAAACCTTTACGGTTATCTCAGCGAACATCATAGTTTCGGTGAGACTGATAAAGTAGCGGGAGAGTTTGCAGAGGATCTTGCGGCAGAGATGCTTGCATCTACACTTGGTATTGATCACCACCTTGTATGGGATGAAAATTCACAGAACTGGAAACTGGATGACAGAATTTTATTAACACAGCACATAGTTTCCACAGCTGTGGTTGAAAAACCATCAGAATGGACAACAGTTGTGGCTGCTGCAGTACTCATCCCTTAATTTTTTTGATTCATTGTGTGCAAATTTTATTGGATCCAATTTTTTTATTATTTCTTCCACAATTTTCTTTGTATCATCAAAGCTGATAAAATTTCCTGGTGATACAATTCTTTTATTAATTTTAAAACCAGCAATTTTTCCTTCAATGTAAACATTTTTATTCAAAATTTTTCCAAGTAAAAGAGATTTTGCAATACCTATTGTTGGTGTTTTTGCGTTTAATCCAACATAACAGGCAAGACCAAAACCCCTGGGATGAATCGTACCATTTCCATCAACAATGACAAGATCATTTCCCTTATATATTTTTAACAATAAGTTACCTTCCCTGTAAGAAAAATATGTTGGTATATATGGAAAATTTATTTCTTCAATTCCATTCTCAATATCAAAAATCCTCAGTGAAGAATCAAATTTAACAAGTGAATAGAATGCCTTTCTTCCAGCATATGAAACATCAAAAGAAACAATACCATCAAATTTTTTTGTTTCAAAAATTAATTCTTTTTTTACTTTTTCCTCATATTGAAGAATTCTTTTCAGAGGATAATCACTTTTGAAATCCCTGAAATGAAATTTTTCAAAGTTCTCAATTCTGTTATTTTTTATTGTTATACCTTCAGATTCAAGGAGTTCAATTTTTTTATTTATGCCTTCAGGATGTGTGAAACCTCCAACTGTTCCATCACTTTTAACAACCCTGTGGCATGGAATTTCAATGGGCCTTGGATTCTCCGAAAGCATTTTCCCAACAGCTCTTGCGGCTATTGGATCACCAAGGGCAAGAGCAAGATCACCGTACGTTGTTACCATACCCTCTGGTATCTGTTTTACAAGTTTGTAGAATTCAGTGTAAAGATCTATTTCAATCATTAAATTAAAAATTAAATTTAATCATTTAACCTTATTGATCAACAAAATTTCACGCATTTCATCAGGATCCGTTGTGATTAGATCATTCTCCTTATCTGTTCCATAGATCCTTAAAGGAATTCTGTAAGGGAAGGATATGAAAAGAGCCTGTGAATAACCATTCTCCTTTGGTTTTTTTGCATTAACTATGTAATCCTCTTCTATTTTTGATAGCCTATAAAAATTTTTCATCTCAGCACTAACATTACTGTGCTTAAATATCACATGAATAAGAGAATTGTTTAGAATGTTTCTACCTCTAACTGTATCAAGAAATTCATCAACCTTGTGGGATATTATGTTCATACTGCACTTCCATCTCCTCACATGCCTATACATTGTATCAAGATATGTGGCTGAATAATCATTGGAAAGCAATTTCCAGGCTTCATCCACAACTACAATTTTCTTATCAAAGTTCTGTGTTATTCTTGAATATATATAATCAAGAATAATGACCATATTAAGTGTAAGAAATTCATCCTTTACACCTCTTAAATCAAAAGCTACAATGTTTTTAACAAGATTTACCTTTGTTTGTGAATTCAAATTTTTCAGTGATCCTTCTATAAGTTTCTCAAGATAGAAAGCTATTCTTTTTGATTTTTCATCTCCAAATTTTTCCAAGGTTTCCACAAGATCTGAAAGTATGGGTGTGTTCTTTCTAGCATAAAGTGATGTCAAAGCTGCATCAATAATTGCAAGATCGCTCCTGCTAAGATCCATTGTAATTGAAAGTATATTTTTCAAAGCAACCATTTTTTCCTGAATTGATGCACCTGAATATAGATCCAGGGGATTTATTTCATTTCCACTTTCGTTAACATGAACGATAATCCCATCCAAAGCTTTTACAAGCCTTGCGTATTCTCCCATTGGATCAATAATATAGATGGATGTTTCAGGATTGTTTATCAATTCCCTTATAAGTGTTAATTTTACAAAATAAGATTTGCCAAAGCCTGTTGTTCCCGCTATAACGGAATGGCTTGATGGAAAATCCCATCTATTGAAGATCACGGGGGTGAGATTTTTATCGTTTATGCCAATGAATACTCCATCCTTCATTTCAATGTAATCGGTAAGGAATGGGAAAAAGAGTGAAACTCCATGTGTTTGAATGTACTTTGAGGTTTGAACGAAATCTCTACCAACAGGAAATATGTTAAACATTGTTCTTTTCTGTGAGAACAATGATCTTACTGGTGTAAAAAGATGCTTTCTTAGATTATAGGATATTTCGTTTGCAAGTGTTTTTACATCTTTTTCATTTTTTCCCTTTGGAAAAAATGTAATTGAAAAGCTGAAAATTTTGCCTTTCCCTGTTAACAAATAATCCTCAAGTGCCTTGGCACTTTCAAGGCTGTATTCCAATTTCTTGGCCCTTGATATCCATCCCCTGTAATCGTTCATTTCACCCTCTATTTTCTCTATCTCCCAGTCAAGTATCTTTAAAATCTTATCATTTTCCACAGGTCTTATGTGCATGTAAATATCAACAGGTTTGTCAGATCTTATAATCTCTTTTAATATTCCAAAACTGATTTTCTTTGGATACTCGTGATTAAGTACAGGTTCATAGTAAAATGCGCCGAATTTTGTGTAATCTTGATAAAAAATCACACTAAATTCGTTTTCCATTTTCACTTTCATTCCAAACCCCCCATAAAACCAAAAAAAATATTGTCACTATTGTGGCTATGAAAAAGAATTTAATTTTTAATAAATATAAAAAAATAATTGAAAAAATGTAAATTGTTATAAAAGCATATGATCCGGTTTTCATCATACGGTTAACCAATAATGCAGAGTTTATAATGAATAAACCCCAAAAAGAATCCGTAAAATAAAAAAGAATTGAAGAAAATACAAGAGAAAATGTGTGTATGTAAAGAATTGTTTTCATTCAAATCACCATATTGTAAGATAAAGATCACTGTACTCATGCAACCTTAATGGCTCAACCTCTATACCGATGCTCGAGAGTCCTTTTTTTAATAAATCGTATCTTTCCATCAGTTTTTCTTTCACAAAGTTAATATTCTTTTCACCCTTTATTTCATTGTAATTTATGTTGATAACAATTAAAAATATCTTCTTCCAGTAATTTCTTTCAATATTCCTTATAAGATCTTCAATGCTTTTACCAACAATAAATAGATTTTCATTTCTGATCAAAAATTTTCTTTTTTCTTTCATGGAATAAACATATATATGGAGAGAAAAATTAATTGAATTTAAAAATTTCAAAAAACTTTCATAAATTTCATCCCTGTCCTTTTCATCCATAAGATCCAGGGAAATTCCAGTTGTTTTGAGAGCCATCATCCAGCCTTCCGAGTATTCCCAGATTGTTTCATTTTTATCATTCCCTCTAATGTATATTTTATCGTTTATTAGCCCCTTATCGTAGTATTTCTTTGAAATTAACCAAAAAAATGCCTTGTAAAGATAAATATCAAAATCGACATTTTCTATTTTGTATAAAACAGTAAAAAAAACAAAAGGTATTAAAATTGCTATTACTGGAGCAATAAAAAAAGAAAGTACTATTATGGTTGATGCATAGAATATCATTCTCAAAATCTGAAAGAATGTCAAATTCATTAGCATATGATCTGTTCCAATGTTTTCCGGAATATCAACATCCATATTTATCCACCAAACTTTGGTGTGTATTTTATAGAGTTATTCACCGCACTAATGCCTTTTTTACTTAGCTTTGTTATGTTTTCACCTAAGAATATCCTCGGGAAAAATGTGTTGATTAAGGGATAACCACTTTCCATGTGTGCAAATGAAACAAATCTTGGTATCAGTAATGAAACTGCAAATATTGCAATCCAAAAAAGTGGGTCCTGAATGAAGGCAAGAAGCATTAGAACTGGAGACATAAAGAAAAGTTCAATGGATCTATCGATTAATGATATCCATATCTTTTTTCCTATCATTTCAGTCTTTGGATGCATAATGAATAATGAACCTACAGGAAGAAATATAATGAAAAAGTAAATCCAGACAAGCCTAATTACCAAAACAATTGTGGAAAATATCATCACGCTGATCAAAGCTAAGAGAACTAGAAATTCAAGTAGACCATTATTTTCAAAATAATTTAGGTTAAAGTTCGTGAAATAGTTCCATGGCCACATATAGAGACTTTCAATTCCATGGAATGGTGATGGTTGTCCATTCCATACAATGTTTAGACCTGAGTAAAGGAAAGTGTAAAAAACTCTTGAAACATCCATTATACCATCTGAAAGGAAGAGAGATAGATAGGCAAGTATTATTCCAAAGAATATTCTTGGTAAGTATTCCTCAATATTCACCTTCCTGAATTTTGTAAAATGATCGTAAATGTAAGAAATAGCTGATATTATCAAGAATATAGAAAAAAAGGGTGCGACTATATAATTTAAAATTATTACGTTCAGGTTAACAGAAACATCCATACCTATTTGGGCATATGTTTGATATCCTAAACTGATCCCTGGGGGTATCCACATGGGATTTGTAGATGGTATTTTACCATTGTTAAGAACATGTGGAAATGAAAAGTTTGGATCAAGAAAAGGATAGATAAAAAGGCCCCATATGATTCCCACTGCTTCTATAAGTAAAGTATTTAATTCCTGAAAAATCAGAGTTAAGACTATGTTAACTATGTCCACTATGCTCAATTTATTCACCCATTGGCTATATAACTTAAGACGTTCACTATAACAGTGGCACCCAGTATTATTACAGATGCAAGGAGCATTATTGGAAGATCATGCTTGAATTTCAGTAATCCCTCCCTGTCATCCTTGTGCCAGAAGAGGAAAATACCTTCCCAGATCCAAATTATTGAAAGAATACTTACAGCAACACTGTTTATAACAAAGATCATTCGCCCAAGAAGGTTCTGTAGGGATTGTGTTGCATTTGTTTGTAACTGTACAGGTACATTGTTTACGCTTATCACTGTGCTCTGTACAAAAACAGGGGATAGTACTAAAGCCTGTAGCACAAGCATCATAACCAAGACCTTCATGTTTTCACCTCACACCAGAATAATTTTCATTTATATAAACATTATTTTATAATTTTTATAATCTTTATAAATTTTATAAAAAATTTTTCATTCATAAATTTTCCTGTACTGTCTAGAAATTATTGATTCCTATAAAAAGTCCCTATCCAAATATGGGCTCAGTAAATTTGAATAAACGAAATACATATCATCATAACAAATTTAATGCCATAAATTATATTCAGGACATGCTGAGATGAGGGTAAGGATCTTTTCAGAAAGTATCCTTTGATTACACAAAATTCTTATCATTATAATGGGACACTACAATAAATTTTTTCCAATAGCTTTGTAGAAATCCTTCGAAAAGTATTTATTTAGGGGGATTTTGTCGGATTTATGAATGACTCTAATATGACAAAAATCCCTCAATTCGTCATGGAAAC
>JAVRLH010000054.1:0-6761 GCA_031961605.1 Thermoplasmatota archaeon
ATTGAATTCGCAAATTCATTGAATATAGATCTTGTATTTTTACCACCATATTCTCCAGATTTAAATCCCATAGAATACATATGGAAAAGCATAAAGAGATTATTATCAACTTCGTTCGTTGGATCATTAGAACATATGAAATTCATAGTAGCAAAATCATTCTATGAATTTTCTAAATCATTAACATTTGCAAAAAGCTGGATTTTAAAATTTTTGGATGATAAGTATAAAAAGTTATGCGTCTAACTATAATTGAAAGGCATACCGATGAAAACGATAAGGATAGAATTGTGAAAAATATTGATGGATTCCTGAGTGAAAGGAAAAAGGATTTTAAAATTTTATAAAACAAAAATTTTTTATGCATTAAAATTTTTTTGTTAATTATGAGCGTGAAAATTTCTATAATATATTATTCTCTTTATGGATCCACATACTTTCTTGCAAGGGAGATTGAAAAGGGGGCTTTTGATGAGGGAGCTGAGGTAAGATTGAGAAGGGTACAGGAAACAATACCAGAAGAAATATGGAAAAATTTGAAGGGTGTTCCAGAAGCAAAGGAGATGCAGAAGGATGTACCAATAGCAACAATTGATGATCTTGTATGGGCTGATGGTATTGTTCTTGGTTCACCGACAAGATTTGGTAATATGGCCGGACAGATGAAAAATTTTCTTGATCAAACAGGATCTCTCTGGGCAAAGGGTCTTCTTTATGGAAAACCGATTTCATTTTTCACAGGTGCATCAACAATGCATGGTGGCCACGAAACAACAATACTCACCATGTCAACCTTTGCATTCCATCATGGTATGATAATCGTACCATTGGGTTATCCAAACGATTACGTGGGAAAAACAAGATCCGGCGGTGGACCATATGGACCATCACATAATGGAAATTCAAGGGATTTAACTGATGAAGAAAGAGAAATTGCGAGGGAAATGGGAAAAAGAATAGTTCAGGTGGCAAAAAAATTAAAGGATTAATTTTTTTCAAGCAATTTGAGCGTTATTTCCACAGCCTTTTCAAGCTGAACATCCCTTCCTGATGCATAATCCTGTGGTGTGTTCTCCATGTAAATATCGGGTTCAGTTCCTCTGTTCTCAATACCAAATCCCACATCCTTAAACCAGAATGCGTATTCAGGCTGCGTTACAATTGTTCCATCAATGAGCCTTCTCCTTGGGTTTATTCCAATAACACCACCCCATGTTCTTGTTCCTATAAGTGGCCCTATTTTCATAAGCTTGAATGCGTGGCTGAAAATATCCCCATCAGAACCCGATAGTTCATTGGTAAGGCATACAACAGGTCCCTTTGGTGATTCTGGAGGGTATTCGGTTTTCATTCCATGCCTTGGATTATCGTACCCTATGACCTTCCTGTTCAATACTTCAAGCAAAAGTGGTGAAACGTATCCTCCTGTATTAAATCTAACATCGATGATAAGGGCTTCATGCTCACTTTCCTCCAGATAATTCAAAAAGAATTCGTTGTATCCCCTATTACCCATATCAGGTATGTGAACATATCCAACCCTGTTATTGCTTATTCTATGAACGAAATCCTTGTTATTCTCCACCCATTCTCTGTAAATTAGATAAGATTCATCAACAAGAAGTTTAACGTTCCTTGTGATCCTTTCATTCTTTCTTAATAATGTTATTGCAACTGTTTCATTTGCCATGTTAAGAAGAACCTTACCTGGTGGATTTGTTTCATCAAGATCAATACCATTTATTGATAGAATAACATCACCCTCCATGGCATCAGCACCGGACTTTGATAATGGTGAAATATCATCCATCCTTCCCCTGTAAATTTTCTTTATGAAATATTTTCCATTGTAATCTATCTCACCGCCAAGAAATCCTATGTTTTCCTTTGGTGAATAATAGTAATCCCCAAGATATTCATATGAGTGGGATGTTCCAAGTTCACCCTGCATTTCCCATATGAGATCTGAAAGCTCTGCCCTTGTTGAAATTTTATTTAAAAGATCATGATACTTTTTGAAAATATCATTCCATTTTATGTTTTCATCCCTCCAGTAATTTTCCCTCATCAATGACCATGTTTCATAAAGCATCTGGCTGAATTCAAGTGATGGATTTATTTTTAATTTAATCCTTGAAATGTCAATTATTCCTGTTTCCTTACCAGGATTTGTATTCTTCATTTCACTTTTTTCTGTGGAACTAACAACCCTTACCATGTTTTCAAGTTTGTATGCCATTTTTGTTCTATCACCAGATAAAACAAAAAATTCAGCCTTTTCAACAAACACTTCATCCTTTCTGTCATTTATATTATAATGTCTTATTTCACCACGAACGGGTTGATCCTGTGATGATAATGTTAAATTATGGCAAAGAAAGCCATTCTTAACACCTGCAATTTTGAAATATCTTCCCTCAGGTAAAGGAACAGGTATAATCCTTTCATCAATGTTTTCAAACTCTATCTTTATTTCTTTCTGTTCTCCATCAGGTTCATACAGAAATGGATTCTTTATTCCACCGTTCAGAGTTATGAGATAAATTTTCGAAGGTAAAGGATAGGAAAGATTGTATCTTATGATTTCATTTATGGGCAATGAACTGTGCATAGAAATGAAATAAATGTATCTGCCAAGTGGATCAAAAGAAGGTGAAAAGATCCATCTGTAATTCTTTTTTACATCAACAAATTCCATTGTTTTTATGTTTCTTATTCTCAATCTATTTTTATTCTTCTCCTCAGAAATCACATATGCTATATAATTATCATCCGGTGAAATATCAAGGTATTCTATTTCCTCACTTTTAGTTCTGTCAATAAATTTCAATTCTGACTTTTCAAGATCAACAAGATAAAGTTCCTGTCTCATTGTGGATATGAAAGCATTCTTCCCTGAATTTGATACCCAAAGATGCTGTATTGGTCCAACATCCATATCTATACTCTTCTCAATTCCGTTCTCATCAAAGAGAATTATCTTTTCCTTTCCATTTTCAACAAGAACAGATATGTTTTTATTATCCTTCTTGAATTGAACAAGCCTGTTCCTTATTCTATTGTTAACAAAAACAGGCCCTTCCCAGTTTTTCATCCTCGTTACCTTTCCCCTTATACAGAATGCAATTTCCTCACCATTCTCGTTTAGTGCAATTCCATCAAGATAATTAAGAGGATTTTCAAGAATTCTTTCCTGCAACTGTTTTTTTGAACCATAGATATCTATTGATAATTTTTTCAATTTCCCATCATAAATGTATATATCCCCAGCCATCTGAAATACAATTCTTTTTCCATCAGTGGATGCAAACCTTGCATAATAATCACTGTTATCTGTGTGAACCATTAGATCATTTCCATCAAGATCACATGAATATATTCTTCCAACCCCTTCATGATCGGATATGAAAAATATTCTACCATTCAAAAGCATTGGACAGGCAAGATTACCGTTCAAATTCTCAAGTATTTTTTTAAACGTTTTTCCTCCATCCTTTGAAATCCATATCTGACCCGTTGTACCTCCCCTATACCTTTTCCACCTTGCAGGATCCGCTGTGTTTCTTCCAAGAACAATAATGTTTTTTTCCATGTAAATATCATTTGCAGGACCAAATGACAGTTTTTCTGGTGAACCTCCTTTTGGATCAATGAAAAAAATTTCGTTCCATGCATTCTTTGGCGTTTTATGACTTGATGAAAAATAAACTTTACCGTTGAAAAATCCCAGTACCTTAAGATTTCTACTACCCAAATATGTTAACCTTTTCATATTTCCACCATTTGATGGAATAACATACAGATCAGATTTTATTGCATTTCTTTCATCACCATAATTTCTGTAGAGAGCAAATGCAATAAGGGATCCATCCTCAGATATTTTTGGGTATTTTACAACACCAAAACCATCAGTGAGCCTTTTCAGATTTTCATCATAGATCCATAAGTCATCCTCTGTTACAATTGCAATTTTATTTCCTCTAACTGAAGGATACATCAAATAATGATCCATGAAAGATAAATAAAAAAGAAATGAATAAATTTTTTTGTTTTTGTTTTTATTTTCTTCCCTCTATTCTTACAAATTTTCTATCAGCAGGACCCCTGTAAACTGCCCTTGGTCTAATAAGTCTATGCTGTTCCTCAACATATTCAATGAAATGTGCCTGCCAGCCGGTTATCCTTGAAAGTGCAAACAATGCTGTATAAATGTTATTCCTTAAAGGAATTCCAATTGCCATATAAACGATACCCGAGTAATAATCTGTGTTTGGATATATTCCCTTTATGCCGTAGTTCTTTATACCCAATTCTTCAAGTTTTGTGGCAATCTGGTAGTATTTCTTTGCCTCTTCATTCCTCACTACTAGTTTTTCAGCAATTCTTTTGAAAATTTTTGCCCTTGGATCGTATGTCTTGTATACCCTATGACCGAAGCCCATAAGCCTTCTCTTTCCTGTTAATATGTTTTCATTGAACCATGTTTCAACCTTTTCCGCAGATCCAATCTCCGCAAACTGTGCAATTGCGGCCTCGGCAGCACCACCATGAAGAGGACCCTTTAATGCTGCAAGTGCAGATGCCACACCAGAATATATATCAGATAATGTTGAAACCGCAACTAGACCTGCTGTTGTTGATGCTGGTACTTCATGATCTGTGTAAAGGATCAATGCTGTATTCATTGCATCAATCTCATCCTTTGTAACATCCCTTCCAAATGTTGCTCTTAAAAATGTTTCAGCAAGCGTTGGGTATGGTTTTACCTTTACAGGATCCATACCCATAATATGTCTGTAAATGTTTGCGGTTATGGCAACCATTCTACCAATCTGTACTGCCGCAACATCCCTGTTTGTTTCTTTGTTCCATTTAAAGTTTGTTTCTTTTGCTGCAAGGGATGCAAAAGCTGTCATCTGCATTGCAACAGCATCCGATTCCCTTGGTAATTTTCTTATAATGTCAATAACAAAGTCTGGAATATTGTACCCCTCTTCTATTTTCTTTTTGAAATTCTTCAACTGTTCCAATGTTGGGAGATTCCCATAAAGAAATAGGTACTGTATTTCCTCCACCTGTGCATTATTGTTAACAATATCTTCTATGGAATATCCTCCATACTTCAGTATACCTTTTTCTCCATCTATTGTTGTTAATCTTGTCCATTTTATGTTCACATCCTCAAGTCCTTTGCTGATTTCTTCACCCTCAGGCATTTTAAACACCTCATGTTCTAATCAAAAATTCATTATTTAAAAATTTTACACTAAAAGTTAATATGGATATTCGTGAATTTCTTAAATTCTTAAGAAGAGATTATATATGACCTCCTATTACGACTTTTGATGGGGAGCTTCTGAAAGAGGCTGAGAGGATTCCGGAATGAGGAATCGACCCATTGAACCTGATCCGGATAATACCGGCGGAGGGATGGTTTATGGAAATAAACAAATTAAATAGAAAAACGAAATACCAGTATGGCCTTTTGATCTCATCATCAATGGGCATGTTTATCTGGGGGATTATAGCCGCAATCGCACCTTTGACAACTTCCTGGCCATTTGTTAAAACTTTACCAAAGGTGTACGAAAGTATTTTTCTTTTTTTGCCAACATTTTTCATGATGGTGGGAACCCTTTTGTTTGGATCTCTTGCAGATTACATTGGCAGGAAAAAAATTTATCTTACTACAATTTTTCTTTATGCTGCCGGTTTCATTACAATATTTTTTGCAAACAATGTATATATTCTCGTACTGGGAATTGCAATGAGTGAAATGGGTGTTGGTGGTGAGGAAGTTGCAACTTTATCATTATTATCCGAAGATATACCTATTGAGGAAAGGGGAAAATATCTTGTGTTAGTACCAAACTGGAACAATGTAGGAAGTACTGTTATTGCATTCATATTCCTTTACTTTTATTCATCATCAATCTCCATACAGAAACTTTATTTTGTAGGTATTGCCCTTTTTGCAATTTCGATTGCAATTTTCACCAGATACAGAGTTCCGGAATCATTCAGGTGGCTCAGGGACACCGGTAAACATAATAAGGCAATTGAAGAGATGAAAAAAGTATCTCTTACGCCCGAATTAAAAAAGATAAGGGCACCAAAATTCTTGCCAACATTGGTTTTCCTTGGGATATTGGGTATTTCTCAGTACCTCACATTCGGTCTCATGGCATACATTATTGGACCTTATTACTTCCAAAATAATAGTAGTTTGATAATCTTTATGGCATCATTGGGTGCTTCTGTAGCTGGTTTAATGGCCATGTATGCCATAAACATAAGCAGGAAAATTTTCGCAGTGTTCTCCTACTTTGGTGGATTTATTACAACCGTTCTAATATTTTATTTCCTTAACATCTTTCAGAACTTCTATGTGTTTCTTATTATGCTTTTCATTAACATGATGTTTTCAGAGTTTGCTTGGGCAACAAGAACAACACTTGAACCTGAGCTCTTTCCAACAAAAAAAAGGTCCACAGCCATTGCTCTAATTAGAATCTTTCCAATGGTCTCATACATAATTTCAGTTTTCTTCACCTCCTCGCTGGATCTTCAAAGTTTTATTTTATACAACATCGTTCTTTGGGGTATAGGTGCATTTTTAACATTGATATGGTATTTTTATGGGATTGAAACAAAGGATATCAGTATGGATTTCATTACATAATCTTCTTTTTATTCAATTTTTTTAAAAAGTCCCACAAGCATTCCGAAATATGATGGTAAAGCATATTGAAAATATTCCA
>JAVRLH010000055.1:0-6756 GCA_031961605.1 Thermoplasmatota archaeon
AAAATTTAACAAAAAATGGTGCTATTATGCTAGTTAAAAGAACAATTGCCCCAGTAATTGAGTACATTACATTCGCATGCGGAAGCGCCAGTCCCTTTGTTGTTAGATATATTCCAAGTGCCATATTGGCGAATATAAGTGAATCTTCACTCCTGGGTATAAGGCCGTTTCCTATAAAAACAGAACTTTTCGCAGAAAAACCCAGAATGTAGGCAAAGGCTGATACAAAAACGATTTCAGTTAAAATTATTGCTATTACCGATATAATTATTACATTCGCATATAATATAAAGGAATTCAATACTATGTTCATACCATATGTGATAAAAAATATTGCAGAAAATGCATGCTTGAAAGGAACGAGCTTCTTTTCAATATCTCTTGCATAATTTGTTTCTGCAAAGATCATGCCAGCAAAAAATGCCCCTAAAGCAGGTGTTATGTTAAAAACTTCCAGAAGTGCACCCATAGTGAATATAACTGTAAATATGAATAATACAAATATTTCATCATTCCCTGACCTTTTAAATTTAGGCTCAAGTATTGGCACATAGATAAAGGTCATTATGACAACAAATGCAATAAGAGAAAGCACACCAAGATATTCAAAGTTTAAAAGCCCTGGTTTCATTACATTGGTTACAATTACACCAGAAAGAAAGATAGCAATAAATATGGAAAGGACATCCTCAAAAATCATTAGATTGAGAAGCGCATAGGATTCATCAGTGTTAAGCCTTTTAAGGTCCTCTAGCACTTTTGCGGTAACAACAACACTGCTGGCGGATATTATCAAAGCAAAGAATAAGGAATCGTAAAGATCCCAACCTATGAATTTTGCTATAACGAATCCTATGAAAAACATAAGGCCTATGTCAATTGATCCAAGAGTGATTGAAATAAGTGCAGATTTTCTGAATTTGTAAACTGATATGTTCAAACCAATAAAAAATAAAAGAAATGAAAGTCCCATTTGTGAAAGTACATTTACGATTGCAGAGCTAACAGGAAGACCTGAATAATGAAAACCAAATACCGTAAATGTAAGTGACGGGCTTAAAAATAGTCCGAAAATAAGAAATCCTACCATTGTGGATTGTTTAAACTTTACTGCAATTATTGCTCCTATAAGTGAGAGAAAGAAAAGTATGGCGATATCAAAGTAGAGGAAATCCATATGAGATTCTCCTGTTGATTTCTTTTCCTGTAAATATATTCCTATTATTTAATTCTTTGATTTTTAATGAAAAACTTTTTGGCTGCGATAACATTAAATAATTTTGATCCTTTCAACATTTATGATGGATGAATATAGATCTTTTACCTTTCCGGATTACAGGAAAAAGTATGAAAGGGATAAACAATTCAAACAGGAAAAGATTTATGCATTTATACAACCAGATTTTCAAAAGAAAGAGTTCAAGGCTCTTGAAAAAATCAATCTTATAGCTTTATACACAAAACTGGAATTTGTAGATCTTGATGCAGTGGATATGGAAATTTTAAATGTTTCTATAAAAAATGAGAAAATAAATTACAGATATGATGGAAAGGTTCTGAGAATTTTTTTCAATAAAATTATAGAAAAAGGTGAGAGCATTGAGATGGAGATAGAATACAAATCTAGGCCTCAGAGGGGTATGTTCTTTGTTGGTCCGGATGAATATTATCCTGATAAGGATTACCAGCTCTGGACACAGGGAGAGGATGAGGACACAAGGTACTGGCTACCATGTTACGATTATCCGAACGAAAGGTCAAAGACTGAAATGGAAATAATTGTTCCAAAAGGTTTTTATGCTGTTTCAAACGGTAAACTTGTTGAAATTAAGAACGTGGATGATAAAATGATTTACCACTGGGTTGAGGATTTCCCACATCCA
This sequence comes from Thermoplasmatota archaeon, assembly GCA_031961605.1. Lineage (GTDB taxonomy): Archaea > Thermoplasmatota > Thermoplasmata > Thermoplasmatales > ARK-15 > JAVRLH01. The sequence goes on from JAVRLH010000055.1 coordinate 1,884, forward strand.
ATATATTTAACATCCATTGCAGCAGGTGAGTTTTATGTTGAGGAGGATGAAATTGAAAATGTAAAGCTTTTGTACATAGTTCCAAAAAAAATGAAAGATTATGTAAAATTAAGCTTTGTTAATACACCGGACATGATAAGGTTCTTTTCCAGGACGCTCAACTTTAAATATCCATATGGAAAGTACGCACAGGTTGTTGTTTATGATTTTATATTCGGGGGTATGGAAAACATAAATGCCACAACACTCACAGAATATACAATACACAATGAAAAGATACATGGTGTTTTTATGAGTGAGGATCTTGTTTCGCATGAGCTTGCACATCAGTGGTTCGGTGACTATTTGACATGCAAAGATTGGTCACATGGATGGTTGAATGAAGGTTTTGCAACATACATGAATGCTGTTTATGTTGAGCATTTTCTTGGTCATGATGATTTTCTATACCATCTATACCAGGATGAAGTAAACTATAAAAACGAAGAATACAGAAGAGCAATCGTTACAAACGTTTATGAGTATCCAGCTGAATTGTTTGACAGGCACCTTTACGAAAAAGGTTCAAGGGTACTGCACATGCTAAGGTATGAAATGGGTGATGATGTTTTCTGGTCATGCATAAGTGATTATATCAAAACATATGGTGGCAAGAGTGTTGATACCTACGATCTGATGAATGTTTTTAAGGAAAACACAGGAAAATCAATGGAACAGTTTTTCGATCAATGGATTTTCCATGCCGGGCATCCTGAGATTTTCGTTTCTCAGAGTTACAGCCCAAACGATAAGACTTTAACATTAAAGATAGAACAGCAGCAGAAAGGTGAAAATGTACCTGATGAATTTTCATTTCCTTTTGATATTGCAATTTACACAAAGAGTGAAAGAATAATTAAAAGGATCAGAGTAAATAAAAAAGTTGAACAGTTCACCTTTAGTTTTGATGAAGAACCAATGGCGGTGGTGATAGATCCTGAAAACTTTATCCTCAAGGATATGAAATTTGAAAGAAGTAAAGAATCATTAAAATATGTTCTTAAAAATGGAGAAAGAGTAATGGAAAAAATCGATGCAATAAAGAACCTTGCAAAAATTCCAAGTTTTGATGTTATCGACTCTCTTGCAGATTCCGTTTTTGAAAATCATTGGTCTGTGGCATCTGAAGCAATAAATGCCCTTGGATCAATAGGTACGGATAATGCCCTGGTGGCAATTGAAAGAATTATGGAAAAATATAATGAACTCCATCCAAATGTAAGAATTTCAATAGCTAAGTCACTGGGTGAGTTCAAAAATGAAAAATCTTTCAAATTAATTATGGAAATAATAAATAATGAAAAAAATGATTTTGTTCTTTCACAGGCGTACTGGAGTCTGGGTAAAACAAGGCAAAGGGATGCGTTTGAAATATTAAAGAAAGGCCTGGATGTTTCATCATGGAATGAAATTGTAAGGATTGGAGCTGTGAAGGGTCTGAGCGAACTTGGAGACGAAGGATGCAAATTAATAAAGGAATACGTAAAACTTGGATACAATCAATGGCTTAGATCCGCATCTGCAATGGCTTTGGGAAATTGCGGGACAGGTAAAAAAGAGATTATGGAAACGTTGTGCGATCTTTTGAAGGATTACTATTTACCCGTAAGAAGAGCTGCTGTGAACTCTCTACCAAAGATAAATCTTACAGATGCCTTAGGAAAAATGGAGGCACAGTTCTCAATGGAAATGGATGGAAGGATGAAAAGGGAAATAAGAGTGGCAATAAATTCACTTTTAAAAGGTAAAGAAGAAAGTGAGGAATTCAAAAATCTGAGGGAAAAGGTTGAAGAAATGAATAAAAAGATCAATGAATTAACCATGAAAATAGAAAATATTGAGAAAGAAATGAAAAAATGAATGATTTAATTTTAAAACTCAGGGAAAATGTAGTCAGGGAAAACAGGCCTGATGAATACTCAGCCCTGTGGTTTGAGGATGAACCCTACAGGGGAAGAAGAGAAAGATCAATGGTTCTTGTTTTAAGAACATCCGGATGTTTCTGGTTCAAATCTGGCGGCTGTACAATGTGCGGTTATTATTCAGACACAAATCCCACAAGGGTAAAGTTTGAAAATTTGAAGAAACAGGTTGATAGGGCTTTAGAAAAATACAAAAATGAAAAAATTGTAAAAATATACAACTCAGGCAGTTTTTTCGATCCAAATGAAATATCTGTTGAATCAGCAAAGTATTTATTAAAAAAATTTGAAAATGCGGAAAGGATAATTGTTGAATCCAGACCTGAGTTTATAAGGGAAAAATTTCTAAGTAATTTTATTGATTTTAAAGATAAACTTATGATTGCTATAGGGCTTGAAAGTTCAAATGATGAAATTCTGGAAAATTCAATCAACAAAGGTTTTTTATCAAAGGAATATGTAAGGGCAGCAAAGTATCTGAATTCCATAGGTATTCCAGTGAAAACATATGTGCTTTTGAAACCACCATTTTTAACTGAAAGTAAAGCAATTGAGGATTCAGTAAATTCTTCAATTTTTGCATCAAAGTTTTCTGAGATTGTTTCACTTAACCCAGTAAACGTTCAGAAAGGTACTCTTGTTGAATACCTATGGCATAAGGGTTATTACCGTTCACCCTGGCTATGGAGTGTTGTGGAAGTGCTTAAAAAAACAGCATTCACAAAAAAGGTTGTTAGTTTTCCAACAGCACCGGGGAAAGAAAGGGGTGCACATAACTGCGGTAAATGCGATGATTATGTTATAAAGGCAATTGAAGAATTCTCATTTTTACAGGATGAAAAGATTCTTCAGAACATAAAACCCTGTTCCTGCAAGGATACATGGGGAAAAATTATGGAATTGGAAAATCTTTCATTCATAACAATTAAGCCATAACCTTTAAATATAGAAACTGAATAAATATTTCAGATGGCAATAAAGTTAAAAAATGAAACGGATCTACTAAATATAAAAATGTTCGATAAACAGATGATATTTTCCATTGATGAGAATGCTTTCAGTGCACCATATTTACATAAAATAATTTTAAATGGAACCGTAATGAGATATGTGCCGTCTGTTGGAATACTTCTTCTAACAGTACCAAAAACAAACGATTATTATTCAAACTTAAAGTACGAAATAATGAAGAGAAATATTCCTTTCAAGGAAAAGGAGGATATGATACAAATAAAGCTCAGGGCAATTAATTATGATAAAGAAAGATTTGAAAAATTGAAGATCATTGAAAGTAAAATTTCAAAAATTCCTGGTTTACAAAAACACGGCGAGAAAGCCTCGCTTTTTAAAGCAGGGATGAATCGCCGAAATGTTTATTAAGATATTTTTTATATATTAAACAATGCAGTTGAAATCAACCAGACTTTCAGTATATCTGCGCAACTATCATATTATTTTCATACCAAAGTATAGGAGACATGTTCTAACAGGGAAAATAGCAGAGAAACTCAAAGAGATATTCTATGAAATAGCGTATAAGTATGGGATTGAGATAATAGCGGTGGAGGTGATGTCAGACCAGGTATATCTTGTATCAGCACCGCCAAGATATGCACCATCCCAGATTGTAAAGTATTTCAAAGACATATCTTCAAAATGGTTAAAAAAATATTTTCCAGATTTTGGATTTAAGGCTTCGCATACAAGGACACGTGCAAATTTTGTATCCACAGCGGGTAATGTCAGTAATGAGATCATAAAGCTTAAAGATTCAATGGGATAGGGAAAATGAGAAGCATAATCAAGGTTAAGATCTACGCAACCATATCAAAAGCGCAGTTACTCAAGCAATCATTAGGTAATATTAGGTTTGTGTGGAATAAGTTATTGGAGAAAAACAGGGAGATATACAAAAAAGAGAAGAAGTTTCTATTCTATTCCGATATGTGCAAAGAGATAACGAGAATGAAGGAAGAATATCCATTTTTGAAACAATCTCCAAGTCAAACGCTTCAACAGATTGCCAGGAAATTGGACAGGAGTTTGAAAGATGGAATAAAGAGAAAGAAAGGATTTCCAAAGTTTAAGAAAAAGAGCAGGTATGATGGCATACTGATATTTCCACAGGGGTTTAAGTTTGTGGGCAGAAAGCTTTATCTTCCAAGCATTGGATGGGTGAGCATCAAGGACAAGATAACAAAGAAGACGGAATGGGATAATATAAAGAGAACAGCAAAACAGTTATGGATAAAAGAGGATGTTGATGGTTTCTTTGTTTACATAGTGTACGAAAGGGAAAAGGAGGAAAAAGAAAAGAATGGTGAAGCGGTAGGAATAGATGTGGGTGTAAAGAACACAATAACCATGAGCAATGGAGAAGCAATATCACTGGACACAGGTAGAATAATGAGTCTGGTTCGTAAAGAGGAGAGATTGCAAAGTACAATAGATAAGAAAAGTGCAATAAACGAAAGGAGGGGAATAAAGAGATCAAAGAGAATAGAGGGATTAGAGAGAAGGAAAGATAAAATATTGAAGAAGATTCAGAACATCAAGATAGATTTCTATTACAAGGCGATAAACCACATATTCAATAGCCACGAATATGTGGTTGTGGAAGATCTGAATTTGAAAGGGTTGAAGGAATCGGAGAAAGGGAGCAAAGTGGTAAGGAGAAAAGTGAATAAGTATCTGCAATACATATCTTTGAGTGAATTTTTCCGAATATTGGAATGGAAAGGGGCACTATATGGAAGAGAGATAATAAGGGTGGATCCAAAGGACTCGAGCAAAACCTGTTCAAGTTGTGGGTATGTTAATCATGAGCTAAAGTTAAGCGACAGGGTATTCAAATGCCCTGTTTGTGGAATGAATATGGATAGAGATTTGAATGCATCAATAAACATATTAAA
>JAVRLH010000056.1:0-6722 GCA_031961605.1 Thermoplasmatota archaeon
GTTGTATATTATTACAGCCCAAATTATAGTTGTAATTATAAATTCATAAATTCCACATTTAATTATAGCTTTAGTGAATATTTCAATACAACTGGAAACCCCAATCAACCAATCACCATATTTTTTATAAACCAAAAAACAATTGATGAATTGAATAAAGGATTTGTTCCTGGTGCTCTTTTAACTCCTTTTTCATCAGATATTTTCTATCCATTTCAACCTGGAAACAGTGCAAATGCAACAGGTAATTTAACCTTAAGTATAAACAATGAAATATATCCTGTAATTAAAGTCCAGGTTAAATTTTATAATAAAATTGTCTCCTCTTTTGGAAATACAACTGTTTACATAGATAAATATTCAGGAATTATAGTAAAATGGAATACCAATGTAACAATATTAGGCCCACTGAAATCCCAGCATAATTACGCCAACATGAGTATTATATTGTTTTCAACAAACATACCGATGGGCGCTTCACAGCAAATTAATTATTATTTCATTCTCGCAGTATCAATAGGTGTGATTTTAATCATTTCAATCTCATTAATATATTTAAAAAAGAAAAATAAATAAAATTTTAAAAATAATTTTTATTAATAAATTTTTCTGGGATTCTAAAGGAAAGGTTTAAAATAAGAGAGTTTCGATAAACATTCGATGAACAATAGGGTTGCTATTGTTGGAATAGGGCATTCAAAGTTTGGTAAAAGAATGGACGTTAACCTGAACGAACTGTCATGGGAAAGTGTAAAACAGGCACTTGATGATGCAGGAATAAGCCAGAAGGATGTCGAATTCTTTTCCCTAGGTAATTTAGGTTTCTGGAGTGAAGAATTTCTTCCAGCTGTTACGGTTGGTGAATACTGCGGTCTTACATCTGGATCCATGAAAGTTGAGGCTGCATGCGCTTCTGGCAGTGCTGCAATAAAGGTCGCATATGAAAGTGTAAAATCAGGCAATGCAAAAATAGCCATGGCAATAGGACTTGAAAAAATGTACGATTCACCAAATCCAACTGTTATTGAACTTATAGGCAGGGCCGGTTACTTCTTTTGGGAGTTTGAAAATTTTGGCATGACGTTTCCCGGGTATTATGCTTTATACGCAAACAGGTACATGCATGAATTTAATGCAAATGAAGAGGATCTATGCCTTGCTGCAATAAAAGCGCATCATTATGGAGCTTTAAATCCATACGCAATGTTTCAGAAGGATATAACAATGGAAGAATGTGTAAAATCCAGGTATGTTGCCTATCCCCTTAAACTATATGATTCATCACCCATAACTGATGGATCTGCCGCAATAGTTCTTGCGGATGAAGAAACAGCAAAAAAGTTAACAGATACACCAGTTTACATAAAATCCCAGGGTTATGCCACTGGTACTGCAAACTTAAGCAGAAGGGATGATTATGTTTCACTTGAGGCAAGCAGAAGGGCTGCAAAACTAGCATACAAAATGGCACATATTGATGATCCAAAAAACAGTTTTGATCTTTTCCAGGTGCATGATTGTTTCACAATAGCCGAAGTAATGGCATACGAGGATCTGGAAATTGCTGAAAGAGGTAAGGGTATTGAAATATTGAGAGAAAAGCAGAGTTATCATGATGGAAAGTTCCCAACAAACGTTGATGGCGGTCTTAAGGCAAAGGGTCATCCAATAGGGGCAACGGGTGTGAGCATGGCTGCTGAAATAACAAAACAACTGAGAGGTGAAGCTGAAAAGGGAAGGCAGGTGAAAGTTGTAAAGGGAAGGGCATTATCACACAATGTTGGTGGAACTGGTCATTACGCCTATGTTACAATCTACGAAAGGGGTGATTGAATGGCTGATAAGATCTTTGTGGATAGAAGATCACTTGAGCTTAAATACCAGATACCTATGGGTAAAATAGATAAATTTTTTGAAGCCCTGGAACATGGTAAGGTTCTGGCTACAAAATGTAAATTATGTGGAAAAACATATTTCCCCCCACAGGGTGATTGTCCAGAATGTAAGAAAAGTGAAATGGAATGGGTTGAAGTTGAAAATGATGGCACTTTATTAACATTCACCGTTATAAATGCAAAACCAACATCATTTTCAAAATACCCTGACTATGTGGTTGGTATTGCAAAATTCGGTGATATAAATGTTCTTTCCTGGGTGAACGTGGATGATTACAGAAAGCTAAAAATAGGCATGAACGTTCATCTTAAAGTTGTTAAAAGGGAGGATTATTTTACCTATCAGATAGAATTATAATCCTTTCCATTCTGGATCCCTTTTTTCAATAAAAGCTCTCATTCCCTCTTTGAAATTTTCTGAAATTGTTAAATTAACAAGTGAATTAAGGCCATCATCAAGTCCTTTTTCATCAACAAACGTTTTTCTAATTAAATTCTTTGCAGTTCTAATAGCTTCAGGAGAATTTCTTGAAATCATAATTGAGAATTCTGTTCCAACAATTGATAACTGCTCCTTTGGAACAATTTCATCAACAATTCCTATTTCTTTTGCTCTTTCCACAGATATAATTTCACCAGTGAGTATATATCTCCTAATTTTCCTTCCAATTGATAGACCAAGGGTTGTTGCGATTGGTGGAATTGCACCTATTTTCACTTCAGGTAATGAAAGAACTGCATCATGCGATGCTATAACAATATCCATACCGAGAAGAATTTCAAGACCACCACCATGAGCTTGACCGTTCACAAGGGCTATTGTTGTTTTATCCGAATTGAAAATTTCTTTAATTGTCTCTGAAGCTATTGCGAAAAAATTTTCAGCATCTTTCTTATTTTTCCAGGATGCCATAACATTTATATCATCTCCGGCACAGAATGCATTTCCCTTACCCGTCAAAATTATGCATTTTACATTTTTATCTTTGTTTGCAATCTTAAAAGCTTTTTTCAGATCAATCCATAGCTGTTCATCAAGTGCATTGAGTTTATCCTCCCTGTTCATCGTTATCCATGCATGATCCCTTCTTTTTTCATAAACAAGCCTGGGAAATTCCTTCCTTTCATATGGCCAGGAATGAAAACCATTACCTGTTTTAATACCAAGTTTTCCATTCTTTACCATTGAAACAAGAAGATCATTAACATCCAGATTTTTATTTTTTAGAAAATTAACTATTTCATCAATTCCATACTCATCAGCATAAAAAAGCAGTCCCCTGGGATAGTTCATACCCTTTTTCATGCCCTTTTCTATATCATCCACATCCGCTACATTTTTTTCAATTAACCATGCAGCTTCGTTCACACCTGCTGCGATGAATTCCAGAGGATTTATGCAATATATTTTATCCCTTGGAAATTGAATTTTTCTATCATGTCTATAAAAGCCCTCACCTGTTTTGTTTCCCAGCTTCCCGGATTTTACCTTTTCCTCAAGCAATTTTGTATCAGAGAATTGGAATCCATACTTTTTTAAAGAATTAATCACATCAAGCAAAACATCCAGACCAATGAAATCAAAGAGTTCAAAAAATCCCATGGGTAAATTTAACCTGTATTTTGCCACAGCATCAATATCTTCCATGCTGTATTTTTCCGCAAGCTTGAATGCACTTTCAAATATTCTCAGATTGATTCTGTTAACAACGAAACCTGGCACATCTTTTTTAACAACAATGTAATCCATGCCAATATTCTCTAGGAAATTTTTTATTTTCTCTACATTTGATTTTTCAGTGAATTCTGAAAGAACAATTTCAACAAGTTTTAACCTATATGGTGGATTGAAGAAATGTAAGCCAATAAAATTTCCATTTCTATCAATATTCCTTGAAAGTGTATTTATTGGTATTGTTGATGTGTTTGTTGCAACAATTGCATCCTCTTTTGCAAATTTTTCAATGTTCCTGAAAAGGTTTATTTTCAGGTCCTCCCTTTCGGGTATTGCCTCAATTATTATGTCAGCATCCCTGCAATCTTCAATATTCTTTGATAACTTAATCCTTGAAATTATTTCATTGTAATTTTTTATTTTACCCTCTTCCACCAATTTCTTCAAATTTTTTCCAATTCTTTCAATTGCTCTTTTCAATATTTCTTCATTAACATCAATAAGTGTTGTTTCATATTTCATTGCTGAAACAAGCGCAATCCCATGCCCCATCGTGCCAGCTCCAAAAACCGCAATTTTAACCATATTATGTAAATTTGAATCTTACCCTATTAATTTTTCTTCAAAATTCTGAACTTTATTTTTCCATCAATTTCAACTCTTTCCACAAGACCTTCATTTTCGAGATAAATCACATGTGCCATTGCTTCCCCAAGTGCCATGTATTTTTGAAAACTATCCATTTTCATAAAATCATTTTTTGAACTCCATGTCATTTTCGATGCAATTTCATAAAGATTCATTTCTTTATTTTCAAGATTTCTTAAAACTTCATTAAGCCTTTCATTATGGTGTTTTCTCAGCTCTTCAATTCTTTCCTTAACATTTTTTATAAAACCATTATGGCCTGGTAAAATTAAATCGGGACCAATATTTTTTACCTTATCAAGGCTTCTAAAGTAATCTAGGAGATTGTTTTCCTCATACAGAAATGAAATGTTAGGTGTTATGTTCTTTAGAATATGATCACCGCATATGATTTTATTTGAAGATTTATGGAGAAGACACATATGTCCGGGAGTATGACCGGGTGTCCATATCACAATGAATTCAGAATTACCAATCTTTATCGTTCCTTCATTAAGCGTTTCAGATTTCTTCATAACGAGGTTATAGGGATCAAGATCCATCTTCCAGTAACTGAAAACCTTCAGTATTTCTTTATCGAATCCAAGTTTTTCGAGATAATTTTTTGTTTCCTCCTCATTTTCAAATCTTTCAAGCATTTTTCCTATCGTTTCCCTTTCCTTTTTGAATATTAATATTTTAGCATTTTTATTCAAATTATAAATTTTTTCAAGCAAACCTATATGATCATTGTGCAGATGTGTGATAATTATATAATCCAATTTTTCAATTTTTAGAGAAGAAAGATTTTCAATCAAAGAATTGAAAGAAATGGGATTGTTCATTCCCGTATCAATCAAAGCTGTTTTGTCTTGAGATTTAATTATATAAGAATTTAAAAATTTTAATGAATTATCAGGTAGATCAACCCTGTTTAGAAAAATTTCATCCTCAATTTTTTTAACTCTATCCATATGGATTTTGAGAGAAAATGCACTATATAAACTTTAAAGAAAGTTTAATCTAATCAATTTCAATTTCCATTCTATGTACGATTACTACGGGAATGTTGAATGGATTGATGATAGAAGAACAAGGATAAAGATTAAAAACCATGAACTGGAGGTGGATTCACCACCTGAGTTTAAGGGTCCTGAAGGACAGCTTACACCTGAAGAGTTATTTCCAACTGTTGTTGCATCATGCATACTAACAACATTCCTTGAATTCAAGGATAAAATGGGCATAAATTTGCAGAGATGGGAAAGTAACGTTCATGCTGTTCTGGGTCCATCACCAGAAAAGGGATTCAGGTTTGAAAAAATTGAGATACATGTGAAATTGAAGGTTTCACCTGAAGATAAGGAGAAAATACCCAGGGCAATGGAACTCGCGCACAAATACTGTTTTCTATCAAGGGCAATAAAGGGAAATGTGGAGGAAATAATAGATTACGAATTCATAGAATAAATTTTAAAGAAAAAGTTTTGGAACACTTTTATCCACGTTAACAACAAGAACCTTTGGATCCTCTCCCTCATTTAGCCATTGCAGTTCCTTAAGATCGTTTCCGGCCACAAGAGATTCAACACCAAAACTGTTTGCAATTTTGTCAATATTTAGATCGAATTTAAGATAATCCGCATTCTCAAGTTCCGGATAATAGCTCTTTGCATAGCTCCTTAGAATATTATATGAATCATTCTTAAGAACAAGAAATTTCACAGGAATGTTGTACCTTTTTGCTGTGTAAAGAGACTGTACTGTATAGAGAAAAGATCCATCTCCAACAACAGCAAGAACATTTTTGTTTGCAAGACCTATACCCAAGGATGCGGCGTTGGCCCATCCAAGCTGACCGCTCTTTGCAGTGAAATATTTGTTATGACCATATCCAAAAATGTTCCTTAGGGAATAGGATGATGAAATGGATTCATCCACAATTATAAAATCATGGAAATACTTTTTAGCCTGTGAAAGTACATAGTTAATACCCATAAATGTCCTTTCCCTTGCAACCTTTGTCTGCCATGTTAGATCCTCAGGTCTTGAAAAATCGCATTTTTTCTTTACATATTTTTTCAGTTCAATCAAAAACAGTTTTGGATTCATAAGGAATGATTCTCCTGTTTTGAATGTTAAATTCATGCCAACAAATATTATATCCTTTCCTGGGAGTATAGGTGAAGAAAGGTATGGGTAAAGTGTTATATCACCACCAACAAAAATTATTAAATCATGGTTTAAAAGTTTCATGTTTATTAATGTACTACCTGGCATAAGATCCCCTGCATAGTGTTTATTTTCCGTGTTGAAAACAGATCTGTGTGAAAGAGGTTCTCCATATACGGGGCAGCCGATTAAATCCGCAATTTCTTCAGCCTCCTTGAAAGCATTGAACAGATCTATTTCAAAACCAAAAACAAGTGCAGGGTTCTTTGATTCATTTATTTTTTCAGCTATGTATTTCACGGCATTATGATCAATTATTTCATAACTGTAGTTGAAATCCTTTACTTTTTCAT
>JAVRLH010000057.1:0-6708 GCA_031961605.1 Thermoplasmatota archaeon
TATTGGTTCTCCATAATTTAACCAATGGATCCATACTCTTTTCACTGTTGATACGCTTATTTTTAGATCCCTTGCAATCTGTTTGTAACTCTGTCCTTTTATTTTCGCTCTGATGATATAGTTGATCTTGCGTTTGTTGAGTTTTGCGGGACTCATATTTGGGTATGGGCTTTTTATAGTCAAAGATTTCGGGACAGTACACACACTAAAAATTGGCGAAAAATATTTATAATGTGAAATCGTTATTCAATAACGATGAATCATATAAATTTGAACTACAGGTTTCCTTACGAAATCGTAAAATTTTTAACAAAAAAAGATGGTACATCCCTCATTATCAAAGGACCGGCTGGCGCGGGTAAAACAACACTGGCATTACAGATCCTCGATTCTCTTCAGGATAAGTACAAAATAGCATACCTTTCCACAAGGGTTGGAGATGAAAGCCTTTACCAGCAGTTTCCTTGGATTAGAAATATGGAAAAGAACCTTAAACTTATAATTTCATCAAAAGAATTTTTGACAGAGATTTTTCCTCAAAATGTTGAAGAAAAACCTGTTAGGGAAAAGGCAAGAAAGGTTCTTGATCAAATAACAGGAGCTCCTCCAACAAAAGTATCATGGGAATATTTGACAAAATTTTTCAGGGAACCTTCATTACCTGAAATAAAAAGGGTTTACAACCAAATTGAAATGAACCTTCCAAACAAAACAATAGTGGTAATAGATTCAATTGAAGGTATTTCTTCAATAAATAATATTGATTTGGATCTTTTTGTTTTTGCCTTACACAAGGATCTTGCTGAAAATTCAGGAGCATCCCTAATATTTGTATCTGAGAAAAATCAACCTGGTCCTGAGGATTATATCACAGACGGTGTAATTTATCTGGATAACAGGATACAGGAAGGAAGAAGGATAAGAACAATGAGTTTAAACAAACTGAGAGGTGTTGAGATCATGACATCAAACCATATGTTCACTTTGTGCAATGGAAAGTTCTATGCATTTTATCCCAACGTAAATGATTCAAAAGGAAATGGTATATTTGAACCCATAAGGAATTCAGAAAATGTTTACAGTACGGGAATAAGGGATCTTGATGAAATACTTGATGGTGGAATTGAACCATCATCCTTTTTGCTTCTTGACATTGGTAAAGATGTCACAAGGGATGATTACGCATTAATAACAAGACTTATGTTTCTTAATTTCATGCATAACAATCTTGGTATAATGTATATTCCACCTCCAGGTGCAAATGCATTCAAAGTGAAAGAGGATCTGTGCAGATTCATACCAGAGGATATTTTCAACAGAAAGTTCAGGCATTTGAATTATACAATAGAGGAGAGTGAATATCCGTATATTGTGGCAGCAGGTGCAAAGGATCCAGTAAAGAACCAACAGAATGTGATCAAGGCTATGATGGATATTTCATTAAACAACGAACCCATTGTTCATGTGTACTGTCTGGAAACATTGGATGCGATGAGGGGTTATGAACTAACAATAAAAGATATACTTAATTCAGTCTCAACAGTTAAAAGCACAAAAGATATAGCAATTATTACATCACAGACCGAAGATCCTCTCAAGGAGAAAATAAGAAGCGTTGCAGATTACCATTTCAAGATTGAAAGCTTGAACAACGTTCCAGTCATTTATGGAATTAAACCAAGAACAATTTATTACATAATTGAGGTTGATAGGGAAAAGGGATTTCCGAACATAAAGCTGATACCAATGCTTTAAAATATTAAAAAATTATTTTTTATTTTCGTATTTTGCCCACCAATCATCAACCATTCTCTGTATTTCTTTAATTTTTTCAGGTTCGGAAAACAGATGCCTGAACCTTCCCTGGGGCTTTAGATATTCCTCAACAGGCTTTCTTTGTTTTGGCATGTATGTTATCCTTAAATTGGCTAAATCACCATTTTCCACTTCCCACAGAGGGAATATACCTGTCTCTGTTGCAAGCCTCATTATCTCGACTGTCTTGCTTGGATCATGTCTCCAGCCGGTTGTGCAGCTGGATATTGTTTGAATGAATTTTGGTCCCCTGATTTTCAATGACTTTTCAATTTTTGTTTTGAAATCTGGCAGGAATGCTGGGTTTGCGGTTGCCACATACGGTATTTTGTGTGCTGCCATTATTTCAGCAATTGGCTTTTTTCTTTCCTCCTTCCCAAGCGGTTTAATGGGGCCAATTTGTGTTGTTGAAGTCCAAGCTCCAAAAGGTGTTGAAGATGATCTTTGAATACCTGTATTCATGTATGCCTCATTATCATACATTATGTAAAGAATATCGTGACCTCTTTCAGCCATGCCACTCAGGCTTTGCAGACCAATATCGGAAGTACCACCATCACCACCAAACACTATTATGTTTACATTCTCTCTTTTATTCATTGCCTTTAATGCAGCATCTATACCACTTGCTGTTGCACCTGCATTTTCAAATGCAGTATGTATCCATGGGACTCTCCAAGCCGTATGTGGATATGGTGTAGAAAATACCTCAAGACAGCCTGTGGCATTAACAACAATGGTGTTTGGTCCTGCAATCTTTAAAACCCATTTAACTATTATTGGAGCTGCACAGCCTGCACATGCTCTATGTCCTGGTGCAAAAAATTCATCATTTTCATAGTTCATAGTGATCCCTCCACTTCCTTTACAGCATCTAAATCAACATCGATCCAGTTTATATCCTGGAATTTTCCTCTTTTTGCCTTTTTAGCTTTTTCAAATATTTCAAAGAAATTATCAACCTTTATATCCCTTCCTCCAAGACCTAGTATGAAGTTCAACAACCTTGGTCTATTTTTCTCGTTGGCAAAAGATGCAGCAATCTCGGTGAAAATTGCACCTGCAAAACCAGGGGATATGTTTCTGTCAACTATTGCCAAAACCTTTGCATTTTTTGTTAAGGAGATAATTTCTTCCCTAGGAAATGGTCTAAAAACAGTGATCTTCAGAAGACCAACCTTTTCTCCCTTTTCTCTGAGTCTTCTTACACTTTCCCTTGCGGTTCCCGTCATGGAACCCATGGTTACCAAAAGAACATCAGCATCCTCATGCATGAAAGGTTGAACCTTTTCATATTTTCTATTGAACTTTTTATAAAATTGTTCAAAGACATCATCTATTACCTTTTTTGCATGTTCCATTGCAATGAACTGTGATAGCCTGAATTCCATATAATGTTCAGGGAAAACGAATGCACCAAATGTTGAAGGCTTTTGGGGATCCAAAGTTGGATAATTTATCTTTTTTTCTCCAAGGAATTCATCCACATCATTCTGTTCAGGTACATTAACAGGTTCCATGGTGTGCGTTAGAACAAAGGCATCCATGCCCATCAGTGCAGGTAAAAGAACTCTGCTATCCTCTGCAACCTTGAAGGCGATAAGTGTAAGATCAAGTGCCTCCTGGTTTGTTTCTGCATAAAAGTGCAGCCATCCTGAATCTCTTTCAGCTATTGTATCCTGCTGATCCGCCCATATGTTAACAGGTGCACTAAGGGCCCTGTTTCCAATTGCCATAACAATTGGTAAACGCATTCCACTTGCGATGAGCAGCATTTCATGCATAAGTGCAAGCCCCTGGCTTGCTGTGGCTGTCATGGCCCTTGCACCAGTGGCAGCGGCACCTATTGCTGCGGAAAGAGCGGAATGCTCACTTTCCACAGGTAAAAATTCAGCTTTCATTTCACCGTTCGCAATTAACTCAGAAACCTTTTCTGGAAACAATGTTGATGGTGTGATTGGGTATGCAGGGATTACCTGTACCCTTGCTAGCTTGGCTGCATATGCTGTGCTTTCGTTTCCTTTCATCATCATCATTGGCATTTTATTTCTCCTCCCTGACAAAATCAATTGCCTTTGTTGGGCATTCATTTACACAAATTCCGCATCCCTTGCAGTAATTGTAGTTTATTACAGGTACAGGCATCTTTACTAGCTTTGGATTTGCAACAGGGTAATTTTCACCTTCTTTCTTTTCAATTGCAGGTTCAGGGCAGTATGTCCAGCATATCATGCATCTTATGCATTTTTCATACCTGATCTCCGGCCTGTAAGTTCTCCAGGATCCTGTTTCTTCAAGACTCGTACTACCTGGTTCAGTAATAACGACACCTCTTGTTATTTTCATAAAATTTCACCATCCTATTATCGTTTTTTCATAGGATTCAAGGGCCGCCTTAGCGTTATCTTCACCTCTTACGGGCACCCCTTCTCTTATTGCCTCCAGAACACTTTCAATCTTTACGTTCCCAACAGCCTTCGAGTATGCACCAAGTATTGCAGTATTTACAATTGGTGCTGCTTTTGATCCAAGACCCAGATTGACAGCGATTTCAGTGGCATCAACCGTTGCAACCTTGAAGTCTGGAAGGTTAAAATCTGAAGGCTTTTTCTTTGTGTTAAGTATAACATAACCTCCTTTTTTAAGACCATTTAATACATTTATTTTATCCATAAGGGATGTGTCAAGAACAACAATTGCATCAGGGTTGTAAATGTACATCTTTATATCTATTTTTTTTCTATCTATTCTTGTGTATGCCTCAACAGGTGCACCTCTCCTTTCAACACCAAAAAATGGAAACGACTGTACATCGTTACCTTCCTTGAAGGCAGCACTTGCAAGTAAATTGGCTGCTGTAACAGCCCCCTGCCCACCTCTACCATGAAATCTTATTTCAAACATGTTGAATGGGTAATAATAACATAAACATAAACTTTTTTGAAATTTTTTAGCGAAAAAATTAATTTCAATGAAAGAATTAAACACTGTGGACATTTACGAGAAGAGTGCCAAGGATTATGAAGAAACAAGAGGGAAACAGGATATTTTTTTCTGGGTAGAGAGGTTGCATGAATTTCTTTATCCTGGCAAAACCCTTGAAATAGGATGCGGAACAGGACGATACATAATTTCATTATCAAAATTTCATGATGTTATACCTTTTGGCCTTGACATATCAATGAGCATGCTTAAAATTGCACATCTTAAAGATTTACATATTTATTGGATAAATGGTGATGCCCATAGGTTACCGTTTTTGTCAGGATCTTTTAAAAATGTTTTTTATGCATTTTCCTACCATCAGCTTAAGGATCCTTTTCTCTCATTCAGAGAATCAGATAGAGTTCTTGATAAGCCTGGAAGAATAATTGTCCTGACATCAACAAGAAAAAGAATAGAGGAATTCTCAAAGGAGATGTGTTTTGATTGTTTTCCAAGTTTTTTAAAGATAGACCTTGAAAGGTTCAGGAGTGATGAGGAAATAAGGTCCTTTTTTCCTGATAATTATACAATCAGGGAAGAGGAGTATTCTGTTTCAATTAAAATAAGCAAGGAAAGGTTCATTGAGAATGTTAGAAAAAAATATCTTTCAACGTTTCATCTTTTACCAAACAATGAATTTGAGAAATATTTTCCAATTTTTTTGGACTGTGTGAAAAAAAGGTATAATGAAATAGTTGAATACAAAAGCAGGTTCAAGTTTTTTGTCGGGGATAAGTAAGTTTTTATAAACAGAAGATCATTACAAAAAGGTATGATATGTCCAATTGAGTTCAGGTATGGAAGAGAGGAAGTAAAATCACTATTTACAGAGGAAAATAAAATTAGAACAATGGCTAAAGTGGAGGAGGCACTTGCATATGCAGAATACAAAATTGGATGGATTAAAGAGGTTGATTTTGAAAACATTAAGAAGGCAAGTGGAAACATTAAAATTGAAAGGGTTAAGGAAATTGAAAATGAAATTAAGCATGATGTTATGTCCCTTGTCAGGGCAATAAGTGAACAGGCGGGAGAAAGTGGAAAATATGTACATATGGGTGCCACATCGAACGATATAATAGATACGGCAACAGCAATTCAGCTGGATCAGTTCTATAATTTTCTTGAAGAAGACATTTTAAAAATAATGGAAACTTTAAAAAAGATTGCAATAAAATATAAAGATACAGTAATGCTTGGAAGAACACATGGACAGCATGCATTGCCAATAACATTTGGCTTGAAAATGGCAGTTTATCTTGCAGAATTTCACAGACATTACAAAAGAATTAAAGAATCAAGGAAAAGGGTTGTTGTTGGAAAAATGATGGGTGCTGTTGGAACCGGTGCTGGATTTAAAGGTAGGGCCCTCGATATAGAAAAATATGTGGAAGAATACCTTAAAATTGGTATGGAGGAGGGTCCGACACAGATAGTTGGAAGGGACAGGTACATAGAATTCTTTTCTGTTCTTTCAAACATATCAACAACACTTGAAAGGATAGCAACAGAAATTAGAAATTTACAGAGACCAGAGATTGATGAAGTTCAGGAGTATTTTGAACAGGAAAAACAGGTAGGATCAAGTACCATGGCCCACAAGATGAATCCGATAGTTTCAGAAAACATATGCAGTCTTTCAAGATTGATTCGAAGTTTTATTCTACCATCCTATGAGAATAACGTACTCTGGCATGAAAGGGATCTAACAAACAGTGCAAACGAAAGATTCACAATTCCTCATGCTGCTATTCTCATTGATGATATTTTGAATAAAGCGGATTGGCTTTTGAGAACATTGATTGTAAAGGAAAACAACATGAAAAGAAACTTAGAAAGATCAAAATACTTTATTATGGATGAAAGAATAATATTAAAGCTTGTTGAAAAAGGATTTGGAAGACAGGA
>JAVRLH010000058.1:0-6482 GCA_031961605.1 Thermoplasmatota archaeon
TGGAAAAATGGTTTGATTTATATGATAAACATAGAAATGATTTCAAAACATTTGAAGAGTTTGTAAAATGGTATAATACAATAAGATATCATCAAAGTCTGGATACAAAGTATTATTTGCAAACACCGGAGGATGCATTCTGGACCAGATTGCCTGAAGAATGCAAATTGGGAATGTTTTATGCACTTGTAGAGGGTGAGAAAAATGAAGAATAAAAAGTTAAGTCTTTATATAGTCAAACGTTATGGGATACTACAAATGAATTCTTTCAGAACATCAGTTAAATCAGGTTTTCCAATTTCATCCAGTTCGTATCTAACTCTTACAACTGGCTTGTTTATTTTCATTATTCTCTGCAGATCAATGGGTGTTGCACTAACAACAACATCGCATGGTGTGTTGTTTATAGTTTCCTGAAGTTCTTTTATCTGCTCCTCACCATATCCCATTGCAGGTAAATAATTATGAATCTGCTTGTACTTTTCATATGTTGCCTTTATAGACCCAACAGCGTATGGTTTTGCATCAACAAGTTCCGCTGCACCGAATTTCCTTGCAGCTAAGACTGCTGCTCCATAGCTCATCTCCCCATGTGTTAATGTTGGACCATCCTCAATGGAAAGAACCTTTTTTCCCCTTATCAAGTCTGGATTTTCAACAAAGAATGGTGATGCGGCATCAATCACAATAGCCCTTGGATTTGCCTGTGCAATATGGTCCCTTACTGTCTGTATTCCCTCCAATGATGCTGTTTCTTCCTTGTTTATTATAATAACGTTAGCCATTCTTAAGTTTGTTTCACCAGGGTGATAGGTTAACTCATGACCGGCTCTGTGTGGATCTGCAACAACAATATGAAGATCTGGCTTGTAGAATGGAAAATCGTTGTTTCCTCCATCCCAAAGAATTATATCCGCTTCTTTTTCAGCCTGTCTCAAAATTGCTTCGTAATCCACACCTGCATAAACAACAGTTCCATTCCTGATGTGTGGTTCATACTCTTCCCTTTCTTCAATCGTGCATTCATTTTTGTCAAGATCTTCAAATGTTGCAAACCTTTGTACTTTTTGTTTAACTAGATCACCATAGGGCATTGGATGCCTTATAACAACAACCTTCTTACCCATACCCTTTAGAATTTCAGCTACCTTTCGTGTTGTCTGGCTCTTTCCTGATCCTGTTCGAACTGCACAGACTGAAATTACAGGCTTTTTACTTTTTATCATTGTTGATTCTGGTCCAAGCAGCACAAAATCCGCACCGTTTGCAAGAGCTATACTTGCCTTATGCATAACATACTCATGGCTTACATCACTGTATGCAAAAACAACCTCCTGAACATTAAATTTCTTAATTAATTCAGGTAACTGTTCTTCAGGATAGATGGGTATACCGTCTGGGTAAAGAGGTCCTGCAAGCTCAGATAGATACTTCCTGTTTTCAATGTTTGGTATCTGTGTTGCAGTAAATGCAACAACCCTGTAATTCTTGTTGTTTCTGTAATAAACATTGAAATTGTGGAAATCCCTTCCTGCCGCTCCCATTATTATAACATTCCTCATTTTTTCACCTTAAACCGTAATGATTTCAGTATATATTAAAATTGTTTATTTTTCTTTGCATAGTTAACTTTAAAAAAATTTTTTGAATAAAGCTAAGATCATAAGATTTATATAAAGATATAACCTTACTATATTAGGGATCTAATATGGTTGCAAAAACTCCTGAGCAAAAGGGAAGTGAAGATTGGTTCAGCAAGCTTGAAAATGAACTTAACAAAAAGACAGATGAAATATTGAAGAGCATAAACACGGAATCTGGCAAAAAGGCAGATTTAAATGCTACACTTATTCAGGATCTCTGGAAGGTATATTTGAAATTTGGTGACATTAATGTACATTTCAATTTGGAACCTCCGTACACACAATGGGCAACTTTCATAGATTTTCCAACAAACTGGAAAATTAAAGAGGACTTCAGTTTTGGAAACGTTAACCTCATATCCTTCACAGATACAACAAGGGAACAGGGAAGAACAGGAGATTCTTTAAAGATAATTTACACAAACCCTGGAAATGGAGAAAGCGTAAGGATCATATTTGAATACAACGAAGGTGAAAGGTATTACAAATATTCAGGATGGAAAAGGGTTTATACGCAATACATACTTTATGAAAAACCTCTCGCGGATGTTTCTGTGGATGAAATACACGATGTGCTTTTCAACCTAATAACAAAATGGTATGAATCACATCTGAGAAAAGACAGAAATCTATTAATTGATTTTGTAACAAAAAATTTCCAGAAGGGAGAAAGTTACTCAGAGTAAATCAATATCTGCCAAAACCTCTATACCATTTTCTCCTATATAGAAAGGGTGCATTTTCCTGGAGTGGTTGGTTCTTCTCATTTTTAGTATCTGTAAAACAAGTCTTAACTCATACTTTTCCTTCAGTGGTATCTGATTCAAAAGTATGACTCCATCGGCAACGTATTCAAGAAGACCATCCCTTGAAACCATTGGATTTTCAGGTTTTGATTCGCCTGTGAATATTGATGTTGCACCTGCCTTCTTTACTGCACTTGATACTAGAAATAAAATCCTTCTTTTTTCATGCTCCTCCTGAAACATCATTGTTAGAAGTGTTGCAGAATCAAGAACTACCCTTTTTGCACCGAATTCTGCTATTTCCTGTGAAAGATCGTTCTCTATCCTTGTCATTGTGGATTTTGCATCCTCAGGATCAAGTTTAACAAACAAAAGATTTTTATCAATATAAGTTTCAAAGTTCCAGGAAAATTCTCTTGCCGTTTTAATTATTGAATCCCTATCCTCCTCAAGGCTAATGTAGACACACTTTTCATTGTTTATCAAACCATGGTAAATGAACTGCATTGCCATTGTTGTCTTTCCTGATCCAAATGGTCCTATAACTGCAACAGTATGTCCGGACGGTATTCCACCGCTCAGAAGATCATCAAGACCCTTTATACCTGAACTGATCCTTTCCATTTCAATCACCTTATCTTTTCAGTATACGTAAGAATAAATCCATTCTTAAAGTCTACGTGTGTTCTAAACCTTATTACCCTTTCTTCCTCAATAAGTGGTAAAACACCTATGAACTTTAAAACATAAAGGTATCTGTATCTCTCCGAATATTTGTCCGAACTGTACCATTTGAAGAAAAGTATACCATCAACAGCATCAAAAATTATTTGTTCCATTCTTTCTGTTGCAATCTTTTCATTCATAATTAGATAGATTATACTTGACCATCCCTTTGAAACCTTTACAAGACCCTTTATTATATCAATTATTGCCTGTTCGTTGATTGATGGATTTGTGAAAAGATCGGTCAATGAATCAACAATAATTATGCTATCATTTCCATTATCGTTCAAAAATCTTACAACCTCCTGAAATAGATCCTCGTTTGATTGAACAAGAACGGATTTCTGTGATATCCAGGATTTTGGTATAAAACTTCTCCTGAAGTATATTGATGATAGATCCTTAACAATTAAGTTTTCAAAGAATGATCTGCTCAGGTCTTCATCAATACTTAAAGTAACAAATCTTTTAATTTCTTCCTCACTTTTTGTAAAACTTATATACAATGTTTTTGATGGTATGTAAATATTTTCCGTATACCCACTCAAAATTTCTTTCGTTAACTCTGGACTTTTTTTTACTATCGATAACTTGCTCGCTGAAGTGATCGAAAATTCAGTCATGCCGGATCCAGGGTCACCAAACAAAAGAACAACCGATCCTTCAGGAATCCCACCCTTTATTATGCTATCGAATCCGGCAATAGCTGTTGGTATTTTTCTAATGTTCATAACAAGTCCTCCAAAAGTTTTTTTGTTGCAATTCTAACTGCATCTTCGCTTTTATATTTAGGTATCCATCCAAGCTTTTTTATCTTTTCTATAGAAAGAAGCATGGTTTTAACATCACCCTTCCATCCCCTCCCCTCAGGACCTGGCTTAAATATAAATTTCACACCCTTCAAATTCATCTCTTCAACAACTATTTCAGCTATTCTTTTAACATTTATGTAATCCTCACTTCCAAGGTTGAAAACATTGTAATTTTTATCAGACCTTTCATAACCAAAGATCATACCATCAACACAGTCATTAACATAAAGGTAGGATTTTGTCTGTGTGCCGTCACCAAGGATCTCAAGGATCTTATTATTCTTTTTCAGTTTATTTATGAAATCGTAGATTACACCATGCGTTCCTCTTGGACCTATAACGTTTGCAAACCTGAAAACATATCCTCTTAAACCAAAAATATGAGAAAATGATGATATGTATGCTTCATTCGAAAGCTTTGATGCACCATAGAATGAAATTGGCTCCATGGGCCCATAATCTTCTTTTGTGTTTATTGGTGATTCCCCATAAACTGTTGAAGATGATGAGAATATTATATCCCTAATATCATTGATTCTCATTGCCTCAAGAACATTGTAAGTTCCAATAACATTCTCATAGAGATCCTTTTTTGTATCAACTTCACCTATCCTCACATCAGGATTTGCAGCAAGATGTATAACAACATCTGCATCCTTCATTTTCATTTTAAGAAAATCAAAATCCTTAACATCTCCTTTAAGGAATTTGATCCTATTTCCAAATTCTTCAATGTTCTCAATTTTTCCATTTGAAAGATTATCAATTACAGTAATTTCATTGTTCAAATATAGCTTTTTCAAAGTATGGTATCCAATAAAACCCGCTCCACCTGTCACTATGATCCTTTTATCCTTCATTTTTTCACCACTATTAGGAAATGATCCCTTTCATAGGGATGTATATCTATAACCTCAAAAACATTTCCAATCTTTTTTATTTCACTGTTAAGTATTGTCCCTGGATCCGCAACAGTGTCTATGGCCCTTGTCTTTAAAAATAGAAAGCCAGTTTTGATTGTTTTGAAAAAATTCAGATTTTTAAGAAAAATTTCCGTTTGTTCCCTTTGTGCAATATCCTGATACAGTATTTCCGGAAAATCAACAAAAATACTGAAATTTTCAGGATGGTTTGCATCCTCAAGAATTGGGAAAATGTTCTTTCTCAATCTGGAAAGAGTTAATAAAGAAGAGAATGGTTTTATCGCCTTCTCAATTGAAAATATGTACCCATTTGTGCAAATATCTGAAATATAAGAAACTGTATTACCAAATGATGACCCAAGGTAAAGCACATGTGAATCAATTCTGAATGGAAAAGTTTTCAGACCTCTTTTCATTGCAGCGGATAACTTGCTCCTGTATGGATCCCAGTACCTGTATTCTTCGTCTCTATCTTTAATTATTTTCTCACCAAAAAATGGTCCTTTAATCAAATTTTTTGTATAGTATCCACCGTTCTTTTCATATACACCATAATATTTTGTTTTGTTCATAACATGTTAGAAAATCCATATCATTATTAAATACTTTATGTACCGAACCTTCTTGATCTCCTCTGGTATGAAAGTATTGCCCTTAGAAAATCTATTTTTGAAAATTCAGGCCAGTAAACATCTGTAAAATATAATTCAGAATACGCCATCTGCCAGAGAAGAAAATTTGATATTCTTTCTTCACCTGATGTCCTAAGAACAAGATCAGGATCCGGTAGATCCTTTGTGTAAAGATGATTTTTCACAACATCCTCGTTTATATCTTCAATATCAATTTTTTCATTTTTAACATCAAGTGCTATTTCCTTTATCGCTTTCAAAATTTCCTCCCTACCACCATAGGCTATTGCAATATTCAGTATATAATTATCATAGTTTTCTGTTATTTTTTCAATTTTTTCAACAAGATTTTTTAGATCCTCAGGTATGAGATCCCTTCTACCAATGAATCTTATTCTCACCTTATTCTCGTGGATCCTTCTATCTTTCAATTCTTTTTCTATTGTATCCTTAAAAATATCCATTAATGTTTTAACCTCCCAGTCTTTTCTTTTGAAATTTTCTGTTGAGAATGCAAATACTGTAACAATTTTTATTCCCAACTCCATGCACCAGTTAAGGAACTCTTCCAGCTTATCCCTTCCCTTGATGTGGCCGAATGTGGGATCTAAACCAAGTTCCTGCGCATACCTTCTGTTACCGTCCATGATTATTGCAACATGTTTTGGCATATCCCCTTTTTTAACAATATTGAATAATTTTGTCTCATAGATCCTTGAGACTGTCTCTGTTATACCTCTCTCCAAGTTCATATGTTAACTGGTAATATTATTAACATATATGTTTTTCCTTTTACAAAAAATTTGCAATACTGCTTTTTTTAATAAAAAAATTTTTTATTTTTAATTGTATGGTATTTCAATAATACAATAAGCAAAAATTTTTTAACAACATTGTAAATAAGGTGTTAGAGGCGGGTGTGGTGTAGTTTGGTAACACTGAGCCCTGCCACGGCTCCGCCCCGGGTTCAAATCCCGGCACCCGCACTAAAAATATTGTT
>JAVRLH010000059.1:0-6479 GCA_031961605.1 Thermoplasmatota archaeon
ATAGACAAGAAAAGTGCAATAAACAAAAAGAGAGGAATAAAGAGATCAAAGAGAATAGAGGGATTGGAGAGAAGGAGAGACAAAATATTGAAGAAAATTCAGAACATCAAAGAGGATTTCTACTACAAGGCGATAAACCACATATTCAATAGCCACGAATATGTGGTTGTGGAAGATCTGAATTTGAAAGGGTTGAAGGAATCGGAGAAAGGGAGCAAAGTGGTAAGGAGAAAAGTGAATAAGTATCTGCAATACATATCTTTGAGTGAATTTTTCCGAATATTGGAATGGAAAGGGGAACTATATGGTAGAGAGATAATAAGGGTGGATCCAAAGGACTCGAGCAAGACCTGTTCAAGTTGTGGCTATGTTAATCATGGGCTAAAGTTAAGCGACAGGGTATTCAAATGCCCTGTTTGTGGAATGAATATGGATAGAGATTTGAATGCGTCAATAAACATATTAAAAAGAGGGTTGGAGCGTATTGCTCCCTCGCCGGGTCACGGCGAGTATATGCGTGAAATGGTTCTCGTTAGAGAACCTATACGCAGAACCCTCGCACTTTAGTGCGGGGAGTATGTCAGTGTAACCTGATTTCTCCACCAATACTGTTTTGTTTTCAATCCATAATGATTTTGTTGTTAATCCAACATTACATCCCAAGTACCATTCCATGAGACTTTTATTGTACAGTCAGAGGGCGTTGAAAAGGTATGGTTTATGTTGGCAAATACATAATTTGGTGCTTCAGAAGGAAAATAAATTGGTTTTGAATATGAAATTGTAAAAGGTATAAAAGATACAATAATGCCAAAAATAATCAGTATAATTGAAAAAATGTTAATGATTTTCATTTTTCAGCATCTCTAAGATTTCCTTTGCCCTATCCACCCTTACCTTTTTCTCCTGAACCATTATTTCTGCAACCCTGTCAATCAAATCACCAGTTGCACCGGCCATTATTGCTATATTCCTTGCATGAAGGCCCATGTGACCCCTCTGTATACCTTCAGTTGCAAGTGCCCTCACTGCTGCAAAGTTTTGGGCTAAACCAACACTTGCAAGTATTTCCGAAAATTCCCTTGCTGATGAAACATTCAATATTTTTCTTGCAACCTTTGCCTTTGGATGCGTGGATGATGCCCCACCAACAGTACCAACCGCAACCGGTAATTCAATGAAACCAACAAGATCACCATCACTGTTAATTTCATAATGTGTTAAACTTGTATAGCCATGAATGGAAGCATAAGCATGTGCACCCGCTTCCACAGCCCTCCAATCGTTTGCAGTTGCAATAAGAACAGCATCAATACCGTTCATAATTCCTTTGTTGTGTGTTGTTGCCCTGAATGGATCTACCCTTGCAAACTCATACGCATGATAAATGCCTTCAACAGCATCACCTATTTCAGATCTAGGGAATACTGCCCATGCCCTTGCAAGCCTGTAAACTGCAAGGTTACTCAGTATCCTTAAATAAACCTTACCGCCCGTAATATCCTCTATGTAAGGTGCAAGACTCTCAGCCATTGTATTCACGGCATTTGCGCCCATGGCATCCCTCACATCAACAATAATATGAACTATAACCATTGGACCGAGCTTTGTATCAAGTATTCTCACCTCAATGTCCTTACAACCACCACCAAGGTTAACAAGAACAGGATCCTGTTCATTTGCAATTCTGATCAACTGTTCCTTATTTTCAAGTATCTTAAACTTTGAAGTATATGGATCCTTAATGTTAACCACCTGGATCTGGCCTATCATCAATGGCTCTGTTGATATAGCACTGAATCCCCCCTTTACCCTTGCAACCTTTGCAGCATTGCTGGCTGCAGCAACAACACTTGGTTCCTCAATTGCCATGGGTATAAGGTAATCCTTGCCGTTGATGAGGAAATTTGTTGCTATTCCGACGGGGACATCCATCAGATAAACAACATTCTCTATCATCCTGTTTGCAATATCGAGTTCCAAAGGCTTTTTTATTGCCTCCATGTCCTTATCGTCAAGGTTTGAAAATTCCTTTACAATCTTCATTCTTTCTTCAATGATAAGGTTATAAAAACCGCTGATCCTTGATGTTTTCATCACCATACACCTTTGAACCCTATTGATTTCTTTGTTAAAATATTTTATGTTTTTCAATCTAATATTTTTTCAATTTTATCCGCTATGTTAAAAATCTCCCCGGATGCTGGAGAATTTTTATCATATTCAATTATTGTTTTCCTCATTGCCATGGATCTTGGTATGTTTTTATCATAAGGAATTTTACTAATTATTTCAAGGCCCTCATTCATAGCAAAATCTTCAATTCCTCTGAAATCCGGATTAATATTATATTTGTTAACAACGATGAATGACTTAATTCTGAAATGCTGTGCAAGGTAATATACCCTTTTCAGATCACTCAAACTTGATTCTGTTGGTTCTGCAACAAGAATTGCATAGTTTGCACCACCCAAGGATGCAATAACCTGGCATCCTATTCCTGCAGCGGAATCAACAATCAGATTCCTTATTTTTCCATCCTTCACCCAGGATCTTCCAATATTTTTCACTTCAGTAACAAGCTTACCGCTGTTTGCCTGACCAACATCCATTTCACCCATAACAAAAGGTGAAAATTCCGTTTCACCTATCTTTATCCATCCGGAAAGGTTATTTTGAGAAATTTTTATGGCATTAATGGGACAAACAACACCGCATGCATTGCATCCTTCACATATGTATTCCTTTATGATTGGTGTTGATGTACCTTCTATCGCTTCATATGTGCATACGTTCTTGCAGAGCATACAACCTGTACACTTGCTGTAATCTATAACAGCGAGACTCTTACTTTTGAATTCTCTCTCCTCCTTCCATTTTACATCAAAAAGTAGATGGAGGTTTGGAGCCTCAGCATCAGCATCAACAATACCTACACCATGATCCCTAAAGATCAATGAAAGTGATGATGAAACTGTGCTTTTTCCAACACCTCCTTTACCGCTTGCCACTACAATTTCTGCCATAATTCCATCACCATGTTATAAATGTTCAGGAATTCTTTAGATGCTTGACTCTCAGGAAAAATTTCCACAACAGGTCTGCCTGAAATATAACTATTCAAAAGTTCATCGCTAACAGGTATTTTTCCAATTATATCAAGGTCATTTCCATCAAAATTTTCCACCAGATCATATCTGTTCACAACAACATAACCCTTCTTTCTTTGCTTTCCAAGCAAATTCATTATCATCCTGAGATCATGCAAACCAAGTGGTGTTGGTTCGGTAACAACTATTGCAAAATCCGTGCCATCTATTGCCGCAGCAACATGGTTACCTGTTCCAGCAGATGTATCATAAATTTTTATATCAGCATCTATTTCTTCTGCCCTCCTTTTGGTTTCAAGAACAAGTGGATAGGATCTTTCCTCCCCCTCCTTAAGCATACCGGTAACAAGGGTTAAATTTTCATTTATTTTTGTGACAAAAGTATGGCCTATTATTTTTCTATCACTTTCAATTG
Organism: Thermoplasmatota archaeon; assembly: GCA_031961605.1. GTDB lineage: Archaea > Thermoplasmatota > Thermoplasmata > Thermoplasmatales > ARK-15 > JAVRLH01. The sequence goes on from JAVRLH010000059.1 coordinate 3,526, forward strand.
CATTAACTGGGCATACAAGCTGACAGGTTTTACATCCAGAACAAAGGGTTGGCATAAGGAATGGGTAACCTTCCTTGAACATAACAATGGCATGTTCAGAACAGTTATCCCTGCACAGTCCACATTTTATGCATGTTTTATAGTTAAACTTAGGCCTGAATATGTAAGCTGTCTTTTTATTTTTTAAATCTGATGTTAATAAAATATGATCGTTTGGGCATTCAACATCAGCATCAACAAGAACAACCTTATTTTTCTTTGATAATAGCCAGGCAAGGTTTATTGCAACTGTACTTTTACCCGTTCCACCCTTGCCGCCCGTAACAGCAAACTTCATTGAATCACCAGTTTCTAGGTCCACCCCTTCCGTATCCTCTCCTTCCCATTCCCCTGCCCATTCCACCACCCATTCCCCTACCCTGTCCAACGGATGGTGGCAATTTTCCTTCAAGGTATGCATTTATTGCATCCTTAATTGTAATGGGTGGTGATTCCCTCATATCAACCCTTCCCATGTATAGAACCTGGTAAGAATTTGGACCAATACTTCCAGCTATAACAACATTACATCCTTCATTAACAACAATCTGGGCAGCCTGAATACCTGCACCACCGCCCGCATAAAATGCCTGGTTTGGTATAACTCTTACGTTCTTTATTTCACCATTTTCAACATCAACTATTGTGAATGCTGGACATCTACCAAAAACAGGACTCACCATATCCATAAGACCGCCATTGCCTGACGATGCAACACATATTCTCATAATTACCACAGAAAATGGTATAATAAAAAAACGTTATTAAATTTTAGGTTAATCGAAATTTACTTCTTTAATTCATCAAGCCTTCTTTTCACATCCTCAAGCCTTTCCTGCAGATACCTGTATTCATTTTCAAGCGCAGTTTTTTCATCTATTGTTCCATAGGGCGATGTTGTTCCTGGGTAGGAGTATCCTCCATAGTATGGTGCTGTACCTTGTGTGTAAGGATTGCCTGAATAGTATGGCCAGTATCCCCACCACCTCCATCCTCTGGGTAAACCTGTCCATGGGCAGTATCCTAACGTTGCTCCCCATCCTCTACCAAATCCTTTTCCATACCCTCCAAACATAATCATCACCTTAATACTCAAATGAGCAATAATATTTAAGTTTTTTCAGAAATACTTAAATATTAAAACTTGTTGAAATGTAAAGTCTTCAACAGAGAAATTTAAAGTATTTTATTGCAATTCCTTGATGGTGAATTCTATGAAATACCTTATGCCAAAACCACAAAATGAAACGATTCTGGAATTTGGAGCGGGATCAAAGGAGAGGGATTATGTTCAAAAGGAAATGGAGAGCATAAAAAAATCCAGCATTGAAATACCTTTGATAATAAATGGAAAAGAATACAGAACAGATGAAAAGGGGGATTGTATTTTACCCCACCAGAAGGATCATGTAATTGGCCAGTACAACAAAGCTGGTAAGGAGGAGGCTGATCTTGCTGTTGAAGCTGCATTGAAAGCAAGAGAAAAATGGGCAGATACGCCATGGGAACACAGATTGTCCATATTTCTCAAGGCAGCCGAGCTATTATCAAAAAAATACAGGTATAGGATGGATGCAATTGTCATGCTTGTTCATTCAAAGAATCCATATCAGGCTGAAATAGATATTGCCGAACTGATAGACTTTTTTAGGTTCAATGCATACTATGCACAGGAGATCTATGAAGATCAACCGTTTTCACCACAGGGAGTTTTGAACAGGATGGATTACAGACCTCTTGAAGGTTTTATTTTTGCAATTCCTCCCTTCAACTTTCTTTCAATAGATGGGAATCTACCAACAGCCCCAGCAATGATGGGAAACGTTGTTATATGGAAACCTCCATCATCCGTTGTATACTCAAACTACTTTGTTATGAAAATACTTATTGAAGCGGGATTGCCCGATGGTGTAATAAACTTCCTGCCCGGGGATTCATCAAAAATAGGTGATTATTTGTTGAAGAACCAAAACCTTGCAGGTGTACATTTCACGGGATCTACAATCACATTGCAGCACATTTTCAAGGTAATCGGGGAAAATATTCAGAACTACAAGGCATACCCAAGAATTGTTGGTGAAAGTGGTGGAAAGGATTTTGTATTTGTTCATAGTTCTGCGGATCCAAAGGTCGTGGAAGTTGCACTTTTGAGGGGGGCCTTTGAATATCAGGGACAGAAATGTTCAGCAGCTTCAAGGGCATACATACCTTCATCTCTCTGGCCAAACATAAGGGATGAACTTATAAATGATCTAAAAGCATTAAAAATGGGTGAGCCTGAGGATTTCCATAACTTTATGAATGCTGTTATTGATTCAGCATCATTCAAAAAGATATCCTATTACATTGATCTGGCAAAGAAAACTGATAAGGCAAAAATAATTTATGGAGGGAAATGCGATGATTCCATTGGATATTTCGTTGAACCAACAATTGTTGAGGTGAATGATCCATACTTCATAACGATGAGGGATGAGATATTCGGTCCAGTGCTGTCTATTTATGTATACAGGGATGAAGATTACGAAAAAACTCTTGATACATGTAACAACACTTCCATCTATGGTCTCACAGGATCAATCTTTGCAAGGGATAGGGATGCAATTATACTTGCCGAAAAGAAACTAAGGGACGCAGCAGGCAATTTCTACATTAATGATAAACCAACAGGTGCTGTTGTTAACCAGCAACCATTCGGTGGATCCAGAGCATCAGGAACAAACGATAAAGCGGGAAGTAAATGGAACTTGATAAGATGGGTTACACAGAGGGCAATAAAAGAAACGTTCAATCCACCAACGGATTATAGGTATGCTTTCATGTACTGAGTGCAGGTGCCGGGATTTGAACCCGGGTCGAGAGCTTGGAAGGCTCTAGTGCTACCATGCTACACCACACCTGCTCATTCACACCAT
>JAVRLH010000060.1:0-6414 GCA_031961605.1 Thermoplasmatota archaeon
AGATAACAAAGAAGGGAGAATGGGATAGAATAAAGAGAACAGCAAAACAGGTATGGGTAAAAGAGGATGTTGATGGTTTCTTTGCTTACATAGTGTACGAAAAGGAGAAGGAGGAAAAAGAAAAGAATGGTGAAGCGGTAGGCATAGATGTGGGTGTAAAGAACACAATAACCATGAGCAATGGAGAAGCAATATCACTGAATACAGGAAGAATAATGTCTCTGGTTCGTAAAGAGGAGAGATTGCAGAGTACAATGGATAAGAAAAGTGCAATAAACGAAAAGAGGGGAATAAAGAGATCAAAGAGAATAGAAGGATTAGAGAGAAGGAGAGACAAAATATTGAAGAAGATTCAGAACATCAAGATAGATTTCTACTACAAGGCAATAAACCACATATTCAATAGCCACGAATATGTGGTTGTGGAAGATCTGAATTTGAAAGGGTTGAAGGAATCGGAGAAAGGGAGAAAAGTGATAAAGAGAAAAGTGAATAAGTATCTGCAATACATATCTTTGAGTGAATTTTTCCGAATATTGGAATGGAAAGGGGAACTATATGGAAGAGAGATAATAAGGGTGGATCCAAAAGACTCGAGCAAGACATGTTCAAATTGTGGATATGTTAATCATGAGTTAAAGTTAAGCGACAGGGTATTCAAATGCCCTGTTTGTGGAATGAATATGGACAGAGATTTGAATGCGTCAATAAACATATTAAAAAGAGGTTTGGAGCGTATTGCTCCCTCGTCGGGACACGGCGAGTATATGCGTGAAATGGTTCTCGTTAGAGAACCTATACGCAGAACCCTCGCACTTTAGTGCGGGGAGTATGTCAGATTAGCCTATTTATAACCTCTTTCAAACCCGGAACAGTATCGTATTCATCAACCTTTCTTGGATCTATCCACTGAATTTCAGTGTGTTCCCAATCAATTTTTATTTCTTTTGTTTTTACATCCCAAAGAAATGTGTGAATTTTCCAAAGCCTATCTTTATCCCTTAAAAGCATGTATCCACCATACTTCATCAATTTTGGATCCCTGATACCTGTTTCCTCAATAATTTCTCTGAGTGCTGCCTTTTCTGGATCCAGGTCTTCTTTGTATCCAGAAACACCTGCCCATTTCCCTCTGTATGTTGAAACCTTATCACTTCTTTTTAAAATAAGTATTTTATTTGAATTCATAAGTATTGAAGTAACAACTTCTGTTGGCTCCAAATTCAAATATATTTTCTCATTCTCAACTTTAATGTGATCACCATTTTCAAGTAAACTAACATCCACATTTGTCAAAGTTGTTATTTTTGCAATGTTTGCTCCTATTATTACAGTCTCATCTGCAAATCTGCATAAAATTGCAAGCGGAGAGTTATTGTAAAATTTGAGGCCATAGATTATGTAAGAACCAACTGTGCTTCCAGAACTGTTTTCAAAAACAAATATTTTATCCTTCAGTTTTTTGTTTATATCCCTGATAATGCCTGTTTGCGGATCCACACCGCCAAGAAATGAAAATTGTCCATCCACTTTTAATACTTCCCCCTCAGCATTTCCTGGAAATATTACTTTACCTTTTAAAATCATTCCAGCACCATCTCCAGAAGATTTTTCAGATCCATCAAAACGGTCTTTTTTTCTTTTCCGATGTAAAATGTTGCTTTCCCTGAATTTAAACCTATTACAGCGAAATCTTTGTATATGGGTGAAACAACCATGCAGGTATCAGAAAAAACATGAGCACCGGATTTTTCTATTTCCTTTACTGCATCAATGTTATTTTTTTTCACTGCCCTTGATGTGAATAACATTAATTTTTTATCAGATTTGACCTTTCTATTTTTAAGCAATTTTGCAATTTCAATTATTTCTTTATCAGATAGGTGGGGGCACCCTAAAAAAACAACATCCACATCCTTTTTACAGTTTATTTTTTCCCTGAAAACCTGAATATCTTTCTTTTCTATGCTTATCTTTTCAATGTCCCTTGTATCATAAATTTTCCATTCAGGTGTTATGTTTTCTGCATGAAACATGGGAATACTTCCTGTTGCGTTCATTGCTGCACCAAGTATTTTTAAATAATCCAGGTCGTTATCCAAATCAAGAAAATATGGTATACCATTTCCCAATGTTTTTCCAATGTATAAGCCCATTGTTGAATAATCTGAAAAATCTGGTTTGAATTCAAATTTTATTTTTACTGTTGGCCTTCTACCATCATTTGTATGCATACCATAATATGCCACTCTGCCAGTTATTGCGGATGCGAGTGCTGATATGCCACTTTCTCTATTTGTTCTTGCACCAAGAATTGAATTTGCATAAACAATTGCAGATGACTCTGCCCAGGCTATATGCTCTCCAAAAGAAGGTTTGTAAATATAATATGGTGTGCATGTGAGTGTTGGTGTAACACCAATTTTTTCATATATTTCTATTATTTCCTTCTGTTTTATTATGAAATTTTCATCTTTCGTGAAATATTCAGGATTGTCAAGATCGAAACCAATTGGGTTGATAAATGTCTGTACTTTTACCTTCGTGTTTTCAAACTTTTTCAGGAAATCAATGCCAAAATCACCAATATTTTTATAAGATATTCCAGATATCTGTGAAGAAGTAATGTTAGCAGTTTTTTCAGCATTATAAAAATCTCCAAGTTTCACTATTAAATTCATTGCAATGCTTACTGCTTCCCCATATTCGCCATCAAGCATTTTTTCTTCTTCATATGAAAGATGCATGTTTTATGGTTTATTTCTATACCTTAATAACTTTATCGTTTTCATTCATGAAAATATTTATTAATTACTTTTTAATTTTTATCACATTTCTGAAATATTTGGACTGACAAATATGGCAACACTAATAACTCATTTGGATTCAGATGGTATACTTTCCGGTTACCTTTTAAACAAATATGTTGAAAAAACTCAAAGAATTTATTTTTCATCACCAACATACATTAAAGATACTATTGCAAGAACAATTGTTGGCACCTGGGATCCATCAAAGCTGTATATACTTGACATAGCGGGAGATAAACTTTCTTTGAGAGTTGCATCAACCTATTATGAAGTAATTTGGATAGATCATCATATCTGGGGTGAGATTGAGAACTATAACAATGTAAAGATACATGTTTCTCTAGAAAAGAGTGCAGCACAGGTTTTGGCAAATTTGTTTAAAATATCTGACCCTATGGTTGAAGTAGCAAACCATATAGATCAGAATAGAATTGAGACGAATTTTGAAAGGGATTTCAGGGATCTTATTTCAGCAGTAAGGAACAGCAAAGATTTAGATTATACAAGATTTTTTGAAAATATCATTTATTCTGAAAATGCAAAAAAAATTGAGGAAATTTTAAAGGAGAATTACAATCTTGTTGAGGTTTTCAGAAATGAAATGGATCTTATTAAGAATGAACTTTCAGAAAAGATCAATAGGTTCAAAATTAAAGAAAAAAATATAATCTTTGTTGAACCTCACAGGGATATTCCTGTGTATAAAATAGAAGAAATGTTTGGTGAAGAGGAATGGGATATTCTGGTTGTAAAATACACAAAAATGACCAGATATTCGTTCATAACAAAAATTGAATTCAGGTCAAGGGAAGAGGATGTCCAGAAAATTGCAAAATTTTTTAATGGTGGAGGACACAAAAATGCATCAGGAGCTACAATAAATGGATTCCTTACAAAATTGGAAATAGTTAATGCCCTTAACCTTTTCCTATGAAATTAAAGGTAATAGTACTTGCTTGCTTTCTGATGTAAAGCAAGCTTTACAGCTTCCTCTATAATCTTTTCCCTTGTGAGTTTTCCTTCTGTGAAAAATCCTATCGAACCTTTATTCCTTCCCACATCTTTTTCATTGTACAATTCCTTGAACCTTTCATCAACACTTTTATTGTTAAGTTCTTCAATAAAAGTTTCTGGATAAAGGAAACCCATGGATGTGGAATAGTTTTTGTAACCAAGACTGTCCTGAAGAACAATGTAATGAACATCAAAATATCTTTTAAGTGGTTTGGACCAAATTAGTCCTGACTCTATTCCCACACTGTAATCCGCATTTCCTAAGGTTTCATCAGATCTTTTTATAGCAAGATTTAGTGTATCTTCGTTGTAAGGCTGCTTTATTTTTGTGTTAACACCTATTCCCTGAACTTTAATTGGAAAATTAAAAAATTTTCTGAATGCTTTTTTGACAGCCCTTAACTTAACTTTGTTTTCCGATCCAACATTGACCATAAGTTCAGTTAACCTTTTTCCATTCTCATTTATTTTACCTTTAACAATTCTTGTTGATGTTATGGGTATAAGATCCTCGCCAAGTACCCTTCCTATATTTTTTATAATCATTTGCTTTTTACCTTTCAATTTTCTTTTTATGTTAATTTCTTCAGCATACCTTTTTGTTTCGTAGGAAACAACAATACAGTCAAAATCTTCATTTAATGTTGGACCATAATGATCATTGATCTTCCTTATTTCAAAATCCTTCCCAAACTTTGATACAAAATTTAAAAGGCTCTGATGCCTTTCATCATAAGGCTTTACCTTATAATCTCTTGTAGAATTTGCGAAATCATCACTTGTGAGGCCTATAAGAACAAAATCACCAATGTTGAATGCTTCGGTAAGAAGTCTTTTGTGCCCATCATGGATGATATGAAATGTTCCTCCTACTGCTACTTTCATTCGTTTCACATTAATTGTATAAACAAATCACTTATAAAAAATTTTCAAAAACACGGCGAGAAAGCCTCGCTTTTTAAAGCAGGGATGAATTCGAAATGTTTATTAAGAAATTTTATATATATTAAACAATGCAGTTGAAATCAACCAGACTTTCAGTATATCTGCGCAACTATCATATTATTTTCATACCAAAGTATAGGAGACATGTTCTAACAGGGAAAATAGCAGAGAAAATCAAAGAGATATTCTATGAAATAGCGTATAAGTATGGGATTGAGATAATAGCTTTGGAGGTTATGGAGACTACATACATCTATTTGTATCAGCACTGCCAAAATATGCACCATCCCACATTGTAAAGTATTTCCAAGGCATATCTTCAAAATGGTTAAAAAAATATTTTCCAGATTTTGGATTTAAGTCTTCGCATACAAGGACACAAGCATATTTGTATCCACAGAGGGTAATGTCAGTAGTGAGATCATAAAGCTTAAAGATGCAATGGGATAGGGAAAATGAGAAGTATAATCAAGGTTAAAATATATGCAAGGCGATCAAAAACGCAGTTGCTCAGACAATCATTAGGTAATATTAGGTTTGTGTGGAATAAGTTGCTGGAAAAAAACAGGGATATATACAAAAAAGAGAAGAAGTTTCTATTCTATTCAGATATGTGCAAAGAGATAACAAGAATGAAGGAAGAATATCCGTTTTTGAAAAAATCTCCAAGTCTGACGCTTCAACAGATCGCCAGGAAATTGGATAGGAGTTTGAAAGATGGAATAAAGAGAAAGAAAGGATTTCCAAAGTTTAAGAAAAAGAGCAGGTATGATGGCATACTGATATTTCCACAGGGGTTTAAGTTAGAGGGCCGAAAACTCTACCTCCCCAACATTGGATGGGTGAGTATCAAGGACAAGATAACAAAGAAGGCGGAATGGGATAGAATAAAGAGAACAGCAAAACAGGTATGGGTAAAAGAGGATGTGGATGGTTTCTTTGCTTACATTGTGTACGAAAGGGAGAAGGAGGAAAAAGAAAAGAATGGTGAAGCGGTAGGCATAGATGTGGGTGTAAAGAACACAATAACCATGAGCAATGGAGAAGCAATATCACTGAATACAGGAAGAATAAAGTCACTGGTACGTAAAGAGGAGAGATTGCAGAGTACAATGGATAAGAAAAGTGCAATAAACGAAAAGAGGGGAATAAAGAGATCAAAGAGAATAGAGGGATTAGAGAGAAGGAGAGACAAAATATTGAAAAAAATTCAGAACATCAAGATAGATTTCTACTACAAGGTGATAAACCACATATTCAATAGCCACGAATATGTGGTTGTGGAAGATCTGAATTTGAAAGAGTTGAAGGAATCGGAGAAAAGGAGCAAAGTGGTAAGGAGAAAAGTGAATAAGTATCTGCAATACATATCGTTGAGTGAATTTTTCCAGATATTGGAATGGAAAGGGGAACTATATGGTAGAGAGATAATAAGGGGGGATCCAAAGGACTCGAGCAAGACCTGTTCAAGTTGTGGCTATGTTAATCATGAACTAAAGTTAAGCGACAGGGTATTCAAATGCCCTGTTTGTGGAATGAATATGGATAGAGATTTGAATGCGTCAATAAACATATTAAAAAGAGGTTTGGAGCGTATTGCTCCCTCGTCGGGACACGGCGAGTATATGCGTGAAATGGTTCTCGT
>JAVRLH010000061.1:0-6286 GCA_031961605.1 Thermoplasmatota archaeon
GATCATTTGTGAGATCGAGAATTCCTGAACTATCTGAAAAGGAAATTGCAATGAAAATAATAGCATACAATATAAGGAGGATAGTAGTCCTAAATGATTCTGGATTTATTTTTATTATTGAGGTTTTCTACAAAGCTTTTTCCAATGTAAAATTTTTATATCCGTTATAATTTCACCTTTTATGAATGAAGGGGATCGTGCTTCCATAGGGGTAAAAGCCCAGACAAAAAAGCTTTTGAACTATATAGGAGCTGAAATTATATACGATGTCGGGAGATCTGACCTTACATGGGATGATTTTCTCATCTATTTATCAAAGGTTTATCTGAATGCAAAGGAAAAGAACATTGAGGATTTGATCATTAAAAATTCAATCTTCGATTCGCAAGAATTTTTAAACATAAGAAAAAAATTAAAAATATAAAATTATATAATTTATTGATACATTTTTTCTTGAATTGAATTATCCCGCATCAGATCCAGATGTACTTTCAATTGGGGGAACAACATTAACAATCACAAACAATCAGTGGAATGGAGAAACATCATGGTTAGATAGTGGTGGTGGATCAAGCAGTTATTTCTCAGAGCCGACATACCAGCTAGGGGTCACAACTATAACAAATTCAATGAGGGGTGTACCTGACGTGGCATACGATGCAAATCCAAACACTGGTGTTTCTGTATACTATGCTGGATCCTGGTATGTTTTCGGTGGAACAAGTATAGGTGCGCCTGAATGGGCTGGAATAGTTGCAATATCGGCACAGTATCAGGGTAAATCACTCGGACTTGTGCAAACAGCAATTTATACGCTTGCTGAAAGTTCTTCCTATTCAACATACTTCCATGATATTACCTCTGGGCCCAGTAATGGATACTATTATCCATCAGCAGGATGGGACTACGTGACTGGCTGGGGAACACCAATAGCTTCAAATCTTTTTCCAAAACTTTAAACTATTTTTTTATTATTTTTAGAAAATTTGAAAATATATCGTACCCATATTCTGTGTTTTCCACCTCGGGATGGAACTGCACACCATAAATTGGTTTATTCTTATGCTTAAATGCCTGTAGTTTACAGTTCTCTGAATACGCAAGATGTATAAAACCTTCAGGTAATTCCTTTACTTCATCGTTGTGTGATTCCCATGCTATGAATTTTTCAGGTAAACCTTCAAAAATATCATTTTTTTCAACAACAAAAATTTCAGTCTTTCCATATTCAGGTACGTTTGCAGGACCGACTTTTCCACCAAAGTATTTACCTATGAACTGTGCACCAACACATATGCCGAGGATTGGTAAATCAAGATCCATATAATCACCAAGCCTTCCCAGCATATGGTCCTCAAAGGATATGCTTGGTGATCCACCTGAAAGAACAATACCATCAACATTTTCTTTTATAAAATATTCAGGATCCATGGTGTTGGGTATAATCTTTGATTCAACGCCCAGATACTTCAAAACACGCCATTCCCTGTGTGTCCACTGTCCACCGTTATCAACAACGTATACCTTCATAAAAAAATGAATTGATCCATGTAATATATATTTTGTCTATTTTTCCTCATCAATATCCATACCAAGAAGTTTTGAAATTTCCTTATACCTGTTTCTTATTGTTACTTCAGTAACACCAGCAACGGTTGCAATCTCCCTTTGTGTTCTTGACTGATTAAGTTTTGTGGATGCAATGTAAATAGCTGCAGCTGCGACGCCTGTTGGCCCCTTTCCAGATATTATACCAAGCTCAGTTGCCTTCCTTATTATTCCCTCCGCTTCCAACTGAACACTTTTATCAAGGTTTAATTTTGAACAGAATTGATTTATGTATGATGTGGGAAATGTTGGTTTCAGGTTAAGCTTCAGTTCCTTTGTTAAGTGTCTGTATGACCTACCAATTTTTTTCTTACTTAGTTCCGCGGACTTTGCAACCTCATCAAGTGTTCTTGGCATATCAAGCTGTCTGCAGGCAGCATAAATGCTGGCTGAAACAATACTTTCTATGCTTCTTCCCCTTATCAGATTCTTTTCCACAGCCCTTCTATAAATAAGAGCGGCTGTTTCCCTTACATCCCTGGGCAGGCCCATTTTACTGGATATTGTGTTAAGTTCCTGAAGAGCAACAGAAAGATTCCTTTCAGCTGAATTGCTCACCCTGATTCTCTGATGCCATTTTCTTACCCTGTATATCTGTGCCCTGTTCCTGTGGGGAATTGCCTTCCCATAAGAATCTTTGTTTGACCAGGAAATTTCTGTTGCAAGACCCTTATCATGGCTTAAAAATGTTAATGGGGCACCTGTTCTTGATCTCTTTTCCTCCTGTTCGGAATCAAACGCCCTCCATTCAGGACCCTGATCAATGTAAGATTCTTCCATAACAAATCCACAGTTTTGACAGATCATTTCACCGCGTTCATAATCAATTATAAAATGTGTTGAACCACATTCAGGGCACTTAATTACTGGATCCTCATCAATTTTTTTATTCATCGGAACCACCTGTTACATGCCAACAGTTTCTCTTCTACATCAATCACAATATTTAATCTTTTCCCCAGATTTCAGAAAACCTTTTCATATTTTTCCTTATCTTTTCCTTTCTTTGTTGCATCTATACCAATTTTTGTTGTAATATCTTCTTTATAACTGCTTGGATCAAGGGAACTCCCTCTTTCTTTGAACATTATCATATCCCTATCACCCTGAAATCTTGTTGCAATGGCCCATTCAACTTCCTCCATGTTCTCAATGTTTATATCTTCATCAACAACAACGGCATGTTTCAGACTTTTATGACCCCTGAATGCGGCAACAAGAGCTTTTTTTCCATCCTCTTCATTTTTCTTTTTAATTTTTATAATGCAGTGCAACCAAGAACATCCTCCCTCTGTAAGTTTAAGATCCAGAACATCAACACCTTCCTTTAAAATTTCATTGTAAATTGTTGGTTCTCTTGGTAAACCCATCAAATTGTAATGCTCATAACCTCCAGGCAATATTGTATGGAAAATAGGTTCCTTTGATGTATACATGTTTTCAAAATATACAACCGGTTGATCTTTTTTAACATCATAAGCTTTTGTTATGTCAACAAAAGGACCTTCCTTTTCAACTTTTTCTGAACTAATTACACCTGTGAAAACATATTCACTTTCCAATGGTACATAATGTTTTTCAATTTTAACCATTTTTTCTTTACTTTTCAATGTATGAAACCTTATGGATGATGCAATTCTTGACTCATCAGTTTCATAATCAACGGATGTTGCAGCTGCAAGAAGAAATGTTATGAACGTCCCAACAACGAGCGTTATTTTAAGATCCTTTCCCTCACTTTGTGCCTCATTATACATTCTATAAAGATCTCTGGGAACAAGTCTTATTGCAGCCTTTTTTTCGTCAAGAACCATGAACCTGTGGAATGAAACATTTCTCTTACCTTTCCATTCAGAAAACACTATGCCTGATGTTATGTAATTTGATCCATCCTTTTCAAAAAATTTTGGTATTGGTAGATCTTTTAAAGAAAAATCTCCATGCTTTATAAATGGGTTTTCATCAACTATATCATAATCCATGGGATTCATTATGCTTTCCGAAAGATCCTTTACTAAATTCTTGCTTTTTAAAACATTTGAGATTCTTTCCCTTGTGGACCATATGTTCCCTGCAAGTTCATAACCATCAACATTTTTAAAATAAACTGGATTCTTAGGATACTTCAACAGATACCTTGTTATTTCAATATTTTTACTTACCTTTTCATTGATTACAACAGTTTCATCCAGACTTTCCAGAATTTCCCTGAGCATAAAAAAAGGAATTGAAGAATGGATATTAATTTTTTCAGAGATTGGAAATTAAATTTTTATTGATGATATTATTTCAATTGAATTATGATAAACGTAGGTGTTCTTGATATTCAGGGTGATGTGGGCGAACATGTGTATATGCTAAAAAAACTGTATGGCGAAATGAAAATTGATGGTGAAATAAGAAAGGTAAAGAGTAGGGATGATCTTAACAATCTCAATGCTTTAATAATACCCGGAGGAGAAAGTACAACAATACAGAGACTTTTGAGATCCACAGGAATGTTTGAAGTAGTTAGAGAAAAGGCTTTAAATGGAGAACTTGGTGTAATGGGAACATGTGCTGGTGCGATTCTTGTTTCAAAGGATACGGGTGACAGCAGGGTTATTCCACTTGGATTGATTGATATAAAGGTAAAAAGGAACGCATATGGCAGGCAGTATTCTTCATTTCAGGTAGATGTACAAATTAAAGGTCTTGACAAACCCTTTCCAGCTGTATTTATAAGGGCACCAATTATTGAAAGAGTGGGTAATGATGTTGAAATTCTATCCATTTATAACAAGGATATTATATTTGTCGCAAAGAATAAAATTTTTGCACTTACCTTTCATCCTGAATTAACGAACGATACAAGGATACATAGGATGTTTATAGAGAGGGTCGGGGGTATTTCCACTGGAGGCTGAAAGTTTTTATCTTTGAAAACAATCTAACCATGGTGATCAATAATGCCAAAAAAGACACCTTTGTATGATGAGCATGTTAAGCTTGGAGCAAAAATGATAGAATTTGCAGGTTTTATTATGCCTTTGGAATATTCAGGTATTATAGATGAACATTTAACAGTAAGGAAAAATGTTGGTATTTTTGATGTATCGCATATGGGTGATATAGTTGTAAAGGGAAAGGATGCGGAAAAGTTCCTTGATTACCTTTTACCAACAAAGGTATCTACAATGGAAAATAATGAAGCAAAGTACTCAGCATATTTAAATGGAAACGGTATAATGCTTGATGATACAATAGTTTATAAAGTAAATAAAGAGAAGTTTCTTCTCGTTCCAAATGCAGCTACTGCTGAAAAGATTTACAACTGGATCATTGAAAAATCTAAAGGGTATGATGTGTATATAAACGATAGAACCTTACTCTATTCAAGCATAGCTGTGCAGGGACCTAAAGCAAAGGATTTAATGGAAAAATTAACGGATTATGATTACTCAAAGATGAAAAGTTTTCATTTTGATTTTGTAAAATTAAAAGGTGTGGAAAACAGGGGAGATGATTTTATTCCCTATGGAAAAATCTTTGTATCGAGAACAGGTTATACAGGTGAAGATGGCTTTGAATTGATCTTTCCTAATGAATACGCATCTACAATATGGAATATGCTTTTTAAAGAAGGAAAAGATTTTAATTTAAAACCATGTGGATTGGGATCCAGGGACACATTGAGAATGGAAAAAGGTATGCTATTAAGCGGTACGGACTTTAACATGGATAGAACACCAATTGAAGCATCAATAGGATGGATAGTTAACTATGAACATGAATTCATAGGAAAGAATGCATTGATAGAAATGAAAAATAAGGATCATGAAATATTCAGAGGTTTTAGGATGATGGAAAGTGGCATTCCCAGACATGGTTATATTATTTACAAAAATAATGAAATTGTTGGAAAAATAACAAGCGGAACAATGTCACCAATGTTAAAAGTTGGAATTGGACTGGGATATGTAATAAAAAGTGTTAAGGTTGGTGACACTGTTGAAATAGAAATTAGAAACAAAAGATTGAAGGCAGAAGTAACTAAGCCGAGGATAGTTCCATAGGAAATAGGGGGGTGTGCCTCAATTGAATATCTATGTAAATGAAAAAGAATACAAAATAAATTTTATTTGTAAAATGTCGGATGAACCAATTAAATTTGGTTTTGGCATTAAAATAAGTGAAGAAATTTGGAGAGAACTGAAAGAAAATAAAGAGTTCAAGGCTGGAGAAATTAAATGTAAAATAACTGATGAAATTGATGTTGGAAATATGACTTGGTTTGTTTTTGAGCCTGAAAATGAAGAAAAATTCATTGGGAATTTTAAAGGATCTATTTCAAATATTGAGAAAAGATATTAATTCCCAATTTTCCCATCACATTTATTGCATTTTCCTTATATTCTTCTTTCTTTGAAATTAAATAATAAAGGATATTCAAGATTATATAAAGGAAATTGAAATTAAGATCAATTAGTTCCTTAGCGCTTTTTTCAATTTCATTGTTTCCATTTTTTAGATAGGCATACAGGGGTCTTAAAACAATTGTTTCAATTGATTCAAAGTTCTGATCTTTAATTTTTTCAATAATGTTATCATAAATACTCAAGAATTTATCATAATTGCCAGAGATTATGTAAGCCATGGAGAGAGCAAATGTGGGCCACAAAAATTCCATAACGGGTAT
>JAVRLH010000062.1:0-6286 GCA_031961605.1 Thermoplasmatota archaeon
ACGCCCTTGTAAAAGGTGTGAAAAATATGAATTTTGTTTTATCCTTTAATCCCCTTCTGTTTATGTATTCTTCCGCAAGAAAAATTCCTTCAAGCATTGATGGTGGACATTTACATAGAGGTGAAGCCTGACCCAGAACCAAAGTTCCGCCATTAAACTTTTCAAGATTTGAATGTAATTTTTTTGCATTGTCGTAAGTGCTATGGTAATTTCCATAAATTTTTGTGATTTCATCAAGCCCTGGTAGAACATCAGAATCCGGTGAAGTACCTGTTGCTATTGCTAGATAATCGTAAGTATAAGTATTTCCAGCATTTGTAACAACTTTCCTTTCATTAAGGTCAATATTGGTTACAGCTTCATTTCTAAAATTAACACCAGGTTTGATAAGTTCATCAATTCTCTTCCAGATTTTTCTTTTTGATCCCCTGAATGCAACATAAAGGTACCATGGTTGATAGAAGTGATAAATGCTTTTGTCAAGAATTGTAATGTTGTATTTGTCCGTGTCAAGAGAATTGGCAAGGATCAATCCGCCTGCACCGCCGCCAACAATAAGTACATTTTTCATATTGACCACTGATATGTGAAATAAAACAATTTATAAAAATTTTTTGAATTATCCTGAAAAATTAATATGTTTTATTATTAACATTTAAAAAAAAATTGAGTTTAACAAATTTTTTATTAAAATTTTTTTAAATTTCTTTAAAAATATTAAATTTTTTTAAATTATGGGTTAAAAAATTTTTATTTAAATATTTTATAATTTTCTATACCTGTATTTTATCATCCATGGATATTTTCTTTCAAGGTTAATTTCACTAAGATTCATGCCTTTTGTCCCAATAATTATAACATTTAATTCGGAAAAATATGTTTTAACAATGCTTACAGAAAATTTTTCTTTAAGAATATTTAAAAATTCTTTAAAGTTCATTCTTCCTGAATATGTGAGTGCATAATTTACCGCAAAAATGCCCTTATCTTTTAAAATTTTATAAACATTGTTAACAAATTCTTTTGATAGAAAATCCTTTGGAATGTTTGAATAAATATAGGCATCAAGTATTATGATATCATAGTTCTTCTTAGAATTTTTTACAAAATCGAGTCCATCTCCATGGTAGATCTTTTCATTCTTCAATTTTGGATAAAATATCCTTGAAATTTCAATACATGTATTGCTTATTTCCACCGCTTCAATGTCAACATTTTTTTGAAGAAATTCCCTTATCTGATAAATCAATGTACCTCCACCCAAGCCTATGAGAAGCAAAGAAGGATCATTGAAAATATCAATCAATGGAATGAAAAAGTCCCAGTAACCACGAGTAAAGATTCCCTTTTTGTTTATTATGGAATATGTTGAATTATCAAATTTTAAAAATTTATATTTCCTATTCTCTTCAATGATCCATTTCCCGTGAAGATCCTCCATTTCCATTACTTTTTTCACTAAATTGCTTCACCCTTCAACCTTAAATAATGTTTGATTATATCTATTGCCACTTCTTCTTTATTTCCCTCTACCCTTTCATATCCATTTTTATCAACAATGTAAATTTCTGTATCTTGGAATTTAACATCCTTTATATCATTTGCAATGACCATTATTGCATTGTATTTTTCAAGATATTCTTTTGCCTTCTCTATCAATTTTTCTTTACCCGATTCGGCCTTGAAAACAATAAGATCATTTCTGTATTTTTTCCTTAATTCCTCTACAAATTTTGGTAGTGGTTCAAGTTTCATTTCGTATGATTTTCCGCTCTCCAGTTTTCCATTGAATTTTTTAACAAAAAAATCCGATAAAGCACCTGGAACGATTATTAGGTCATAATTCAAAAATTCATCAATTTTTTCAATTAAATCCTCAAGAGTTCTGTATTTTTTAGCATTAATGTAGTTTGGAGGTGAAACTTCACTCCTTGCTAAATAAAGATCAACATCCGCACCAAAGAAAAAGAATGCTTTGGCCAATTCAACACTTGTTTTTCCGCTTGATCTGTTTGTTATAATCCTGAAATCATCTATGGGCTCTTCCGTTGATCCACCTACAACAAGAACGCTTTTTCCTCTGAATCTATTGTTCAAAACCCTTACAACATGGGCAAGGATTGTTTCATTATCTGCAAGCTTTGCCTTACCTTCCTCAATTTTTGGATTTACAACAAAAACACTCAATTCTTCAAGTTTTTTAATGTTTTCACTAACAACAGGATTGTTCAGCATTGAAAGGCTCATTGCGGGTGCAACAATAATTGGTTTTGTACCAAGGTATGTAAGGGCAAAAAGTGAAACCGTTGTATCAGCTATTCCATTAACAATTTTACCTATTGTGTTTGCCGAACATGGTGCAATCAAAAGCAAATCTGTTTCATCCAGAAGTGTAACATGTTCAGCATTTCCTGTTATTTTTGTTATTGGTTTATTTCCTGTTGTAAACTCCAAAGCCTCGGGGGTTATCATTTCAATACCATGCTCGCTCAAAACTGGTATAACTTGGGCACCATACCTTATTAGCTCCCTTGAAAGTTTAACTGTCTCCTCTGCTGAAATGGATCCAGTAATACCGAGAACAATTCTTTTACCTTTAAGCAAATCACCCTTTATTCCCAGGATCTTTTTTGAAGGATGCATAATTCAGCCCATGATATGAAAATTAATAAAATTTGTTGCAAAAACTATTTATTATAATTTTTGTTATGGCTTTTGTGAGTTATTATGAAGATAACTGTGAGCTTGATTAAGGCTGATGTTGGTGGATATCCGGGACATTCTTCCGTTCATCCAAAACTTAAGGAAATTTCTGAAAGTAAGCTGGAGAATGCAAAGAATTCTGGATTGTTAATAGATTTTAAGGTTTTTGGTGTTGGGGACGATCTTCAGTTGTTAATGACACACACAAAAGGTGTCGATAGTGAGGAGATACACAAACTTGCATGGGACACATTTGTTAAGGCAACAGAAATAGCGAGAGAGCTGAAGCTTTATGGTGCAGGGCAGGATCTTCTGAAGGATGCTTTTTCAGGTAACGTTAGAGGCATGGGTCCTGGTATAGCTGAGCTATCCTTTGAAGAAAGGAAAGGTGAGCCAATTGTTGCATTTATGATGGATAAAACAGAACCAGGCGCTTTCAATCTACCCATATTCAAAATGTTTGCCGATCCATTCAACACCCCTGGTCTTGTTATAGATCCAACCATGCATGATGGTTTTGTTTTTGAGGTATGGGATATTTTAGAACATAAAAAGGTTTTATTGAAATCACCTGAAGAACTCTACGATTTGCTTGCGCTTGTTGGAGCAAAAAGCAGGTATGTGATAAAAAGGGTCTTTCCATCTGAAAAACATCCGAAAATATCGAAGAATGAAGCTGTTGCTGTAATATCAACAGAGAAACTGTTTGAGATAGCTGGCGAATATGTTGGAAAGGATGATCCTGTTGCTATTGTTAGAGCACAATCCGGTCTACCGGCTCTTGGTGAAGTTTTAGAACCTTTTGCATTCCCGCATCTTGTTTCTGGATGGATGAGAGGTTCACACAATGGACCAATTATGCCTGTTGGACTTGATAATGCAAAATGCACAAGGTTTGATGGACCACCAAGGGTTGTAGCCCTTGGCTTCCAGCTTGCAAACGGGAAACTTGTTGGGCCTGTGGATCTGTTCAACGATCCGGCCTTTGACAATGCAAGGAAAATTGCAAATGAAATTGCTGATTATATGAGAAGGCATGGCCCGTTCGAACCACACAGGTTACCGCTGGAGGACATGGAATACACAACACTTCCGAAGGTACTTGAAAAATTAAAGAACAGAATGGAAAAGATATGATCATTTTTTAATTTCCATGAGGGCGACACTTTCAAAAAAATCCAGTGTTTTCTCTTTATCCTCTTTTTCTTCAACTTTTTCAATATTTTTCAATACATTTTCTTCCTGAATTATGTAATAAAGACCATCATCCTTCAACCCGTAGGATTCAAAAGCCCTGGAAATCTGTCTGTTCCCTGAAACATAAAGTATTGTTTCACTTTCCATATCCCTGCTTATGTTTGTCCCCCTTTCAAAGGATCTTTTTGCTTTTAAATAAGCGCTTTCAACAACCTTTTTGGATGGAATATCATTTTTTCTAACAAGAATTATCTTTCCTTCCCTAACGAATTTTTTTATCTCCTCATTTATCTTTAATTTTGCAAGTATGATCATTTATTCTCAGCCAAAACTAATGCAGGTGAAAGAACACTCTCTAGATCAGATAGCAATCTCTGTTTCTGTGGTGAATCCATCAGTGCTATCCTTAAAACCTCAAGTATGTTTGATGCTGGAATAATTTCAACCTTCCCAGTATGGTGTTCATCAAGTATAACATCATCCTTGTTTGATATTGGAATTATTACCTTCTTGAAACCTGCTTCTATTGCTGCTTCAACCTTTGCTGTTACACCTCCAACAGGTAAAACCTGTCCCCTTATGCTTAAAGAACCTGTCATTGCAAGACTTTGATCAACAGGAATGTTTTCCAGAGCTGAAATAACAGCTGTAGCGATTGATATACTTGCAGAATCACCCTCAACACCCTCGTATGTTCCTATGAACTGTATGTGAACATCATGGTTTGATATGTCCTCACCGCTGTACTTTTTAACAATAGCCGAAACATTCTGAACTGCCTCCTTTGCAATATCACCCAGTTTACCCGTTGCAATAACCTTTCCCTGGTTCCTGCTCTGTGCAGGTGTGACCTCAGCAACTATGGGTAAGACAATTCCGGAGAACTCTGCCATACCGCTCTGTGCACTGTAAACAGCCAAACCATTGACAGTACCAACAGCATAGCCAGTGTTAAGGAATGTTTTATATTCTTTTCTCATTTCTATCCATCTATCTGCAACCTGTTGCTCTAAAGGCCTTGCGGATCTCTTTGCCAGTATTACATGTTCAAAATTTACAACATTTGAATTGCCTGACCTTGCAATATCCCCAGCAACACGAATGAGACCTCCAAGCTCTCTTAACCTCAAGGTTAACTGATCCTTCCTGCCCGCTCTTTTCTGTGCCTCTTTAATTATTTCTGCAACAGCCATTTTGTCAAAATGTGGTATTTTACCATCCTTCTTAACTTCCTGTGCAACAAACTGTATGAGCTTTTTCCTGTTTTCATCCGTATCATCCATTGTACTGTTCATATAAACCTCATAGCCATATCCCCTTATCCTTGACCTTAGGGCAGGATGCATGCCCTCAACGGAATCAAGGTTTCCTGCCGCAACAAGTATAAAGTCACAGGGAACCGGCTCTGTCTGAACAAGTGCACCTGCGGATCTCTCACTCTGACCTGTTATGGAAAATTTCTTTTCCTGCATTGCAGTTAGTAATGCCTGCTGGCTTTCTATCCTTAAAAGGTTTATTTCATCTATGAAAAGAACTCCCTTGTTGGCCTTGTGAATTGCACCTGCCTCAACCCTCAGGTGTGAAGGTGTTTCAAGTCCACCGGATTGAAAAGGATCATGTCTAACATCACCGAGCAATGCACCTGTATGTGCACCAGTTGCATCAATGAAAGGTGGATTATCGTTTGGATCATGACCAACTAAAAGTTTTGGAGCAAGGTTTTGTTCAACCCTCTGAACAGCCATACCAAGGAAAATCCAGAGAAAAAGAACCAAAAGTATGGCTGTGAAAAGGATTGTAAAGTCCCTTGTTACAATGTATGCAACAATACCAAGAAGAATAAGACTAAAAAGAAGAAACTGCATGAACCTCTGTCTTTCCATTTTTTCAGCTTTTGCCCTCTCCTGCATCTGTTTTACAAGTTCTTTACCCTTACCAGCAGGTAAAACCTTTATTTTTGGCCTGTTTACATCCTCCTCGTTGGGAAAAACAAGAATATCCTCAAGTTCTTCTTTTGGCAAAAATTCTGTCATTGATTGTGCAAGCATGGATTTACCAGTACCAGGATCACCAACAAGTATAACATGCCTTTTCTGTGCAGCTGCCTTTTTTATCACCTGCACAGCTTCATCCTGACCTATAACCTGATCTATTAATTTCTCTGGAACCTTTATATCAGCAGTCGAATTGAAACTCTGCTTTTTAATCCATTCATCAACCTTTTCTTCCATCTTCTCAGATCACTATTATTTTTACTTTATAAATTTTTCTTCTCATGTTTTGCATACATAAAATCCTGGAAAAATCCACCCAAAACATAACCCAGGAACATGGCAAGATACAATATACAATATTTTAGCTCTTTTCAGGAAAATCCTTCCAAAAG
>JAVRLH010000063.1:0-6190 GCA_031961605.1 Thermoplasmatota archaeon
TACTTTTAATTCTTGCATATGTGAAAATAAATGATGCAATAAATAGAAAAAAATATGAGAATTTTAATCAGCAAAATAACATTAAAAATATTTAAATAATGCACAATAATTTGTATAATTTGTTCATGATAACATTAAGGGATATAGTGATCTGGTCTATGAAACTTTACGGTTACAGGCTTGAAAATTTTGAGCCAAAGAAGTATCTTTTTTTCACAAGGCCTGGTGAATTGATAATTGTTGGTATTTTTGATGAAAAGGTAAACGGTGAAAAGGTTCTTGAGTTCAAAAGGGATCTTGAGGAATACAGGGGAAAAAAGAACATAATAAGTCTTGAAGGTTACACGGAAGATGCAATTAACATTGCAAAAAGTCTCGGCATTTACCTGGAGACAAGGGATGATGTTGAGAGGGACATTGGTGAATACATTTTAACCTTACTTAATAAAGATCAGGAAAAATTAAAGGAAATACTTGAGATGGACATAGAGGTTGAGGAAGAGCTGGAAAAGACTGAATTTGACAATGAAGCAATACCCATATTCCTTGAGGAAAAAGGTCTTTCAAAAAGGATAATTTCACCTGCCATATGGAGGGAACAGGCAATTGAAATTTCAAAAAAAGAAATTCAGGGGTTTCAGAGTGAACTGATACTTGTTCCCTATTACATTTACGAGTACAAGCTTGATCTTTTCATCGAAGGTGTGCCTGTTCCAAAAAGGGTTTTTGGCAGGCTGGGATTCAATGCACAGACAGGGGGGATCAAATACATAACAACGGGTTTGAACATTGTCCAGGAATTAAACGCTGAATACAATGTTCAGAATGAAAGGATAGGGAAAAAAGAGGCTGAGGAAATTGTAAAGAATGAACTTTTTGGAAAATATACAAGGGAAGAGGAGATAGTAACAGATAAAGAAAATGTGACAATTATAGAAAAGAGAAGAACAAAACCCAAGGATGGAACAATAAATGTTTCATTTTTGGGTATTTATTACTGGCCATACTGGATTGTATCAGGTAACAAGGGGAAGGTAATGGTTGATGCTGTTGAAGGTGTAATAGTTCAGAAAAGGATCATTGAATAGAAGGTTTTCTTACAACTATATAGAAAAATATTGCAACTAAAGCAATTAGTGCAATTTTTGAATAGAGAGGATTTATTGCTTGGCTAGGTAAATTGTAAAGCATCATACCCGTATAATTAACTTTACCAGAGACGATATTTGAGGCAACGTATACAGGACCCTCTCTGTACCATGAAAAAAATGTGTAATAGTTAGTTAGATGTGAACTGTTCCCATCATCAATCCATTCCGTTATCCTGTATGGATCCCTGATCATGAAACCTGTGCCAAGATCCTGGCCAGATCCAACTTCAACGGTTAAATCAATATCACCGAAAACAAGGCCATGTGTTGTTGGTACAACAGTCTCTATCCATGCATGCTCATACCATGATCCCTGCGTGTAAAGCCATCCAAAATCCAACCATGCCGGAATACCAATTGCCCTTGACATGGATGCGTAAAGGAATGATAGTTCAGCACAGTCACCACTTCTATTTTCCCATGTTTCAACAGCTGTCCTTGGTGTTTCAAGGGATGAATAGGAAAGTTTATATTGAAAGTTTGTAACAATGTAATTGTAAAGAGCAAGTTCCATTTCAAAGACATTTGTAGCATTTGCTTTTTTAACAATATTCTCTGAAATGTTTGTGAAATATGATGGATCAATTACTTCCTCGTTGAGAAGATATTCAGGATGATCGTACTGTTTTTTTAAATATTCTGGTATACTTGAAACATTCAGGCTATTGTATTCATTTACGGGAAAAACGTATGCATGGGTATTGAAAGAATAATTAAGTATTATATTTTCATTTGAATGAATTGTGAACGTTAACCAGGTTCTGTTGTATCCATTCATTATTTTATATTCATTTTTTGATAAAACTTTCAGCTGAACATTCTGGAATGAGTTGTTTGTTGGAACAGTAACGTTCAAATAAAGTGTTGACGGTGCTGTAATTGTGACATTTATATCCCTTATGAAATAACCGTTCATACCTGATGGAGCTGGATAGGATAGGATCGATGGTGGATTATTAAAAAATTCATTCATTTGTGGTATTGATGCAAATATAAGGATTGAAAAGGCGAACGCAACAAATAAATATGCCACTATTTTCATTTGAACATCCTTTTTAAATTTGATGGTAATGTATTTATTTGAATTTTATCAATGTAAAGGAACAATGGTATTGATATCACAATACCAGATATCCAGAAGAATGGTGAAAAACCCCATATGTATGGAAGAAGAGTTAAATTGAATGCAATCTGCAATAAAATTGCCCTTAAAAGCAAACCCTCCCTTTTGAATATACCATAACCTATCATGGAGGATGTGGATGAGTGCATTATTACCACAATAAACGAAAAGATGAGAATGTAAAGGTAATCTAAGATTTGAACTGAATTATAATTAAGGTAATAATAGAGAAGTGATAAGGAAAATACTGCACCGAAACCCAGTCCGAAACCATAGGAATAGAATGTTAATTCATAATTTCCCCTCAATTTTTTTCTATTGAAAATTATAAACTTCATTAGTTCCGTGAAAAATGCAAATATTGTTACAAATATGATTGAAAGATCAAGATAATTGTAGGAGGAATAATCAAGTATGAGGAAAAATACTGATGCGAAAGCGCCAACAATAAAACCAGTGACTATGTAAATAATAAATGTCTTTTCATTGAAAAGATCCTCAAACCTTTCCCAGAATAGATAGAGTAAAATGAATGAGGGAATGGCGGAAAAAAGGACAGATAACTCAAAGGATATATACATTTTATCACGCCATAATCTGCACTATTATTGATCTTTCCCTGGCTCTTATGTCAAGTTCAATAAATACAATCTGCTGCCAGGTTCCAAGTGCAAGGGATCCATTAACTATTGGAATATAAATGTCAGGTTTCAGAAATGAAGCCCTTACATGGGAATGTCCATTACCATCATGCCACTTTTTCTCATGCTCATAATGGTAATCTTTGGGTATTATTCTGTTAAGCATTGCCTTAACATCTTCCACCAGACCAGGTTCAAACTCCATTACTGTCACAGCAGATGTGGAACTCCTTGTGAAAATGAAACAGGCACCATTCCTCACATTACTCTCTCTAACAATATCATCTATTTTTTCCGTTATGTTGATCACATCCAATTCTCCTGAGCTTGTTAATTTCAATTCCCTAGTAATGATCATCAGTTTTTGTTATTG
The DNA here is from genome assembly GCA_031961605.1 of Thermoplasmatota archaeon. Taxonomy (GTDB): domain Archaea; phylum Thermoplasmatota; class Thermoplasmata; order Thermoplasmatales; family ARK-15; genus JAVRLH01. The sequence goes on from JAVRLH010000063.1 coordinate 3,289, forward strand.
ATCCAGGAATATAAAACTTTACCCTTTCCATTTTTTTTGCCTTAAAAACATTTTGAGCTGATGATCCATTCACTGCTATTTCCAGAAAATTCTCACTGTTTATTAGAGCGATAATACCATTATTTTTCTCCTCACCGTATGTTCTTACAAACTCAGCATCATATTCTTTTCCATAAACTATTTTCAAATTTTCATGATTTTTCAATGAAACCTTTTCACCAGGTATGTTTGTAATTATGTTACCGAATCTATCTATATGAATTATTGTTCCCTCCATGTAATCCTTTTCCACAACATATTTTTGTATGTTTAGTGAAACAATACTATCAAGACCTATTTTTTCAAGATTTTCTGGCCAGATACCAAGGGAAATTTTTGCTGCAACAGGTGCAAAAACATCCCTTCCATGGAATGTTTTACTGACATTTCCCTCCATGTTAATTTTATAAATTTCCCCGACCCTTTCCTTAACAAAAGTTAAAAGACCGTTGTTCGGACCAACAAAGTATGAATTGTTTATTTTTGCAACAACACCAATCCTATCTGTGCCAACACCCGGATCTATAACCATTAAATGAACCGTACCATTGGGAAAATAGTCAATGATGTTCAATAAAATGTATGCACCATGAAGAATATCAAAACTATCCACATTGTTTGTTATATCAACAACATCTATGTTTCCGAACGATTTAATAACACCCTTAACAACACCTGCATAATGCTCTCTATCTGAAAAATCTGTTGTCAATGTGATCATAGAGCCACCGCCGGGAATTGAACCCGGGACCTCGTGCTTACCAAGCACGCGCTCCAACCGACTGAGCTACGGTGGCTATTTCAATGCATTCCTGCCCTTTTCCGTTATCACATATTTTCCCTTAACAGGGCTTTCAACAAGTCCTTCTTTGGAAAGGGATCTAAGCTTTCCCATGACCTTTGGAACCTGAAGATCCGCTTTCTTTCCAATTTCACCGCATCCTGCAGGATCTTTCATTTCACTCAATGCCTTCAATATTTTTAATGAAATCTCGTCCATATTTTGAAAAAAGAAAATTGATAATTAACTTTTTCGGAGGGAAATCCTCTTCCGAAAGGTAGTGAATGAAAGTTGATAATTATATATATTTGTTAAAGTTATCTTGTTTGCAAGCCTTAGAGTGCTGGCGGATGTATGCTTGGAACATTTCAAGCTTGTAGAACATAAATCTTAACCTGCCTTCAAAATGTGGAACATAAAACGATCATAAATAAAAAACTGCACTTTTGTTTTTGGGAAAAAGCTTTCTCCATGAAGAAGCATCATCCGTCAGGTGAGGTAGTTCACAGTTTTTCATTCACATATGTGAGGAAATGTTCAAACTCCTTTACCTTTCCATGAGCAATGTAGTAGTATGTTTCCCTTATTTTTTTTGTAACATTACCAACGTTACCTTCACCTATCTTTATTCCATCTATGTCAACTATGGGTGTTATTTCAGCTGCTGTTCCTGAAAAGAACACCTCATCTGCTGTGTAAAGCTCTTCCTTATGAACGTTTCTTTCAATAACATTATATCCAAGATAATTTGCGATCTGCATAACTGTATCCCTTGTTACACCCATGAGAATGTCTGCCTGTGGCCCTGGTGTTATTATTGTGTTATTTTTCACAAGGAATATGTTCTCTCCCGCTCCTTCAGCAACATAACCGTTCTGCCCAAGCAAAATTGCCTCATCGTATCCTGCATACTTTGCCTCAAGGTTTGCTATTATTGAATTTAAATAGTTTCCGCTCGCCTTTGCCTGTATTGGCAGTGTTTCTGAACTTATTCTTTTCCAGGTTGAAATTTTGCATTTTGTTCCTCCATCCATGGCAAGATATTTCCCAAACGGTACAGCTGCAATGAAAACACTCACCTTTTTTCCAAAGGGTGAAAGACCTATCTCATCATCGTTGTAAAAGGCAAATGGTCTTATGTAACATTCCTTTAAATTGTTTTCCTTTACAACTTCAACAACAGCATTCTCAATATCTTCACTTTTGTATTTTAGATCCATATGGTATATCTTTGCAGAACTCAGAAACCTTTCAATGTGTTCCTTCAACCTGAAAACAGCTGGACCCTTGTCCGTGTTGTATGCCCTTATGCCTTCAAATATTCCTGATCCATATTGCAAAGAATGTGTTAAAACAGGTACCTTGACTTTTTCATAGTCAAGGATCTCTCCATCAAACCATACTTTTAGGTTCTGATAAGCCATGATACGGGAATGCATTATGGTTTAAAAAACTATTTCAAATGTTAAAGACCCATACCTCCATGCCTTTCGGTAAATTATCCTGTTTGAATTCAACATGCTTTCCAACATGCTTCACAATGTTTTGCGGGAAGAGTGATGTGAAGTTCTCAACAGGTTCAAGTCCAAGCTTTGATCCCTTAACACCAAAATGCATGGGTACAACAATTCTAGGATTCACTTTATCCACTATTTCCTTTGCCTGTGTTGCATTTATTGTGTAAACAGATCCAACAGGAATGAAAAGGAAATCCGTATTTTTCATGAAATTTATTGCTGTTTCATCAGGTACCCTTCCAAGATCTCCAACATGCGTGAATGAAACATTTTCAATCTTTACCCTGTATATCTTAACTTCACCTCTCTCCTTTCCACCCTTTGAATCATGGAAATCAATGATTGCATCGTAGTGTATCTTGCCAATATCACCCGATCCAGGTTTCTTTATTACTTTTGGTAAACCTTTGACAACATGTACTGCGTTGTGATCGAAATGTTCATGCGTTACAAAAACAACATCAGCACTGACATCAGGTTTTGGTAACCCAATGCTTGATCCATCATGTGGATCAAAAACAAATTTCATTGAATCCCCTATCTCAAAGCATGAATGACCATGGTA
>JAVRLH010000064.1:0-6157 GCA_031961605.1 Thermoplasmatota archaeon
TAAGAAATATTATTGATCTTCAGAATGCAATTTTAAACAATGCCACACTGAAAAGTTACGGAGTTAATGTAACCTCCATATTCACAGTTGAAAACAAAATTCTAACTGATTCTTCAAAGAATGCGAAGGATCTTCTGAATTATACAATAAAAGTCAACAATGAGACAAATTTCACTGTCAATGCACTTTACAAGGCGGGATTGATGAGCGCTCTTTACATGAAGAATATTGTTTTAATTTACAATATAACCAAGATCAGCTACCAGGAAATTTACAACAATACAAATTCCTCCCTTTCCATAATGTTTGGAATACCGGATTACTACACATATACGTTCATCAATCTTGTAAATAAAGGTTTCAGTGTTCAGGTATCAGAATACATTGCATACAATTATACCTTACAATTTATAAAGAATAATCTTACACAGCTTGAAAATCTTCTAGTTCCATATTTGAACAGTTTCACATCATATTTCAACTATAGCATGACAGATCCATCAGATTATTTGAAAGTTGAAGAATACAGCATAAACATGGCATTGTACAATTCATCATTCTCACAGGAATTTTATAACAACTCCATGGTGAATTTCTGGAAATTGCTTGGGGAATATTTTAACAATACTTCTTATAAAAATACCACACTGATAAAAAATTTTTCAATTGATTATCTTTCAAAACAGTACTCTGAAAACCAAACACTTGTTGAGATCCTTCCTTTTGGTACAAAAAGTTTCATTTTGAGTGTTTTAAATTCAACACCGCAGAAAGAATTAGCTGTTGAATATGCTGATCAGATGCTTAACAACACTGAGAGATCGTTTATATTTTCATTTTTCAACAACAGTTTCTTTTATTATATTTTCAACAAGAATAATAGCTTAATTCTTAATCTAACATTAAATGCAGTTTCTCAAAAATTCATGAGCAATGAAACAGTTAGAAATTTTATGAATAATATATTATTTATTAAAATAAATGATTTTGTAAATAATTCATATTACAACAATAATTTTGAAAACAGTGTAAATGAAACTTCAAATGCTCTAATTAAAACTTTTTATGGTAATCCTCTTGTTTCCATAAATGAAAAAACAATATCCACATATCTATCTGAAATATACCATTCAAATAATTTGAATGAATCTGTGAACGAGACTTTAATGAACGGTACATTTGAAACTTATCCCTTTATTCCTGGAGCATTCACGTACCACAGCTTTGTGAGTTATACTGGAAATGTTTCATTAATTCTTATAAACATAAACAGTACAAACGATGCATACACAATGAATATAATAGGAAACATGGCAACCAAATATGTTAAAAATATACAAAATGCATCGTATCTTCTAGCGGGGGAGAGAGCAATTGAAGAACAGCTTACAAATCAAACAAATACGGGGCTTTTCAGGGCTTTAATTGTTGGTATAATTGTTGCAGTTATCATAAGTTTAATTTTCTTCAGATCACCTGTTGCAGGTCTATTACCTCTCCTAATCTTTGGAATTTCTGCGGATATTTCTCTCGGCTTGAACGCTTTGTTGTATAAGTATGTACTTCATACATCCGTTTCTTTCATAACTCCAACACTTCTTTTGATTTTACTTCTTGGTCTAACAACAGATTATTCAGTCTATTTAACAGCAAGGTTCAGAAGAGAGTTGAGGAACAATTCAAATGAGCCGATTGTGAAAACAGGAGAATGGGCAGGTCATGCTATTTTCACAAGCGGTTTAACTGTAATAATTTCTTACATTGTACTATGGTTATCCAATGTGCCACTCTTCAGTGATGCGGGCCTAACAAATGCCATATCAATATCAATAACACTTTTACTAGCCCTAACACTTCTTCTTTCAATACTAAACATATTGAAAAATAAGGCATTCTGGCCATCAAAAATAAATTATAGAGATATAACAGAGCATGCCATGAAAAAAATTTCCAATGTGAATAAAAAACACAGGTATGCATTACTTTCAATCTTTGTTGTTTTAACAATTATAAGCATTTATGTTTATGATGTTACGCCATCTGGAATGGATGTATTTCAGCTTGTTCCTCATCAGAGCGGTCTCCAGGCGGTTGAGGTAATGAACAAAACATTCAAAGGTGATGTTGTATTCCAGAACTATTTAATATTCAAAATGAAAAGTCCGGTTTTACAGAACGGAACATACAATTCAACTGAAATTTCTTTTATAACAGATGTGGAAAATTATTTACTTTCCACAGGTAACATATCTTTTGTTTATGGACCAACACATCCTTTCGGAACATACGTTTCACCCTTGAATCTTAATTATTCCAATGCAACAAATTCAATATACCTGAGCAAAATTAATTCATTCATAGGTAAAGATAACAGAACAGTTCTAATTTCATTTCAGCTTTCATTCCTTTCATGGTCGAACAAGGCCATGGACTTTGTAAGGTACCTTGGAAATTCTTTAGGTAATTTAATGAACAAAAATGTTACTGAATGGTACATAGGTGGTCTTGCCCAGGGTCTTGTTGATGCAAATTCATATACACAGGATACATTTATGACAATTCTTCCCATACTTGCAATTGCTGCATTCTTTGTTCTTATGGTACAGTTCAACTCTGTTTTCACACCCCTTAGGTTGGTTCTTATGGTACTTGGATCAGTTCTTATTTCTTTGGTTATATCCTATGGAATATTCTTCTATTATTACCATATGCCAATTCTCATTTATATGCCCCTCTTTGTTTTCATAACACTTCTTGCAGTTGGACTTGACTACGATATATTCATGATAACAAGGGTAAGGGAAGAGGTAATTAATGGAAAAAATGATGAGGAAGGCGTTGAAACAGCAATGAAGGAGAATGGCGGTGTTATAATGGTTCTTGGAATGATTTTGATGTCCACATTCATGGCTTTGTATCTAAGTGAAATTGGAATAATTCAGGAGGTTGGAGTTGGCCTTGCATTCGGTGTTTTTGTTGATACTTTCATTTCCTGGATGTTCTTCATACCATCTGTAATGCTAATAATGAAAAAATGGAACTGGTGGCCATCAAAGATGCAGAAAAAATAAAAGTTTTTATTCCCAATTATATTTTTTCCTTATGCTTTACTACCAGGATCCATATTTAAAGGAAACAAATGCAATTATTGTTGAAATTAGAGATAATGAAATTCTTCTTGATGATACAATTTTTTATCCAGGCGGTGGTGGACAGCCCTTCGATACAGGTACCATGGAGAATGATAAATTCAAAACAAAGGTGATTGAAACAAAAAAAGAGAATGGTAAAATATGGCATAAAGTCGAAGAAAACAATTTTTCTGTTGGTGAAAAAGTTAAGATAAAAATAGATTGGGATAGAAGATATTACTTTATGAAAGCACATACAGGTGAGCATATTCTTTACAAATCAATCGAGAAAATTTCAAATGTTAAATTTGAAAAAATGGTTCTTGATGAAGAATCAACACTTTTTGTTTCTGGTGAAGTTAATATGGAAGGAATTTCCCAAGGTGAGGATCTGGCAAATTCAATAGTTGATATGAACGTTCCAGTGAAAGTTTATTATGAAAAAATTGAAAATGTTACTGAAACAAGAATGAAAAGAGAAAGAGTAAGAGATGAAAATGTTAGAATTGTTGAAATTGAGAAATTTGATCGTTCTGCATGTGCAGGCATACATGTAAAAGAAACGGGTGAAATAGGTAAAATAATTGTTACAAGGATAAAAAATGGTAAATTCACCGAAATAAAGTTTGTTGTAGCAGAAAAGGCTGAAAAATTTCAGAATGAAATTTTTAAAAAAGCTAGAAAAATTTATTCTTATTTATCTTTTAATCCAGATAATCTTGATAAAGTTGTTGAACTGAAAAAGGAATATGAAGATCTGAAGGAGAATTATTATCAAATCACAATGAAATATTTTAAATTCAATTTCATTGAAAAGAATGGAATAAAGATAAATTATTCTCTTGATGATCCAGGGGATTTTTCTGCCAAAGAAAAAATTGCTCATGATATAATTGAAAATAAAAAAAATATTGTAATTCTTGGAAACAGTTCAAAAGGAATAATTGAAATTTTAATTTCAAAGGATATATCAGAAAAAATTGAAATTTTCAGGAATTTTATGAAAGAAAAAAATCTAAAGGGTGGAGGTAGAAATAATTTTCTAATGCTTCAAGGTGATGTGAAAGAAATATTTCAGGAAATTTTGAACATATCAGAATCTATTTCTCCCTCCACCTTGTGAAATAGATTGCCAGAGAAATGAAAACAACTGTTTCAATTATCATTATGAAAACCATTTCTGGTCGGAATGGTGAAAGGTTGAAAACACCCTGGGCTATTACAGCAACAGGTGTTGCTGGTGAAATGGAAAGTAGATAAAGAAAGGGCACTGGAATCATTGTGTATGGATAAAAAGTAGGTGGAAGAACAGTCATTACTGTTGAAAGAATTGAAACAATTCCCCAGACGTTTCTTATGTGACCGATCTTGCTTGCTATTATGAAGGATATGCCTGCTGTTGAAAGTGTTAACATTATTAGCAAAATTAAAAGAATCAATGCATTGAGAAATGTGAATAGGTGATAAAGAATGCCGAGTATAACGTATATAGCAAGGCCTGGTATTGAAAACGCAAAGAAGCTGAGCATTAAACCGAGCATATAATCGAAAGGTCCTATTTTTGATGCAACGAAAAGATCCTGTATTTTCAACTGCAGTCTGAAGAATGCAGCATCACCTGCACTTCCGAGTCCGTTGAATGCAATGATTGAAATGAACCCACCCAGTATGGCATATTCCACAAGTTTGCCCTGAGATATAATAAATATGAGGAAAAGAAGAGTGAATGGCATGATCAGGGAAGCAATAACGTAGGAATAAGCCCTTGTAATTGTTTTGAACCCGTAATACCAGCCCATGGCAAAAATGAATCTAAGATTCATATTCAACACCATGCACAATGAAAAGATCGTCCAGTGTAACTTTCCTTATTGCAAAACCCTCAGATAGATATTCAGATGCATACTTTTCATCAACATATTTAATGTAAAGATCCCCAATTTTATAGGATTCATCCAGGGGTTTGTAACTTTCAATCCTTACCTTTCCCCTGAATTTTTCCAGTAATTCCTTCACATTTCCCTTTTCGAGCACTTTTCCTGAATCAATCATGACGATATCTTCTGCAAGGTTCTCAGCCTCTTCCATATAGTGTGTTGTAAGAACAATTCTACCATCGAGCTTCCTTATTGCAGACCACACTTCAAACCTTGATATTGGATCAAGACCCGTTGTTGGTTCATCAAGGAAAATAAGTTCGGAGTTTGAAGCAAGTCCCATGGCAACAAATACCTTCCTTTTCATTCCACCTGATAGCATATCTGTTGGAACATTTGCAAATTCCTCAAGTCCCACTTCTTCTAAGGCTTTCTTTGCATCCAATCCAGAATCATGGAAAGACATACCCCTTGCAATGAGGTACATTTTAACAAGTTCAAGTGGTGTTAAAATGCCTATGGGTGATGCCTCCTGGGGTATGCTCACAATCATCTTTCTAATTTTCTTTGCATCCTTTACAACATCAAGACCATTTATGTATGCTCTTCCTGATGTTGGTTCAAGCTGTGTTGATAGTATTCTAACAAATGTTGTTTTTCCTGCTCCATTCTTTCCTATTATTGCACTGAACCTTTTTTCCAGCTTTAAATTTATTCCCCTCAATGCCTCAATTTTTCCGTCATAAATTTTTTTCAGATCTATGGTTTCAATCATTGTAACTTCCAATATTTTTCATTATTAGAAATTTTATATTCGGCAATTGTTAAATAAAAACTTTATCTATTGCCTAACTAATAAAGGTTTATGGAAATATTGTTGTTGCAAAGGAAAGGGAATTGATACAGGGAAAAGTCACATGCCCAATTCTCCAGCTTTTCTTCAAGGTAACGAACAGGGATCCACAGGTAACAATAGATGAATGTGAAAATTGCAAAAACTTTTCAGGTCTTGAAAATGGATGTGTATTGTGCAAATACATATGGTTATGTAGTGTGTTAACTAACTATTTTATCCATGAGTAAAATATTTAAATCACGTATAAATGGAGGTGTGAGGTGATAAAACATGTTTACAAAACACACCTCCGA
>JAVRLH010000065.1:0-6017 GCA_031961605.1 Thermoplasmatota archaeon
ACTGGAAAGGAACTGTTCTTCACAAGACCATCAATATATCCTTTAAAGTTGAAGTTTGATCCTCTATCATTTCTAATGAACAGTTTCATTGAAAACCAGGCAGGATTTTTCCATGTTGTTGCTGAAAGGGTAAACAAAATACCCTTCTCAATGATGCATAAAATACACCACAACTGGATCCTCGAGGAAAAGAATGATACAGTTTCAAAAATAATTCTTGAAAAATTGAATTCAGAAATTTTCAGGGTGAGGATGTTTATAAGTGATGTTGATCTATCATTATCCTGGATTGATGATCTAACAAAACAATCATTCTCGGATCATGGTAAAAAAATTTTCATGACAAGGGATGAAATTGTACAGTTTGTCCATGTTCCATTAACATATAAAATGGAGAGGTTTTTATGAGAAAACTGATCCTTTTTCTTAAAATTCCATTCTATATACTGGAGCTGTTTCTACGTATTTAGAAAAAATTTACAATTTTTTTAATTTTTCAAAAATACCAGAGAATATTTCAGGTCATACCTTGGTCATAGGATCAACGGGAATGGGAAAGACAACAATGCTTGAAAATATATCCAGAAGATTGAATGGAAAAATAATTGTTCTCGATCCGCTCGGTGATTTAATAAAAATCATGGTTGATAAAGATTCAGTTTACATTTCTCCACTTTTTAGAAAAATTCACGAGGAATATTATGCAATAAAAATGAACCTGCTTGATTATGGTAATAATGATAAAGAAATGAAAATTATTGCGCTTGGAGAATCAATGAAAATGCTTTTCTCCAGGGATCCGGATTATTCAAAGGGAACATGGGGGCCAAGGCTTGATCTTATTTTTTCAATTGTGACAAAAATTGTTATGAAGGAAATTGAGAATGCAACACTTGATGATATTCTTGATTTTTTACTTGATTATAAATTAAGGAATTCACTTGTTAAGGATCAAAGATTGAGGAAATTCTTTTCAATGCTTTACAAAACAAACTATGATGAATACATCCAGAGCACTGTGAACAAAATTTTACCAGTAATTGAGAATCCATACATTAAGAATTTTATATCAAGCAAGGAGAAAACATTTTCTTTCTTTAACAATGAAAATAGGAAAATTTTGATATATCTAGCAAAACCAGAGCTTGGTGAGGCTTTATCAAGAATGCTGGGAAGTGCTCTTTTATTGATGATATGGAATTCAATCATATTTGGAAAAAGGGAGAAGGTGAATTTAATAATAGATGAAATTAAGGATTTTTCACCATACTTTTTACCATCCTTGTTCAGCGAATCCAGGAAATTCAACATGAACATAATTATTGCAACACAGTACCTTAAACAGCTTGGGAATGATCTATTGAATTCCGTTCTTGGGAACATAAAAAATATTGTTTCCTTCAGAATTTCACCAGATGATTCAAAGATCATAGCTGAAAGAATTTCTTATAGAAATAAAGAGAAAATAATTAACACTTTAACAATATTACCCGAGCATAATGCTCTTTGTCTTTTTAATGATTCAATTTTTTTAACAAGAACGGAATTTAAAAATAATGAAAATTTTGATGAAATAATTGAAAGATCCTATATTCTTTATGGATCGCCTGTTGATTTCAATTATGATAATGTTCTTTTCATAATAAATTCATTGAATGAAAGAGAAATTGATGCAACCTTCGAAAACATTTTAAGGGAATATATGCAATTTTCTCATGGAAAATTCGAGGATCTTGAAAGATCATTGAAAATTCTTTTGAAAAATGGCTTTGTTGATTATGATGGAAATGTTTATTCAATAACAAAGAAAGGGTACGATTCAATGAATTTTGTTTCAAAGGTTTCTTGGGAAAGTGCTTATCACAAATATTTGATTGACAGGATTGAAATTTTCTTCAAAGCAATGAATGTAAAATTTTTTAGGGAAAATGGATCGTGGAAGAATGGACCCGATGGAAAAATTTACCTTTTCAATAAGGAATATAGCATTGAGGCAGAGTATGGTGATATAAAGAATCCTGGAAAGATTGTTGAACATTTAATAAACAACAAAAGAACAATTTTTGTTACATACAGAAGTCTTGCAAAAAAATTGTTTAGAATTATCTGCATGCCTGCAAAGGTATACGATGATGGAAATATTGAACTTTATAAGAATAATGGAAAGGCTGTTGATTACAAAAAAGCTGGGGATTATTTTGAAAGGGTATGGATCTTCACTGTTCCGGATCCGGGCTTGCAGGGATCAATAAAGGAATTCTTACCGAAAGGGGAAAGGGATGTGAACATTGAAAATTTAAGGAAAAGCGATCTTTTTAAAATTGACGAGGATCTCTGGCAAAAATTCAAGAACAATCTATTCATAATTGAAAACGGAAAACTCATAAAAAGATGTGATTTTTTAAAATAATATGAGGAAAATATTTAAGTATAGTAAATTAATTTATGAATTTAGTATGAAAGATTTAAGAAACACTTTATTAGAAATGGGGGCTCCTTTTAATTCAGATTTTTGGATTAAAGCATTAAATCTATTAGGATATAAAATAAAAATAGAGGAATTTGATATAAGTATTCTCAAACGGGATAAAATAATACCTTCAAATACTGATCCAAAAAGGGCCATTAGATTATATAATAGTGAAGAAGTTGAAATTGCATTGATTGAATTTGAGGATGGTAGCAATTTAAACAGAAATTTATGCACTAAAATAGCTAGGTCTTGGAAAGAAAAAAGATTAATAAGACCTCTGTTAATTTTCACTAATGGTTATGAGAGCTATGCAGTGATTGTTCCTGGAAAGGGTATAGGAGGTGAAGCTAAGGTTTTATGGCTTTCTGAGAGACTATATAGAACTGATGTTGAAGTTTTAATTTCTATTTCTTATCCTGGAAATGATAAAGATCTAAAAAATAATTATGACACTATTTTCTTCCCATATGAAAAAGTTAGAGAGGAATTTTTTGAAGATTATCGCAATTTATATCAAAATACAGAAAAAGCAGTTAGAGAATATTTAGGAGATAAAAGCAATTCATATGCACAAAGGTTTTTAGGCAGATTAATGTTTTTATACTTTTTACAAAGGAAAGGATGGCTAAACAAGGATAAAAATTACATTGATAAAATTAAAGATTACAAAGAGCTCAACAGATTATTTTATGAAAGCCTAAATAAAGGAAACACCCCAGGAATACCATTTCTAAATGGTTCTTTATTTGAAAAGGAAGAATATTTGGATGAAAATATGGAGAATTTGTTGTATCCAAAAATGAACGATATTTTCTTAAAGGCTAAAGAGACTTTTAACAAATATAACTTTACAGTGGATGAACTTTCTCCTCTGGAAATAGATGTTAGCATAGATCCAGCATTGTTAGGGACAGTATTTGAAAATATGCTTCCAGAATACGAGCGTGGCTCAAAAGGTACTTTCTACACACCAAAAGAAGAAATATCATTCATTTGTAGAAGGGCTCTTGCTAATTATCTGGGCTATAAAGATGAAATTTACAAAGATGTAAAAGATGGGAAATGGAAGTTTAAGGACGGTTTAGAAATTTACATTGAAAAATTAAGGGAATTAAAAAGTGAAAAAGAAGTTAGGCAGTTAAAGGAAAAGTTGTTATCAATAAGGATTCTGGATCCTGCAGTGGGATCTGGAGGTTTTCTATTGGTAATGATGCAAGAAATGATTAAGTTAATTCAAGAAGCAGAAGCTACGGTAGGATGGTTTTCTGATGTTAAGGAACTTAAAGAAAAAATTTTACCACATTTATATGGATTTGATATAGAACCTGAAGCAGTGGAAATTGCTAGATTAAGATTATGGTTATCTCTTATAATTGATCAAAAAGAACCCGAACCTTTACCAAATCTTGATTTTAATCTTTTAGCTATCAAAGATTCATTATATTTACCTGAGAATTTGAGATATATTGATGAGGATCTCGAAAAATTGAGAACAAGATTGGAGATGGTTAAAGATAAATATGTTAATGAACATGATTGGAAAATTAAAAAAATGTTGAAAGATGAAATTCAAGAAATTACAAGGGAAATTAATGAAAAGACTGGAAGAAATGAAGATGTTATTGAAGCTTTTATGCCTTATCGTCCTGATATAATTGTGATGAATCCTCCTTATGTAAGACAAGAAGCTATACCAGAGAACTTGAAAGATTACTACGCCCTTAAGTATAAACTAAACAAGAGATCTGACCTTTATTCTTACTTCCTAGTCCGTGCACTTCACCTCCTTTCAGAAAATGGTGTTGTTTCTGTGATCTCATCCGATAAGTGGCTGGAAACTGGGTATGGGACTGAGCTACAAGAGAGATTAAAAGATCATCTAATCGCTGTTTATGGCCAGAAGAGAGAGGTTTTTTCAGCCAATGTACATACCGTAATAACTGTTTACGCAAAGGTACCGAAGAATAAATCTGTACACTTTACATATTTGCAATCTTACTCTCAAGATGATATAATACAAGATCTAGTTATCGAGAGAGAGAATCTGAAGCCAGGAAAATGGTTTTACCTCAGAGATGGCAGTCTCTTTTTTGTCGAAAAGCTACTTCCTAAACTTAATCATAAGCTCAGCGATTTTTCTGAAATAAGGCGTGGATTTACCTCCGGTGCTAACGAATTCTTTTATATGAAGGATATAACTCACCTTTACGATGCAGACTACCTGGCCAATCCAAAGAAGTTCGAAGAATGGGGTGTTAATGCGAAGACTGGCAAGGATCTATTAAAACAAGGGCTGATTTACATAGAAAACGAGAGTGGGGAGAGGTTTGTCATAGATCGGAAAGATGTGGTTCCTTTTGTACGGAGCTCTAGAAAGCTTGGGGGATATTCTATTGGAAATGTAACCACGCTTTGTCTTTACACCAGCAAACCAGGAAAACATACCCTTCGATATATCGAATATGGAGAGAGACTGGGAATTCCAAATCGACCGACGCTTGCGAATCGTAAGCCTTGGTTCACTCTCAGTGATCTGAAACCATCAAGAATACTCTTGCTGAAGTCACCTATTGACACATTTTATGTGCCTATATCAGACACACCAATCCTCTGCGATCAGCGGCTATACACCCTTAATACAGATCAGCCTGAGCGAATATGGCTTTACCTAAATTCCACAATTGCCTTCTTGACCATTCAGTTATATTCGAGGAAGGGATCCTCTTCTGCAAGGGGGGCCGTTATGGACGCCTCAGTTGAGGATTATGAAGAAATGCCTGTTCCAGACCTTAATTCTATTAAAATAGAGTTTGATTATAAAAAATTACTAAAAAGGAAACCATTACGTTATTATGAAGAAGTTAAACAGGAGGACAGAATAGAGTTAGACAAAGCTATTTTAAAAGCCTTAGGTTTTGACAACCCTGATGCATTACTTCCTGAACTATACGCCTCTTTTCTCAAAATAGTTGAAGATAGATTGATTAAAGCAGATAGGCCATTAAGGAGGGAAAACAATGACGAGGATAATTGATAATTCAAAAGAAAAACTTTATAAAATCTTAAAGCAAGAGTTCAATGAAAATAATGAGATTGCAATAGCTTCAGCTTATTTTAATGTACGTGGTTTTGGATTACTGAAAGATGCTTTGGGCAATAAACCTCTTTATTTTCTTTTAGGTCGGGAACCAACTGAAAGTATAAAGTGGGAGGATGAGATTCTAAAAGAACTTGAAGAAAGAGAAGATGATGCAGAATACTTTAAACTTTTGCAAGATGCAATTAAATATTTTGAAGAACCTGATAAACAAGTAAGAATTCTAACTGGCCCATTTTTCCATGGAAAGGCATACATTGCTGCCTATCCTTCTCTTCAAAAAATTAATAGAGGAGTAGGTTGTGTTGGATCAAGTAATTTTACATATGGAGGGTTATCTGAGAACCGTGAACTTAATATGGTGAGTACAGATAGAGAAGTGGTTGAAGATTTAGCAAATTGGTTTAATGAACAGTGGAACAAAGCTGATGATTATAAAGATGAATT
>JAVRLH010000066.1:0-5981 GCA_031961605.1 Thermoplasmatota archaeon
CTGTATCACCAGATGGAACTTTTGAAGAACCTTGATTTCTTACAAATTCTTCAATGTATTCACCATTCCGCATAGCATTTTGCAAAGTTAATGATATTTCTCTAGCATTGTATTGAGATTGTATTTTTATATTTTCTTCAAATATGGAATCCAGAGATTCGTGGAAAAATTTTTTAAGTTCCTTAACATTGTTTATTGAGGGGAGTTCTTTTTGGTTGTTCATAAACTACAAAATAACTCCCCTCTATATAGGTTTATCTGACATCAGTCAGACTTGCGGAGAGTCTGCAATTTTAGAAATATTAATATAATGGTGATAAATGTAGTTTAGTTTATTGGTGAGGTGAATAATTCAATGAATGAAAAGGTTTCACAGATAATGACAAAAAGTCCAATTGTTTTAAAAGCGCCTGCATCAAGGAATGATGCTTTAAAAATTATGGTAAAGCACAACATTACAGGTCTGCCTGTTGTTGATGAAAACAAAAGATATTTGGGCTTAATAACAAGAAGGGATATATTTGAGCATCCGGGTGAAGATCAGGTTGCTCTTATAATGAGGGAAAATGCACCTCATGTTGCTCCCGATGCACCAATTGAGGAAGCAGCAAATATAATGATTGAAACACAGAGAAGGCACGTGGCGGTTGTTGATTCACATACCCGTGTTGTTGGCATACTCACCCCCTATGATTTTCTCAAAGTTATTTATAACAGAAGGATTGAAGATCCTGTAGAGAAATTCATAAAAAAACCCTGCATACTTGTACATAAATCAACACCACTAAAAGTTGTTTTCAGAATGATCACTCTGACAAAAATAAATGCATTCCCTGTTGTTGATGATGATGCAAACCTTGTAGGAATGATTACAGATAGGGACATTTTCGAAAACACAAAGGTTGAGACAAGTGAGGCTGTAAGCCAGCTAGGTATAGGTGAAGATGAGGATGCCTGGACATGGGAGGGCCTCAGAAACATTTTGAAGATACTTTACGTTGAGGAAAAGTTGGAGGTACCAAAAATACCTGTATCCGAATCAATGGTTAAAGATCCTGTAAGTGTTCTGAACAAATTACCTCTATACAAAGCTGTAAAAATCATGCTTGATAACAATTTCTCACAGCTTCCTGTGAGGGACTCACTTGACAATCTTGTTGCCATGCTTTATGATCTGGATCTAATTGAAATATTCAAAAAGTGATTCATGATGCAGGCACAGGATATAATTGAACTCTCAAAAAGAAGAGGCATTTTCTGGCCATCATTTGATATATATGGAGGCCTTTCAGGTTTTTACGATTATGGCCCTGTTGGTTCATTAATTAAAGATAATATTGTTTCTGTCTGGAAAAATATATTCATAAACATGGAAGGTATGGCGCCAGTAGATTCACCAAACATAACACTCTCGAATGTTCTTGATGCATCCGGTCACACAAAAGTTTTTTCAGATTACATTACCTACTGTAAGAAATGTGGTGAAGCATACAGGGTTGATGAATTGATTAAAAAGAAAATGCCTGATTTTGAGTTCAAATCATATGATGATATGGTCAAAAAGATGAAGGATCTGGATCTTAAATGTGAGAAATGTGGAGGACCTTTGACCGATCCTGAAAGTTTCAATTTGATGTTTTCAACAAAGGTTGGACCTGGTTCAGGAAAGATATCATACCTCAGACCGGAAACTGCCCAGGGAATATTTGTTAATTTCCTGAATTATTTCAGGTATTTCAGATCATCCTTACCTTTTGGTGTTGTACAGGTTGGAAAGGGTTTCAGAAATGAGATTGCACCCAGGCAGGCCCTTATAAGGTTAAGGGAATTCAACATGGCTGAGGCTGAGGTTTTCTTTGATCCAAATGAAATATTCTGGCCTGAGCACATCATGAATGTTATGGATCTTGAAGTTAGGCTTTTACCAAACACGGGTAAGGATGTTACAGTGAAATTAAGGGATGCGCTTATAAATGGAATAATAAATCAGCAGCCCATTGCATATTTCATAGGCGTTTCATTCCTATTTTTGAAAAACATAGGCATCGATGAGAAAAAAATAAGGTTCAGACAGCACCATAGGGAAGAACTTGCACATTACTCAAAAGATTGCTGGGACTGTGAAGTCAGTACAACCTACGGCTGGATAGAGGTGATAGGCATAGCTGATAGGGATCAGTACGATCTGAAGATGCATTCTCTTTATTCGGGAAAGGATATGGAGGTAAAGGTACAGGCTGAGAAAAAGATGTTTAAGAAAAAAATTTATGAACCAAAAGAGGATTATTTCAAAAAAATTTTTGGAGATAAATGGAAAAGAGCAATGGAAACCATGCAATCCATGGAAATTAATGATAATCCAGTGATTTTTGGAAAAGTTGTTCCAAAAGATGCATACAGTATTAAGGAAATAGATGTGGATTTTGAAAAAGTTCTACCCTGGGTAATTGAGCCTTCCTTCGGTATAGACAGAATTTTTTTCTCACTTTTGGAACATAATCTTTACAGGAGAGAAGATTCAGGTTACAATGTGCTGAGGTTAAAATATCACATTGCACCATTTAAGGCTGCTGTTTTCCCTTTAATGGCTAAAGACGACCTTGATTCAATTGCCCTTCAGATTTTTGAAAATATGAAAAAGAAAGGTATATCCTGTTATTATGATGATTCTGGATCCATTGGAAAAAGATATGCCAGGGCGGATGAAATAGGTGTACCATTTTGCATAACTGTTGATTACCAGACATTGAGAGACAACACTGTTACGCTGAGGGATAGGGATTCTACAGAACAGGAAAGAATTCATATAGATGATTTAATAAACAGAATCAGAGGAATGATTGAAGAATGCAGCAGGTTAATATAGAATATGAAAGGATCCTTTACAACCTATTGATGAACAATGTTCCGAAGCTAAGAGAAGGTAAGGTAGCATTATTGCTATCAGGTGGCCTTGACAGCACAATTGTTTTATCAATAATAAAAGATTTCTATGATGTTCATGCCTATACAGTTGGTCTTCCAGGATCGAGGGATGTTATGAATGCAAAGGCAGTTATAAAATTTTATTCAACTGATTATGAAATTGACCATGAGATCATTGAACTTGATGAAGATCTTGTTCTTCTTGCCATGGGTGATCTTCTCAAAATATTTAAAGATCTCACATCGGTTGAACTTTCATTTGAAATACCTTTTTATTTAGGAACAATTTTCTCTTTGGAAAAGAATGTTTTTACAGGTCAGGGATCGGATGAACTTTTTCTGGGGTACAAAAAATATTTCAACGATCCTGAACAGAACAAAAGGGATCTTGCATCATTGTTGGGAAGAACACTGCCAAGGGAAAAGAACATTGCAGAAAATGCAGGTAAGGACCTTCATACACCATTCATATGTGGTGAAATAATAGATTTTGCAGTATCCATACCGATGAGGGAAAAGATTAATGATAACAGAAACAAGATAATTGTTAGGAAGCTTGGATCTATTCTCGGTATACCTGAATTTGTTGTGAATGGTGAGAAAAAGGCAATGCAGTACGGTTCTGGGACAATGAAAATTTTAAGGGAAATTGCAAGGAAAAGGAACATAAAAGTGCATGATTTAAAAAATTATTTAAAAAGTTGAAAAAGTTAAAATGTACTTTTGTGATATAAGGACTTATGGTTTTAATAGATGGTAACAATCTCAAAATTGAAGAGGTTGTAAATGTTGCAAGAAAAAATGAATATGTGGAACTGTCAGAAGAATCAATAAAAAATGTGGAAAAAAACAGATCAAATTTGGAAAATATACTGAAAAGCAATAAAGTTGTCTATGGTGTAAACACGGGTTTTGGTGATCTTGTGAACATAAAAATTGATGATGGATTTTTATTTGAATTGCAGAAAAACCTTATTAGATCGCATTCCTCGGGTGTTGGAGAAACGTTGCCTGAGGAAGTTGTAAGAGCTGCCATGCTCATAAGGGCAAACACACTTCTAAAAGGGTATTCAGGTGTAAGAAAAGATGCTGTTGAACTCCTCATAAAAATGTTGAACAAAAATATTGTTCCAGTTGTACCATCAAGGGGAAGTGTTGGTGCAAGCGGTGATCTTGCACCATTAGCTCATGTTGCACTTTCAATGATGGGTGAGGGTGATGTTAAATACAAAGGAAATATTAGAAAAGCAGGTGAAGTGTTTGAAGAATTAAAGATTAAACCATTTGATCCAAAAGAAAAGGAGGGTGTGGCTTTAATCAATGGAACATCGTTCATGTCAGCCATAGGATCACTTTCCATTCATGATTCCATTAAAATTATAAAGAACGCTGTTGTTGCATTTTCACTTTCACTTGAGGCTTTGTCAGGAACAGAAGATGCATACAGGGAGGATATTTTAAGTCTGAGACCACATCCTGGTCAGGTAAGAATTGGAAGATCAATAAGAAAGATCATTGAAGGAAGTGAAATAATAAAACGATCAAAAAGGATCCAGGATGCTTATTCATTAAGATGTACACCACAGGTTATCGGGCCTGCGCTTGAAACATATACATTTGCAAGGGAAATTATTGAAAGGGAAATAAATTCAGTAACAGACAATCCAATTGTTATTGATAGAGCTTATTCTGGCGGGAATTTTCATGGTGAGTATGTTGCCTTTGCACTTGATTTTCTTGGTATTGCACTTTCTGAAATAGGAAACATATCAGAAAGGAGGAGCTTCAGAATGCTTGATTCAAAGTTAAGCGGTCTTCCTGCATTCCTTGCAAAGGAACCGGGTTTAAATTCAGGACTTATGATCGCACAGTATACTGCTGCGAGTCTTGTTTCTGAAAACAAAATATTGAGCCATCCGGCAGTTGTTGACTCAATACCAACTAGTGCAAATCAGGAAGATCACGTAAGTATGGGTATGACATCTGCTCTTAAACTCATGAACATTATTAAAAATGTTAAATACATAATATCCATAGAGTATCTCATATCCACACAGGCTCTTGAGTTCAGAAAATATGGCATGAGCAGGGGAACAAAAATTGCTTATGAAACAATAAGAAAAAAGGTAGAACCTTATGAAAAAGATAGAGCACCCTACAGGGATATTGAAAAAATTTACAGTATGATTGAGAATGATGAAATAATCAATAGAGTAGAAAAAGAAATTGGAGAGATATTATAGATCACCAAGCCTTGAAATTATTATTTTTTCATCCATGTTTGTTATAACAAGTGGTAGATTTTCAAGCTCAGCAAGTTTAATACTGAGTTCATCAACATTTTCCGGCTTTACAAAAACAACCATGGCGGGTTTGAGCGGATGTGCCCTTATTGCAACAAGTGGTGATCTACCGAATTTCACACCTGTAAAAATCAGTGCCCTTTCATTGCTCCATCCATAAAATTTTACGAAATCCTGGGCATTGAATTCAAGTATTGCCTTTATACTGTCTATCATTGTATACCCATAAATGTTTCTCTCAAGAGAAACACTTTTTGCAATGTTAACACCCTCAATAAGTGATATTATTTCATCAGCTTTTGCGGATCTCCTGAATTCTCTTATTGAAATTATTGCATCAGAACCATAACCAGGGGAATATTTTTTAACAATTTCACCACCCCTCGAAAGATCAATTGTTATAAAAGCCCTGACAATCCTTTTTATTGTCACAATACCTGGTGATTTCCTTCTACCTGATTCATAGTCACTTATAACGGATGGTGAAATTTTCAGGAACTTTGAAAGTTCCTGCTGGGTAATGCCAAACATTTCCCTCCATTTTCTCAGTGTAGCACCGGGATTTTCGGATATTACAATTTCACCAGCAATCTTTTCTTCAAGTTCAAGCATATTTTTGCATAACATTACAAAAAAATAAATTTTTCTTTAAAGACAGACTATCCGCATGTCTAATTTGATCTAACCATAACATACAGTATTTTCTTTAAATTTTCACTTTTTAATTTATTTTTGATACAATATAATAATTTC
>JAVRLH010000067.1:0-5926 GCA_031961605.1 Thermoplasmatota archaeon
ATATAATATGATAATACCTGTTAGGTGTTTTTCCTGCGGCAGGGTGATTGCAAGCGACTATGTAAAATTCAAGGCAAGGGTTGATGAGATAAGGGAAAAAGAACACAGGGAACCAAAGCCTGAGGAAGTATCAGGTATACTTGATGATCTTGGTGTAAAGAGGTACTGCTGCAGGAGAATGATCCTATCCCATATTGATCTGATTGACGATGTAATGGAATTTGAATGAGGGACCGTGGGGTAGCTTGGTCCATCCTACCAGCCTGGGGCGCTGGCGACCCGGATTCAAATTCCGGCGGTCCCACTCACCAAAAAATTTTAATAATTGAATATAATGATTGATTTGGGAGGCAAGGAAAATGACTCCTAAGAAGAAAAAGGAGCTTTTTGAAAAGGAGAAGGAGATAGAAGAGGAGCTTGAAATGCTCTCCACACCAGAAGATCTTGATATTGATGAGGATTTTGAAGAGGAAAATGATTCAAACAACGAATGATTAGGGCACAACCCTTCTTCTATCCCTTGGAAAAAGTGTCACTTCCCTAATATTTTTTGCTCCCGTGAGTATCATGGTGAGCCTTTCAAGACCTATTGCCCAGCCCGCATGTGGCGGCATACCGTACCTGAATGCATCAAGGTAAAAATCAAAATCCTTTGGATTCAAACCTTTTTTTTCTATATTTTCCTTCAAAGATTCATAAATATGGTTCCTCTGTGCACCCGAAGTTATTTCCCTTTCACCGTACTGTAGATCAAAAGCATGACCGAATTTTGGATCATCTTCATAGGGTAAAACATAGAATGACCTTGTTTCCATGGGCCATTTTGTTATGAAATAAAAACCAGGATGCTCTTTACCAATTACTTCCAATGCCTCGGATGAAAAATCATCACCAAATTTCATGTTTATTCCCTTTGATTTAACAAGTTCAAGCAATTCTGAATAAGTATATTTTGGGAATGGTTTTTCAGGAATTTTCCAGTCAATGTTTAAAATTTCTAGCTCCTTTGAATTTTTTTCCTTAACATACTTTGTTCCATTAACAATAACATCCTCAAGGAGATCCATAACATCGTTGTCTGTTGAAAAGCTCATCTCAATATCTATTGATATGAATTCATTCAAATGCCTTGTTGTGTTGTGTTCCTCTGCCCTGAATGCTGGACCTATTTCATAAACTTTATCAAAACCTGCGGACATCATAATCTCCTTGTATAATTGTGGGCTCTGTGTTAAAAAAGCATCCTTTTCAAAGTATTTTACCCTGAAAAGGTTTGTTCCTCCCTCCGTTGCTGTTGCTATTATTTTTGGTGTGTGTATTTCAATGAATCCCCTTTCTTCTAAAGTTTCCCTTATTGCTTTGGATATTGATGATTCTATCTTGAAAAAAGGCATTACCTCGGGTCTCCTTAGATCCATGAACCTGTGGTTCAACCTTGTTTCTATATCCACAGAAACCTTATCCACAACACCCATTGGTAATGGTGCCTCAGCCCTGTTCAATACTTTTATCTCATTAAGCATTATTTCCATACCGAGCGAACTTTTACTCTCCTTTTTTAGAATTCCACCTACACATACAACACTTTCCCTTGACAATGAAACAATTTCATTGTATGTTTTTTCACCAACATCATTCTTTATGACTGTGAACTGGGCAATGCCCTCTCTATCCCTAAGGATCAAAAATGCAATGTTTCCTATTCTTCTAATCTCCTGAACCCAGCCGCAAAGTGTAACATTGGAATTATCCTCAATATACTTTAATTGTGATGTGTAATGGGATCTCATCGTATGGTTAAAATTTTTTTATCTATTAAAATTTCCCATTGGAAAATTTCATTAATTGAAAATTTATGGTGGTAGTATGAGAGCCATATTTCCAGGAAGGTTCCAGCCATTCCATCTTGGCCATCTCCATGCAATCATAGAGATTTCAAAGAAAAATTATGATATTATTATTGTTGTTGAAAATGCTGGTGAATCATTCACAAAGAACGATCCATTGACAGCAGGTGAAAGGATTGAGATGATTTGGGAAACATTAAGGGAAATTGATTTAAAGAATTACCTTATTGTTCCAATGAAAGACATAGAGAACAATGCTGAATGGGTAAATCACCTTAAAGCCATGTTACCTGAATTCCATGTATGTTTTTCAAACAATGATCTTGTTAAAATACTAATGGAGAACGCTGGTATAAATGTAAAACCGATAGAATTTTTGGATAGGGAAAAATACCAGGGAAAGAAAATAAGGGAAATTATTGCAAAAAATGGTGAATGGAAGGATCTTGTTCCTGAAAAGGTTTACAATTTTATTAAAAATAGAAAGATTGATGAAAGGATAAGAAGACTGGAGGAGATGTGAATGATCATTGGCATATTTGGAAAGGGTGGTGTTGGAAAAACAACAATTTCAAGTGCCCTTGCCCTGGAAGCTAAGGAGATATATGATAAAATTGCTATAATTACAACTGATCCCATGCCATCATTGAATTATATATTCAAAGAAAAAATAGAGGGGATTGATTTAATAGAATACAGTGAGCAGGATGCATCAAGTGAATGGATAAAAAAGTATGGTGATGAAGTTTATGATCTAATAACAAGTTTTTTCGATATTGATAGGGAAATAATAGATCATATAGCAAGAGCACCTGGTATTCCTGATGAATTCATACTTTCTGTTATTTTTGACTATTATGATAAATATGATATGATAATCTGGGATACTGCAGCTGCAAGTTCAACAATGAATCTTTTAAAGGCAGAATATGAATTCTACGATCATATTGGGAGGAACATAAAATTCTATCTTTCAATAAAAAGTGTTCTTGATAAATTAAACAGGAAGAATAAGGATCCTATTGAAATATTAAACAGATGGAAGGAATTGGCAAAAAATGTAATGGATCTGTTATCAAAAAAAGGATCATATTTCATAATTGAGAACGATGATGAAATATCAAGGAAACAGGGTGAAATTATTGAAAAGGAACTAATAAAAATGAATCTGAATGTTAAATCACATGTTAGGAATAGATCAAAAGAAAATTCAGAATTTTCAATACCTGAATTCACAGGAAACCCAAGAGAAATTGTTGAAAAATCAAGGCCATATGTAAGGAAGATTTTTCAAATCCATGAAATTTAAAAGTTTTTTATCAATTCAACAATTTTTAAGAAAAATCCCATTAATTTTTAAAATATCTCAAAATACCTGGAAGAGAATATTATCAATGGTAATTTTTTAACACAAAAAAAATTTATTAAATAAATTTTTAGAGAAAGTGAAATGAGCTTAACCTTAGAAATATCACAGTCATATTTCAACGTTGACTATTCAAACATCGTTGACAGAGTGGATTTTATAACCGTAACTGATAATCCATTTGGAAAACCGGGAATCAGTTCAATTGCACTTTCATTCATAATCAAAAGAAAGTATGGGAAAAGAGTTATTGCAACAATAAACACAAGGGATAGAAACAGGATTGGTATAATATCTGATATACTTGGTGCACTCCAACTCAATGTTGACGGTTTCTTTGTTGTCAGGGGTGATAATGCAAAGAATGTGAAAAATATTGGTGATATCAATGTTTTTCAACTTTTATCTTTAATAAAAAAACTTGGTGAAGAATACCATGGAGAAACAATGATAGGTGCTACGTTGAACATTTCAAGGGAAGGAGAATTGAAGATAGCAAGGAAAAAGATGGAACATGGTGCAAATTTTTTTATAACACAGACCATATACGATGAAAACGTTGTGAAAAAAAATTCATGGATTGGAGCGCTTTCCATCCCTGTGTACTTAGGTTTTATGCCAATTCTCACAAAAAGATCCTTACCTTTTTATTCAAAAGTTCTATCAATTCCTGAGCAAATAAAAATTTCACTTGAAAGATCCACGGACATCCTTGAAGAAAATGTGAAAATTTTCAGAAAAATTTACAGGGAAACAAGGGATATTGTGGAGGGATACCATATTATGCCACTTGGAAATGTAAAGTTCATGAAAAGAATAATTGAGGTGATGAAGGATGAATGAAGCATTCGTTTCTGGAATTTTTCCCAGATCTGATGAACTAATAAAGGCAATAAACCTTTTTGAAAGAAATAGAATAACCAAAGATGATCTTGAAAAGAAAATAAACCATGAAAAGATTTTCTGGATAGAAAAACAAAAGGGTTTAACTTATATATCTGAGCCAGCAGTTACATGGAACGATATTTTCAGACCATTCATAATGAATGCAAAAAACATGGAAATTGGTCCGCTGACAAGATACCTTGAAACAAACACATTCTTTAAGAAACCAATAATAAGGAATTATCCGGAATTTTTTGATATCATAAAAAATGAATATCCTGACAAACCAATTCTGGAAAATGTAGATAAGATTCTTTTACCTGGTCCATACACATTCCTTTCCGTTTCAGAAATAGAAAATGATCTTGATGGAAAAAAAATTTTGAACATTATTTCAGATTTTATTTTTTCCATAGCTAAAAAATATAGATATGTGGAATTCAAGGAATTCATTGTTAAGGATAGTAAAACTCTAAAATCACTTAGGGATCTTTATTCAACATATTCCGGTAAAGGTTATGTTTTCACAAACATAAAGACAAAAGATTTCATTGATTTCCCAATAGATTATGCTGTTAAATCGGACAATTTTAAAAATCTGCCAGATAATGTTATAATTGAATTCATTGATGTTTTTAAGACAAAATTGGAAGATTTTTCTCCTATACACGATAACATAAGAATAACAACAAACGAAAGTCTTGAATTCCTTCCATATTCAATCGCGATAAAGAAAATTGATTTAATGATAAATTATGCAGGTGGTAAAGATGTTCTATAAACAGGAGATTGGGAGCATAAAGAAACCTGACTATTTGATAAAGGCATACGGAAAAGATGAATACCATGAACTTAAGAAAAAGGCTTTAAAAGAAACAATAGAAATGATGGAAAGTTCAGGTCTTGACAACATTGGAATTGGAGGTGAGATGTACAGATGGGAAATGTACGAACATCCTGTTGATCACCTCAAAGGTTTTGTTTATTATGGTAAGGTAAGATCCTTCGACAACAAATATTACAAAAAGGCGAGCATTGTTGATAGAATTGAAAAGAAGGATTCGCCATACCTTGAAGAGTTTCTTGATGTTCTCAACATTGCAAAGAAGGATATCAAGGTTCCAATAACTGGACCATACACGATCTTGGACTGGTCATTCGACGATTATTACAAAGATAAATATGAATTAGGTTTTGAACTTGCAAGGATAGTCAGGGAGGAAATAATTGAACTTAAAAAACACTGGAATAAAAATGAAATGCTCAGAATACAGATAGATGAACCGGCTGCATCAACACATCCAGATGAAATTGATCTTTTTGTTGAAATGTTCAATAAGACCGTTGATAATCTTGATGGAGTTAAAATAAGCACACACATATGCTACAGTTCGGATTACAGGATACTTTATCCAAAAATACTTGATATGAAAACAACACAGTTAGCCTTGGAATTTTCAAACAGGGATTCAATTGAGCTTGGAAATGAAAGACCCGGTTTTGAGATAATAAAGGATCTTGTTGATTTCGGTGAAAACAGAGAACTGGGAATAGGTGTTGTTGATGTCCATACAGACTTCATAGAGCCTCCTGAACTTATACGTGATAGAATATTATACGTTTCAAGAATATATGATACAGATAAGATTGTAATAAATCCTGATTGTGGTCTCAGAACGAGAACAAGGGATGTTGCATACAAAAAATTAAAAAATATGGTGAAGGGAACGAGGCTGTGTGAAAATTATCAAAAGTAAAGAGGAATCTTTTACTGGTTTAAGAGTATTGAAATAACAGATAAAGTAAGTTACATGTCTAAAAGGGATTT
>JAVRLH010000068.1:0-5885 GCA_031961605.1 Thermoplasmatota archaeon
TCTAATAGATGACCTTATAGGTGATCAATCCATACCGAGGAATTTGAGAAAAAAGGTTTCCGAGGCAAAAGAAAGGCTTCAAAACAAAAATGAGGCTATAGATCTCAGGGTTGCGGGTGCAATCTTTATTTTTGAGGATCTTGTTAACGATCCTAGCCTGCCCATTCATGCAAGAAGTTCCATATTTACAATAATTGGAAGGCTAGAGGCTTTATCAAACTCACTAAAAAAATAAATCTATTTTAGGTAAAGTAAAACGAAAAAGTCCCTTATTGATGTTAAAACCAAATAAATAAAAACTACAACAAAGGAAAGAATAAAAATAAATGATAGAACAGATGTATTTAAATTCAAAAAATTGAATAAATAATAAATCAAAAAGATAAGAACAAGGTAAATTATAACAAAAGTTATGTTGAAAAGAATACTTTTTATTTTAATTTCTCTATCTGAACCAAATATTATTGATAAAACAATTCCTGAGAGAATTATTATTAAAATATATGGGAAAAGGCCATAGAAACTTTTTGGAATTATATTTAAAAAATAACCCAAAACGTAAAGTATAAGAATTGCCAATAAATCAAATATACCTACGTACTTAAATTTCAAAGTTCTGTCTCACCTTCAAATTCATCCTGTAGTTCTATCATAACTTGTGTCAGTACATCTTCCAATGTACTACCCTTATATTCCCTGAGACCGCCCATTTCACTGTTAAGTTTTGCCACATACTTTTTTCCATCGATCAAAAATTCAATTGTACACAATGTCTCTTCCATCAAATATCACCAATTTTTGTATTAAATTTCTATATATAATTTTTGCGTTTTCAAATTCTTATTCCGTGAAGTTTATATATTCAGATAAAATGTAGAAACTATTTGAACTGGTGATAATATGGAATTTAAAGAAACAAACCAAAGTCCAGAAGATGCTGAACTTATCGAACTTTTAAAATCATTGAAAACAAACATAAAGATAGTTGGATGTGGTGGTGCAGGTTCAAACACCATAACAAGGATTGTAGATGAAGGGCTACAAGAAGTGGAACTTATAGCAATGAACACGGATGCACCCCACCTCTATATGTCAAGGGCGCAAAGGAAAATACTTTTAGGGAAAAGGCTGACAAGGGGACTGGGTGCCGGGGCAGTTCCTGAAACTGGTATGAATGCTGCCATAGAATCTGAGGAAAACATTAAGAGCGTCCTTCAGGGTGCAGATATAGTTTTCATAACAGCAGGCATGGGTGGTGGCACAGGTACAGGATCCGCCCACATTGTTGCAAAGATTGCAAAAGAGCTCGGGGCACTCACGGTTGGTGTTGTAACCTTACCTTTCAGCTCTGAAGGTCGTTACAGATTCCAGAACGCAATGTGGGGAATTGAGAGACTTATGGCAAATGCAGATACTGTAATAACAATACCTAACGACAAGCTCCTTCAGGTTGTACCCAGGCTTCCATTGAACAAGGCCTTCAGGTTTGCGGATGAGATACTTGTGAAGGCAATAAAGGGGATTACGGAAATGATCACAAAACCTGGCCTTATAAACCTTGATTACAACGATCTTAAAACAATTATGAAAGGAAGTGGAATGGCTGTTATAGGTTTGGGTGAAAGTGATGGAGAAAAAAGGGCAGAAACAGCAACAAATCAGGCAATAAATTCGCCACTGATAGATGCGGATATAAGTACCGCAACGGGTGCACTCGTTGATGTTGTTGGTGGAGATGATATGACAGTTGAAGAGGCACACCAGGTGGTAAAGATAGTTCAGGAAAAAATGAAACAGGATGCAAGAATTATCTGGGGTGCTTCTGTAAGACCTGACTACAGAAGGAGAATGAGTGTAATGATTGTAATTACAGGCATAAAAAATATTCCAAGGTACACGTTCACAGATCAGGGTATTAAAATTGATATAGGTAAATGAATTTGGTGTTTAAGATGACCATTATTGAAAAATTTGAATCTCTTCAGGAATGGATCGAGGATAGGATTTCCCAGATAGGTAAGGGCAAATATTCTAGGATATTGAAACTTGCCAGAAAACCAACAAAAGATGAATACATTAAGGTGGTGGAAATAACAGCAGCGGGTATTATAATCATTGGAGGAATAGGATTTATTATCTACTATTTAATGGCAATAGTTTTTAATGTTCCATAGGTGAGAAAATTGATAGATGATAATGTTGAATCAACAAAAATTGCCCAGAAATCTGCGAAAAGTTTCATTATAAGATGTAACAAGGATCTGGATGAAGTTTCAGCAGGTAGGTATGCTGAGTTTGAAGTAAAAATGGATGGTGCAGATCAAAAGGAGGATTATACACTTTCTATTTCATTCAACTTCAATGTTCAGGACAAGGATCTGGAATGGATAATCAACACTGAAGGTCTTCTTGATAAAAAAACAAAGCAGGAAGATCTTAATGCTCTTGTTTTACCTTCAAAAAATGAGAGTGTTTCCACAACCATTCAGGGTAAATTCACAAATTTTAAGGTAAAAGTTCTTACACCAAAGTCTTCTGTCCTGGGTGATTGGGCAGAAATGGTTGTAAGGGTGATGAATGAAAAGAATCCCTCACAGGATGATTTTTGTAAAGTTAAAATCAATCTTATCAGTACAATTGTAGCATTGAAAACGCAGGCAGGAAAAGAGGTAGAGGTGGCAAGGGATCTCGGTAACAAAATAAAACTTAACAAAATAGATTATGTTTTTTCAATACTTGTTCCTGGGATAACATCAAAAATGAAGGGTTATGTTTTCGTAGAAACAATTCAACCTGACAGAATACTTTCATTCATAAAGAATGTTAAAGGTATTAAGGGTGTTGTGAAAGGGGAAATGAAAACATCTGAGATCATGCACTGGCTTACACCCAGGGCAGCCGTGGAAACGCTACAGGTAGGTAACTTTGTTGAACTTATTGATGGACCATTCAAGGGAGAGAAGGGAAGGATCATTGAAATTGACATGGCAAACGATAAAATAGTAGTTGAACTTTCAGAATCACTTGTCCCCATACCAATAACTGTAAAAGCAAGTTCGGTAAGGGTACTTGACAAGGAGTGATTTGAATGGTACAGAGTTTGGAAATATTGGTTGAAGGCGGAAAGGCAACGCCCGGACCTCCCCTGGGACCAGCATTGGGACCTCTGGGTCTAAACATTGGACAGGTTGTAAAGGAAATTAATGAAAAAACTAAGGATTATCAGGGAATGACAGTTCCTGTAAGGATTTCAGTTGATCCAAAAACAAAATCCTACACAATAATAGTAGGAACACCACCTGTAAGTGCATTAATAAAAAAAGAAATAAGCATAGAGAAAGGATCTGGTTCCCCAAAAACAAACAAAGTTGGGGATCTGAAACTTGAACAGGTAAAGAAAATTGCAAAAATGAAAATACAGGATTCTCTTTCACCAAACCTAAAGGCCATGGTTATGGAAGTACTGGGATCATGTGTTTCAATTGGCGTTACAGTGGAAGGTATGGATCCAAAGGAAGTTCAGGAAAAAATAAGAAATGGAGATATTAACATTGAATGAAAAAGTATAAATACAATTGATAATTGAAGGAAACAAAGCTGTAGGAGAGCCTTATGCTCGCTATTACTACAGGAGGAAAATAATATGGACAAGGAAATTGTTGAATCAGTAAAAAAAGCGATTGAAAATTCGAAAAAAAGGAATTTTAAAGAGAGCGTTGATCTTGCAATTAATTTGAAGTACGTTGATCTCTCTGATCCAAAAAAGAGGATTAATGAGGAAATAATCCTACCAAAAGGAAGGGGTAAAGAAATAAAGGTTGCAGTTTTTGCATCAGGTGAAACGGCACTTAAGGCAAAAAAATCTGCAGATCTTGTTATAGAACCGGAAGAAATAGATAAACTTGCTGAGAATAAGAGGAATGCAAAAAAGTTGGCAAACAAGTATGATTTTTTCCTTGCTGAAGCACCACTGATGACTAAAATAGGTAAACAGCTTGGTGTTGTTCTTGGTCCCAGGGGTAAAATGCCCAGACCATTACCACCTGGTTCGGATCCAACAGGCTTAATACAGAACCTTAAAAAGACAGTGAGAGCAAGGAGCAAGGAAAGAAGGACTTTTCATGTTCCTGTTGGGACTAAGGATATGAAACCTGAGGACATTGCCGAAAATATCCAGGAAGTATTAAAGAAAATAACACAGAAACTTGAAAAAGGAACGGGTAACATTGATTCAATTTATGTAAAAACAACAATGGGTCCAGCATTTAAGTTAGAGGTGAAATAATAATGGTTTCAAAGGCAAATCAGGAAAACGTTGAAGAATTGGCAAAATTGATTGAGGAGAATTCTGTTGTAGGGATAGTGGGAATAAGGGGTATACCTGGTACTGAAATAAACAACATAAGAAAAAGTCTAAGGGGATCTGCAAAATTAATAGTAAACAAAAACACTTTAATTTCAATAGCACTCAAAGATGCATCAGCGAAAAAAAGAAACCTTGATGAACTTTCAAAATTCATCAACGATCAGAGTGCAATTATACTCAGTAATTCAAACCCATTCAAACTTGCAAAAATTGTTGAAAAATCAAAAACAAAATCTGCACCAAAGGGCGGGGAGATGGCTCCTGAAGACATAGTAGTTCCAGCAGGGGAAACAGAATTTAAACCAGGACCAATAGTAAGTGATCTACAGAAGGTCGGTATACCTGCTTCAATAGAAAAGGGGAAGGTTGTTATAAAAAAGGATACTGTGATTGTTAAAAAGGGTGAAAAAATTAGAAAGGATGTGGCACAAATGCTTGCAAAACTTGATATTAAACCCATTCCTGTTGGTTTGGACATAAGGGCATTTTATGAGGATGGAATCGTATACAATAAAGAAATCCTTGAAGTTGATGAAAGCAAGATAATTGAGGATGTAAAATCTTCAGTAAAGAATGCATTCAATCTATCCCTTTACGTGAAATATTACACAAAACTTACAGTTCCAATATTTGTATCCCAGGCATACCTGGATGCACTTTCACTTGGCATAAACATAAACTATTTCTCAAAGGAAACAATACAGATTTTACTGGCCAAGGCAAATGTTCAGGCTACTAACTTAAATAATAAGTTAGGAATAAATCAAAAAGGAGGTATGTAAAATGGAATATGTGTATAGTGTACTGATCCTGCATTCAATGGGTCAGAAAATAACAGAAGAGGCAGTGGAAGCGATAATAAAAGCTGCGGGTGGCGAACCTGATAAGGCAAGAATTAAAGCACTTGTGAGTTCTCTGGAAGGAATAAACATAGATGAGGCAATTAAGGCAACAACATTTGCACCAGCAGCAGCAACACAGGCACCAGCACCTGCAGAAGAGAAAAAAGAGGAAAAGAAGCAGGAAAAGAAAGAAGAGAAGAAGGAAGAAGAGGAAGCACTGGCTGGACTTGGTGCACTTTTCGGATAAAATCTCTTTTTCTTTTTTGATTTTTATGGATTCAACAAAGATCCTTGGAATAATTCTTCTTTATGTTATACCTGTGATACTTTTCTTCCTTGGCTTGTTCTACATCAAGAACATACTTTTGATTATGATTTCACTTACATGGCTCGGTACAAGTTTTGCAATACAATATTACTAAAAACACGGCGAGAAAGCCTCGATTTTCAAAGCGGGGATTAATCGCCCTATGGCGCCGATAAACCGTTAGACAAATTTGGTATTTTCCTCTATTTTTCCTAGTTCAGCACATATTTCCGAAAACTTTATTTACTATGTGGTATTTACCACATATTATCAATATGGCTTTATGTCCTAAAAAAAGAAAAACAAAAACAGGGAAGATCTATTACGAACTGTGGGAAGTTAAATGGGTCAATGGAAAGGTAGTTTCTAA
>JAVRLH010000069.1:0-5829 GCA_031961605.1 Thermoplasmatota archaeon
GATCATTTGTGAGATCGAGAATTCCTGAACTATCTGAAAAGGAAATTGCAATGAAAATAATAGCATACAATATAAGGAGGATAGTAGTCCTAAATGATTCAGGATTTATTTTTATTATTGAGGTTTTCTACAAAGCTGGAAAAACGATACATTTTAATATTCATTGTAATTTCTAAACTCCATGGATCAACCAGTTAAACCATTACAGATATTACAGAATTCACTTAACAAGAACGTGCTTGTTTGCGTGAAGGGAAACAAAGAATATAGAGGAATTCTTACAGGTTACGATCAGCATATGAACCTTGTTCTCAAGAATGCTGAGGAATTTTCTGATAATCAACCAAAAGGATCTTATCCTGTCGTTGTTGTAAGGGGAGACAACGTAATTTATATATCTCCATCATAAGAGGTGTTTTGAATGGGATCTGGTACACCAGCAATTGGTAAAATGAATAAAAAGAAAACGCATATTGTATGCAGAAGATGCGGTCATAGAACTTATAATGTTAGGGAGAAGAGGTGTTCACACTGTGGTTTCCCAGCACCCAGGTTACGTCATTATTCCTGGGCGAAAAAGAAATGATCATTGCGGTGTTGTTGGTTTCAAGGTAAGGGGTAATTCAGCACCATACATCTATTATTCTTTGAGATCACTTCAGCACAGGGGACAGGAATCTGCTGGAATAGCGGCCTACGATAATAAAATTGTAAATATAAGAGCCATGGGGCTTGTTCATGAGGTTTTCAACGTTGAGTACTTAAAAAAGCTTTCAGCTAGGGTTGGTATAGGTCATGTTAGATATTCAACAGCCGGTGGTTCAACAATAAACAATGCACAGCCAATGCTTATACATACAATTGTTGGAGATATTGCAATAGCGCACAATGGTGAAATTTCCAACGCACAGGAAATAAAGAATTTTCTTGCAGGGCAGGGTATTTCATTTACAACAGATTCGGATACCGAGATATTTTTAAACCTTATTGCCTACAACATCAGCAGATCCGGGGATATCATAGAGGGAATAAAAAAATCCATGCCTCTGGCAAGGGGATCTTATTCCATTGTTCTCCTCATAAATGAAAGACTTTTTGCCATAAGGGATCCTTTAGCAATAAGACCACTTGTAATTGGAAAGGTTGATGATGGATATGGCGTTGCATCGGAATCAGTTGCATTTGATACAGTTGGTGGTGAAGTGATAAGGGACGTTAGACCGGGTGAAATTGTTGAAATAACTGAAAATGGGTTAAGGGAGCATTACACATTGAACAGTGAGGAACACACAGCTCACTGTATGTTTGAATATGTTTATTTTGCAAGGGCTGATAGTGTCATAGATGGAAGGAATGTCTATGATGTTAGAATAAAGCTTGGCAGGATCCTTGCAAGGGAAAGTCCAGCAAATGCAGACATTGTTGTGCCTGTTCCCGATTCTGGAAGAACACATGGTTTTGGTTATTCGCTTGAATCAGGCATACCTTTTGCTGAAGGACTTATGAAAAACAGGTATGTGGACAGAACATTCATCATACCTGATCAGACTGGAAGGATTGAAGAAATAAAGCTGAAACTTAACCCTATTAAAGAAGTTGTGAGTGGAAAAAGGGTTGTTCTAGTTGATGACAGTATAGTAAGGGGAAACACAATGAAAAAAATAGTGAGACTTTTAAAATCTGCAGGTGCAACTGAGGTCCATGTGAGAATTGGATCCCCGCCAATCATTTCACCATGCTACCTTGGAATTGATATGAAAACAAGAAAGGAATTTATTGCAACTGGAAAAAGTATTGAGGAAATTAAAAATATTATTGGGGCGGATTCACTTGCATACCTCAGCCTTGATGGACTTGTCCAGGCTATCGGATTCAAAAAAGAGGATCTATGCCTCGCCTGCTTAACAGGAATTTATCCTGTTGAGATACCAGGTGAACTTTTTATAAAGCAGAGGAAAATAGATCAGTTCTGAAGATTATTTCTTTCTCCATAATAATCAATTCTTGCAGCAATTGCAATCTTGTTTGCAATTTTTCTCGCCATCTTTCCCCTGTCCCTGCTCCCATGTACAAGAGGATGTTTGAATATTATTCCATGCTTCGGACCAGGTAATTTCTTTTTCCTTGAAATGTACATTGCCCTGCCTGCACCCAAAACCTGTATTCTGCTACCCGGGTATGATGAAAGGTTCTCTATACCATTTGCAAGGTAAATGAGCTGTGCACCGAGAAGTGGCCCTGCGGTTTTTGAAAGATTTGGAGCATGTCTATACATCATATCTTCTATGTAAATTTCTATTTTCTTTTTTAAATCAGAAATTTCTTTAAGGTTATACAATGCATACTTCAAAATTTCAAAATTTCCAAAATCCATGGAAAATATTTTTTTAATAAATTCATCCTCATCAAGTTCAAATTTCAAAAATGGATCAACAAGATCGAAAAGATCAATAACGTGCTGCTTTAACTCATTTTCAATCTTTTCAACTGCAGTATAAAATTTCACACTCTCCATAACATAAATATCCCATGTTTTTTTCTCTTCAACCATTTTTTTACCAAGTGAAATCAATGCATCATGGAGGTTCTCATTAACATTATCACCTGAAAATTCAATCTCTGGGCCAAATTTCTTGAAGAAATCACCAAGGAAAGAATAATCTTTAATCAGCAACCTTGAATAGATTTCAGATAGCCTATCAGGATCATTGTCGAATTTTATTATTTCCTTTTCATCACCCTTTGATCCCTCTGCCCTGTCCCAGTAAATTCTAATCATGGTTAATTCTAATGTTTTTAAACTATTTATTTTTTCCACCGGGCTGGATACTTTCTCCAATCTATAAAAACATGCTCCATTTTTGCAAAAGGATCCTTTTCAGAAATTTTTTCCATTAACTTTGCAACACCAACAAAAATTTTACTTTCGGAATAAACTGAAACATATTTGTTCTTTTCAACATTTCCCTCCATTTTTTCTATTCCTCCAGAATAGAGAGGAGCACCATGTGCAAGTGCACCAAGGCTTGTTTCCTTAACAATAACCCTTGGGAGAAAAGAAACAAGATCCTCACCACTCCTCAATATTTTTCTCAAATATGATTCGTTTCCCTCTTTATAGAATTCATAAGCATCCTTGAGTTCCTGTAAGGTATGAGCAGAATTTTCATCGAGATGCCCTGTTCTTATCCTTCTCAATTCCAAAAGGTTCCCTCCGGTACCAATTGCATCACCAAGATCCACACATAGTGTTCTTATGTATGTTCCAGATTCGGTTGAAACAGTGAAAAGAACATTCCTTTCCTCTATTTCAATTATTTCAAGTGAAAATATTTTCCTTATTCTTGTTTTTCTTGAAACCGCTGCCCTGACAGGAACGGTCTGGTAAACATCTCCAACAAATTCCTTAAAAACATTTCTTATCCTTTTTTCATCAGCCTTTCCATGGAGATAAAGCAATGCAACATATTCTTTTTCAAGCAAATGAAGAAGATTGATGATCTTTGTTGCCCTGTTCAGTGCAACAGGAAGAACACCTGAAACATTTGGATCAAGCGTTCCAGCATGCCCTGCCTTTTTCACATTAAGTATTTCTTTTACCCATGAAGAAACCTGATGGCTTGTTGGTCCCTCGGGTTTGTCAATTACAACAAATCCAAAATTCAGAAGATCATTTATTGATTCCATTCCTTCACCCTTTCGATTATTATGGATACAATCTCTTCAGGTTTTTTATCATCTGTGTTTATAACAAGATCATAAATTGAAAAATCCCTGAAATCTATATTGTAATAATTCCTGTACCTCAGAACTTCGCTCTCTTCCCTCATTTTAAGCATATCAATGTTAACATTTTCCCTTTTACTTATTCTTTCAAGCCTTGTTTTTTGATCTGCATTTAAAAAAACCTTGAATGCTTTTATTCCATTCAGATATGCAAGCCACCCTGCAAGCCTGGAATCAACAACAATGTTGTCCCTTGTTTTTAATATTTCTAAAAGCATTGAATCAAGTTTTTTATCAAATTCCGGATCCTTTTCAGCATATCTGCTGAATTCCTCAATACTCATATTTTTTTCATTTGCCATTTTTCTGAATATATCACCACCCGATACAAGATCATAGTTTAAATTTTTACATAGAATCTTTGAAACTGTTGTTTTCCCTGATCCTGGGGGACCACTTACCGTAATTATCATATCTTTTCAAGCCTTTTCTTGAATTCATAGAGTCTGAAGATATAGGAAATAAAATATCCAAGAGAGTATGTGAAAAATGAATAAAGAATTATCCAATATGGGAAGAAGGAAATTCCACCTGTAATATCAACATTGGATGCCCAGGGAAGGTTGTAGTATTTAACGCTTGCTGTAAGGAGGAAATCGTAAAGCCATGTCCAAATTGCAATGATGAATATGAATGTAACAATCATGGGCTTCATCTGATCCCCTGATACTTTCATCTGTTCCTGCAATATTTTAGACTGTACCTTTTGGTATTTTCCAATCTTTCCCATGTCCCTGGTTCTATAAGCCTCTCTCATTTTCTGGGAAAGATATTTTGTTTTTTCCTGTATTCTCGCCATCTGGAACCAGTCCATGAAATAATGTCTTGCATACGTGTTTATTATTGTAAGCAAAATTCCTGTCGCTACGATTGTCATTATCGGATACAAACCGCCGAAACCAAAAACTGGATTGAAAATATATCCAACACCGATGGCAAGAGCATTTCTCAGACTAGGAAATAGTAGAATGGTCATTACAACCATGATGAAAACGAAGTACAAACCAGTCATTCCCATGGGATTTTTTTGCTCAGCCATGTTTTACCATGCTCACAAGATCTTCAACTGCTTTATCAACTTTTCCCTCTTCATTTTTCACAATTACAACTGTTGCACCTGAAATGACAGCACAGGCAGAAGCGAAGGATCTGTTCAAATCCTGATGGATTTTGATATCATCAGCACTCTCCGTGTCCCTCGATCTTGTATCGTCCTTTTTTCTCCTTGAATAAATATTATCAGGATCGGCCTCAATAAGAACAAGCATGGATGGCCTGATCTCCCTAAGAACCCACTCTGGAAGACCTGGTAAATAACCCGATGGTGTTTTTATGCTCATGTGTGTATCAATTATCACATCATCCATTTTTCCAAGTTCTTCACCTGCCTTTTTCTGTATTTCTCTCTGTTTTTCAGCTGGAAGTTTCCTTATTTCATCTCTGTTTTTAACTCCCATGGTTTTTGCCATTTCTAACATTACATCCCCGTAGTTCACTATCTTCATTCCTGTATTTTTAGAAACACCATCCATCACGGTCGATTTTCCAACACCCGGAACACCTGTAACAACAATTCTCATAAGGATCCCTCTGTATTTCCCTATATCGTTTGACAATATAAAGATTTAACTATTTAATCTCCTTTTTCTCATCATTTACAAGCGCATAAAGCATTCAAAATTTACATTCTTCAGGCATTCTGGACCAGAATGCAGGTAATGATCCAAATTTTGTATAAACAGGGATCCAAGGTATGGATATCTACTCTTGAAGAGATCCATTAAATTTACTCTCTTCTTCACCTTTTTCATCTTTTAACATAGAAATGCGATCCTCTATCTGTTAACACTTCCCTGATCACTCCTATCTTTCCATATTTATCAATAGCTTCCTTTACAACCACTATAGTGTTCTCTTCCGTTGCCTTTTCAAATTCTCCCCCCGATAATATCATCCTTGAACTGTCATCAAGTGCAACACATATGTTCTTTCCATTTGCACTGTGCCAGTCAAGATGAACCATTGATAAACTGTGTTTTCTCT
>JAVRLH010000070.1:0-5693 GCA_031961605.1 Thermoplasmatota archaeon
ATTAATAAATTTTAGCAAAAAGTTTTATTATGGATTTTGAAATAAATAATTTATGTTAATGGAAACATTCACAATTTTCAATGGCATAACATTACAGGATGAAATAAAATTGAAATCCATGGGTGTTAAAACCTGGGACGATCTGTTAAAAAAAGAGGAAATATCCAAAAATAAAAAATTGGTAAGGGAAATAAAAAAAGCAAAGAAAAAATATAAAAAGAACGATGTAAAATTCTTTTTGAAAATAATTCCAAAGAATGAAAGGTGGAAAATACTGGGTGATTTTCATGATAAAATGTGTTTTCTTGACATAGAAACAACAGGTCTTGAAAACAAAAATCTCACAGTTCTTGGAATATGTAATTATGAAAAACACTACAGGGTATTTGTGAATGGTATAAACTTTAAAATTAGGGAAATTTTAAAAATCCTTAAGGATTGTAAAATTATTGTAACATTTTATGGAACTAAGTTTGATATTCCTTTTCTTAGTGAAAATTATAAAAGGATTGGAAAAAAGCTGGAAAAAATTTACCATGTTGATCTTTATTATTTATCAAGGGAGGTGGGGCTTTCAGGTGGTCTGAAATCAATAGAAAAGGCAATAGGTATTGAAAGGGAGGAAGAGATTAAAGAATTTTCAGGCCTTGATGCAGTAAAACTCTGGGAAAAATATAAGAATGAAGATCTAGGTTCGCTCATAAAACTTATAAGATACAACAGGAGTGATACGTTGAATCTTGTTGAAATCGTAAAATATATTTATAATGTAAAAAAATCAGACAAATATTGAAAATTTTTCAATACCTTCAGGTAAAATTTTACTTGATATCTGAAAATTTCTATTTCCATCACTGATAAAATCAATCAGTGCGTATCCTTTTCCAAAGTAATGTTCATAAACCTTTGCTGTATATTCCCTCCATAATTTTGCCATTTCAAAACTTTCTTTTTTAACTTTGTTTATATCCCTTGGTATTTCAATCCTTATGTATTCAGAATTCAAATCAAGGTTTATTTCAACAGGAAGCCTA
Organism: Thermoplasmatota archaeon; assembly: GCA_031961605.1. Classification (GTDB taxonomy): domain Archaea; phylum Thermoplasmatota; class Thermoplasmata; order Thermoplasmatales; family ARK-15; genus JAVRLH01. The sequence goes on from JAVRLH010000070.1 coordinate 1,035, forward strand.
AATCCATTTCTTTCTTCAGTTATAATTGCATCATCCATCTTTCCATAATCCTTCAATCTTCCATTTATTCTATCCTCAACATGTTTGCTTTTTATGAACCATTCAGCAACAACCCTGTCTGATGGTAAACCAAAATTCAAGGAATCGTTCATGATGCCATAATGGTTTTTTCTGTATACCCTTGCAATTGCACCAAGTTTTCTTAGATTAAAGTTTGAATTCAATCCCTGCAAGGGATCGAATGTCCAGGCAACAAGATCGAAACCCATCTGAATTGAAATTTCCCTCTGTTTGAGTTTAAGTAAATAACCAATGTCCCTGTGCCAGTATTCCCTGTTAACACCTGTCATATGTGAATATATGTAAAATTTTTTTCTGAAACCAACAATGGAGAATGAGATTCCAATTGTTTTCCCATTATCCTTTGCAACAAGAACAATACCACCGTTGAAACTAATTCCTGTGAGAAAATCTTTCATAAATGTTGCAAAATCGCCTGAACCCCAGGCATTTTTGATAACTTCTACACCTTCTCTGATTGCATTTGGGTCTTCTGTAAGATCTATTTTTAGCATATTTCAGATAAAAGCGATTTAAAAATATTATTGTTTCGATGATCTCTCAAAGCTATAAAAAATTGATAACAAAATTAATACAATAATAAAATCAATGAGAAATGGAAATTTATATCCATAAACCTGAGCAATGTATCCGCTCAACATTGATGAAGCTGATGTACTTATTCCAAAGGAGAATTCATATATTGAAATATTTTTGCTTATGTCAAGATCCTTTCTCTGTGACATATAGATCAGAGGTGCTGATATTCCAAAAGAAAATCCAAATCCGAGTATTGAAAAAGCGATTAATAACAAAATAAAATAGCTTGACAAAAATGGTATTAATATCAAAATTTCTATAATGAAAGATAAAAGAATGTATTTTATGGTTATTTTTGGATCCTTCAATTTTGATAGCATAAAAAATCCAAGCAACCTTGTAAAACCCATAACGGTGTTAATGTATCCCAGGTGTGTAACGCCCATTCCATTGCTCAGGATATAACCAGGAAATATGGATATAAGCGATCCAATAATCAATCCTACAGCAAAACTTGGAAAGAATGAGGCAAGTGAAATTTTTCCATTTTTTTCTTCCAATTCATCAATTTTATTTTCCTTAACAATTTTATCTTCTTTGTAGAAAAATAAAATTATGAGTGAAATTACCATCATTGAAAATGTTAAAAGGAACAATGCCCGGAATGAAAAGATTGTTATAATATAACTTGCAAAAAATGGTGAAATAAAATATGCACTGCCCCAGAAAATGCCATAAAGGTTAATGAGGTTTGTATCCTCTGACACCATCGTAAAATAAATTTCGGTAGTGATCCACCATATGAACTGACCTATTCCAAGAATCAATGAAAAAATTAGAATAACCATGAGATCTGATGAAAATGATATGTATAAAATTGGTATCAATGAAATTATGTTTGATAGAATGATCATTCTGAAAACTTTTCCAGGATTTTTTAATCTAAGAAAGAAATATGGAAGAACAACATTCGGTACCATTATAATAAAACCAAGAGTTCCCTGGTACTGGGGAGAAGCGCCCAGAAAATAGGTGTAGGGGAACAATGCAAATGTGAATGCACTATAAGCAAAAGCGAATATGAACAGATGGCTTAAAAGATAAATTTTCATTCTCTGTAAACTTCTATAAAATCAAAAACGTCCGCCATTTTGAGCCTTGATAGATTTGATAGACAAACAGGGCAATAAACGAGAACTTTGCTTTTACCTGTTTCAAGCAATTCCTTAATCCTTGATTCCGCTATTGCTCTTGCAAGCCTTGGAGATATGAACTCAATGGGACCACCACAGCATCCACTCTCTTTACCACTTCTCAAAGGTTTTACCGCATTTACATCTATTTTTATATCAAGATACCTGTTTAAATAGCAACTCTCATGATCCACAAAATCACGAAGATCCAAGGAATTTAAAAATTCTGAATAGTGGTGTATTTCAGCCGAAAAATCTTTATCAATCTCTTTGTAAAGAACATTCAATGCATAGGTTGTATGAGGATCTATGGTCACAAGCTTTTTATTTTTTAACCTTTGCATCATTTTTCTTGCATACTCTTCAAATTCTGCCATGCCAAGATCATGGAAGATTACACCAGAATAGTAATCAATTGAATTTTCATAGCCAATATCGATCTTTTTCTTTAATATATTATAAATTTTTTTTACGATTGAATCGTATCTTTCCAAGTCTATTGGTTTAATTATGCTCCATACTGCCCTGCCCATCATATCATATATTTTGTAGAATTTATCTGAGTATTCCTCACCCTTTTCATAAAATTCCCTCAGTGCATCCATGTATGGTGTTATCTGGTAAAGCTGACCTGTGAAAAGTAAAAATTCATGGTTTGGATCATCATTGATCAATGTTCTTTTTGGTATTCCAAGGGGCATAAGATCTTTCAAAGATTCATTTGCCATTTTCTTAAGGAGATCGTAAAAGTTCATAAAATACCATAAGTTTTCACATTAATTTATTTTTTTATTTGAAATATACCCCCGCATCTCAAACATTTAAGTTTGTTCCCTTCAATCACCTCGAATTTATCAAATCCGCAGTATGGACACCTTATTTCATATCCAAGAACATAATTTTTTTGCCTAATTGTTTGAACATCCATCATTTTCTCTTCTTTAGGATTTTCTTTCCTTACAAATATTGATTTTATATATATCCAATAGTAAGGAAATCCTGCAAAAAACCAAATTATTAAAATTAAAGTAGATAAGATAGCCATGATGTTCCAGAAAGGTGTGTTCAGGTAGGAATAAACCATAAAGTCTATTATAAAGTGCATTGAAATACTCATATAAACACCATATCTAAGAAACAAAAAACCTAGGATTAATCCAGCAAGTATTACACTTGGTAACTTTGCAGGTTCCCAGGATGAAAGATGTGCGGTCCCGAAAAAGAATGAAGATATGAAAAGGATCACTATAGTGCCTTTGTTTAATTTAAATTTCCCTCCAATAAAAGCCCTATACCATGGAATGTTTCCTTTCTGGAAAATTAAATAGGCAGGTATGCCAAGTAAAAAGATTCTATACACAATCTCTTCCCAAACAGGAGCGTTAAGAAGTTCTAGTAATAAATAGTTCAAGGGGAGATTTGAGGTGGGATTACCGAATGGATATGGTGATCCTGTGATATATCCGGAAATAAAAGCTGTCAAAAAGGTAAAAGAAATATATATGATGAGAAGTTCTGTGAAAATTCCAAATTTTTTATCCTTCCCTCTAACAAATTTCACAAAGTTAAAAGACATTAAAAAAAATGCTGTTAAGATCACGACAACAAGAATTGTAACCCAAATGAATTCATATTTAATAGGAAGGAAATATAAAAAACCGATTGGAATTATTATTACATAAAATGGTACATGAACATCTATTATAAGATTACGGGAAAGCACAAAAAATATTGCAATAACATTAAGAAAAATCAAAAAATATGCAGTAATAGAGAGAATAAAAGTAAATTTTCTTCTCCATCTACCTGAATATTGCATAGGATGGAATTTGTTTCTCTATATTATTATTTTCGTCAGAGACAATTATAAAAATTTTTTAAAAACCAGTGGAATATGGTCAATTATTTCAGAGGTGAAGTAAGAATAGCTTTTTTCCTGAAAGGTCAAAAGACCAGCATATCCGACGATAAAACTGGCAAGCGCTGCTGCATGAAAAGGATCCACACCTTTTGAAATGAGCCCTGCAAGAGAGCCAGCCAAAAGATCCCCCGTTCCACCTTTTGTCATACTTTCATGGTGGAATTCCACATTCTTTTTTACCAATTCTCCATCTGTAATGATATCAACAGGTCCCTTGAGCAGTATTATCAAATTGTATTTCTTTGCCATTTCAATGGCATTTTCCTCTATGGGTTCAAGATTGAAAATGTTTTTGAACTCACCCCTGTGTGGTGTAATAACGCACATTTTTTTTAAATCCTTAAAATCTGAAATAACTGAAAGTGCATCACCATCTACAACAATTCTTTTGTTGTTTCTTAATGAAAAATCTATGATTTTTCTTGAATTTTCAAGAACCTCCCTTGTTTTTGATACACCTGGGCCAAGCAAAACAGCATCAGCCTTATCTTCAATATAATTTTTCATTTCTTCGCTAAATTCTATGTAATTGTACCCGCTTCTCCTCAAGATTATATCCTGTGTGTTTCCAGCAATGTGTGAATGAATGCTCTCAGGTGAAAAAAGGTAAACAAGATCTATTCCCATTCTCAAAGCGGATTTCACCATGTAAAGCGGAGCACCATAGTAGTTTATGCTCCCTCCAACTGCAACAAGGATACCATTCTGCCCCTTATGACTTTCTTTCTCATTTTTTCTATAGGCTAGCATCTCACCTGGTCCAACTTTCTCTACTAATTCCTTTGGAAAGCCAACGTCCGCAACTATAATTTTTCCTGAATTTTGTTCATTCATTCCTTTTTTTGGGAATTGCATGGTAACTGTAATGTTTGCATTCACATGTAAAGGGCTAGGAAATCCTGATGGAACATCAACGGAAATGATCTTTGACTTTGATGAATTTAT
>JAVRLH010000071.1:0-5663 GCA_031961605.1 Thermoplasmatota archaeon
ATAAGCAGCGTGAATATGTTGAATACGCATTCAACGTATTCAAAAATGATCTTGAGACAGATCGTTCTTACCTTAGGGATGATGGTATGCTTTTTGTTTATATGTTTCTGAACCTTCTATCCTTATATCTGCATTTTCAGATCCTGAATATGATCAGTGGAAAATACAGTGTCAGGGATGTTCTACTCATCTTGTCAAGGATCAAAATATACAATCTTGGGAATCAGGAAATACTGGGTGAAGTAACAAAAAAGGCAAAGGAATTGGTCAATGAACTAAAAATAAATCTTGACATATTACGTAAAACCTAAGGAGTTAAGGTTTAAGAGAAGCAGTGATTCAAATTTTGTGTAAACAGAGATACATTTCATAAATACCTACTCCTGAGAGATCTTCAATCTTTATCTTTACATTCTTTGAATCTATGCATTGCTCTCATTTTGTTATTTAGCTCTAAACCCTTAAATATAAAAGAGAATAAGAATTTTATGTAACAAATTGTAGGAGGTTTTTTTGTGAAATAATGGTTTAGAGTTTACAAAACTTATTAAGTTTCAAAAAATCGATTTTTTGAACAAAAAAATATCAAAAAGTTTATTATCGTTTTAATAATTTACTTTAAATAAGAAAATATTGCAATATAAATTCAAAAATTTAAAGAAAAGTATTTGCTTAATTAATTAAACTAATCCCTGAAGATGCATTCTGGACCAGATTGCCTGAAGAATGCAAATTGGGAATATTTTATGCACTTGTGGAAGGTGAGAAAAATGAAGAATAAAAAGTTAAGTCTTTATATAGTCAAACATTCTGGTATTAGTTTAATTAATTAAGCAAATATCTATTTTTAAAATCTTTGAATTTAAATTACAAGATCTTCTAGTTTAAAATAAATTATTAAACGGATAATAAACTTTTTGACATTTTTTTCTGTTCATAAAATCGTTTTTTAAAACTTTAATAGATTTCGTTTATTCTAAATCCTTTATTGAACAAAAGACTCTTGTTTATTTTCATACAAGATTTGAATCAATAATACAAATGGAAGGAAGTGAGGAATATAGGCATTCGGAAGACCATAAAATTAAGGGAAATGGTATAGTTGGTTCGACAAAAGAACTTTTTTCATGACTTCTTACGATTGAACATTCCTATTGATTTTCCAATTTCAACAGAATCTTCAATGAGAGAATCTATTTTTTCAAAATTCAATGATTCGTGGAGCCTTCTATAAATTGTATCACCTGAAGGGACTTTTGAAGAACCTTGATTTCTTACAAATTCTTCAATGTATTCACCATTCCGCATAGCATTTTGCAAAGTTAATGATATTTCTCTAGCATTGTATTGAGATTGTATTTCTATATTTTCTTCAAATATAGAATCCAGAGATTCGTGGAAAAATTTTTTAAGTTCCTTAACATTGTTTTTTGAGGGGAGTTCTTTTTGGTTATTCATAAACTACAAAATAACTCCCCTCTATATAGGTTTATTTGACATCAGTCAGACTTGCGGAGAGTCTGATAAAATCGAAAAAGCTATATATCAGAATTACAATACATAAAATTTATGGAGAAGTCTGAAATTAATCCCGAGCAACCAAAGGTAATTTCTAAAAGGTTCGCTCTAAAGAAAGATGCTGTCGGTGAATGGCATGCGGTCTTCCAAGCATACACTCATGTTGCACCTGCCGGTGATATCGGCATACTGTTAACAGGAGTTGCCCTTTTTGCCCTAGGTGCTTCTCCCCTAGCAGTTTTATTGTCTTGGGTACTTTACTTAGCTATGGTTAATACTAATTACAGGTTCTCTCAGAGAGTAATACACGCAGGGGGATATTATGCGATAGGAGGGCACGGTTTTGGTGGCTATTATGGGTTCATGAATGGCTGGACTTATTTGTTGAACGAAATGATAATTTATCCTAGTTTCGGCCTTCTTGGCTTCACTTCTGTGGTATATCTTCTTTTCCCATCTTTAAGTTCTATTCCATTTAGCTGGTTCTTTATATTGCTTATTCCTTTTTCTACAGGGCTTGTGTTTAATTATTTTGGAATTAGGCCCTCCTTGACTTACCTTCTCATTACCGCAGGAGCAGAGGTTGCATTTCTCGTGAGTACGAGCTGGTATATCATTATTTCCATGGGTTCCGCAAATACGCTTTCAGTGTTTACTTTAAGCCCAATCCAGGGTAACTTACTCGCGTTCTTTTTCGCAATGCTATATGGGATTGAAGCCTATGGCGGAATGGGAACAGTCATAGGAATAGGGGAAGAAACTAAATACGCGAAAAAAGCAGTGCCTAGAGCGATTCTCATCTCTGCAGTACTGGTGGCTATTACCTTAGTTTCTGCTATGTATGCTTTGACTATTGCCTGGGGGCCGGCTAAAATGGCAACATATGCGATAAGTCCGGATCCTGGATTAATAATATGGCATAGATTCTTTGGTCCTGTGGGCGAACTGATATTGCTGTTCTTCATCTTGAATGGGTATATTGCTTATACTGTTGCTAATCCAATTGTTCAGGCAAGGGTACTTTATTCGATGGCACGAGATGGCGTTCTCCCGAAATGGCTAGCTGTCACCCATAAAAAATATCAGACCCCGTACAGGGCAATTGTCGTTATTTCAATTATTGGACTGATGGTTGGAGTTGTGCTATCCGTTCCTTTTGGGCCATTCACCGCGGCAATCATAACCGGTGGAATAGCTGGAATAGGACTAGTTCTTTCACATGCAATGGCGAATATAGGTTACGTTAACTTCGCGAGGAAAACAAGGATAAAGTATAGCTTATGGTTGGACGTAGTAGTCCCCTTTGTGTCGACTGCAACTTTACTGCCAATACTATATTTCGCATTCCAATATTTTACGTGGCCATACATCTTAGTTCCAATAATCGCGGCTTTGTGGATAATTGGATCTGCTATATACGGTCTATATCTGTACAAAACTAATAGACAAGCTTTACAGAGAGCTGGAGTTGGAGATTGGGACAAAGTGATTATAACGGATGAAGAGGTCAAATAGTCAATAATGAAATAGTGAAGCAAATTTTAATTTCTTTCTTTTATTTTTATTTTAGTATCAAAGAGCGTACCATATAGGATTTTAAAATAATAGTGACAACATCATAATCCTCAATACGTGACTTTACATCTTTCTAATCCTTCTATCCAGCAGATGCTGTAAAATTTTCATTTTCTAAGAATATTTACATAGATGCACATAGATTCTCTACATACGGATTGTTATTTCTTTTGTATTACTATGAGTTTATTGATATATTTACATTGGAAATGTTTGTATTGTAGATGCATATTATTGTACATTCCGTTTCTTGTCGAAAACTATAGGAGGGAAGAAGAGATTGGTGATGAGATGAAACAGGAGGGTGAATGGAAAGCCCAGGATCATCAAGTAGGTATACATAGAAACCATGGAAAACCTTGATTAACAGATTTTCCGCATGTCTAATTTGATATACCCATAATATACAGATTTTTTATTAAATTTTCAATTTTTAATTTATTTTTGGTGCTAGATAATAATTCTTTTTTCCATTTTTTAACTTTCCTCCTATGAAGAAAGTAATTGGAATAAAATTTAAAAAAGTTCTATAAAAATTAATTAAATTAGATCAAGTTCCCTTAACTTTTTCTCCGTTGGAATTCCAGATTTCCTATCCCATCCCCTTACCTCATAGTATTCTTCAAGGAAAGCAGAATCCTTTGCAACAGTTCCACCAGCCCTTTTGTTAGGTGATCTATAAAGCCTTTCCGGTAATCTATCATCCTCCCTTGTTGCACCATGTTTTACATTGAACATTTTCTTTAAATTGAATATCCTTTCCCCCGCCATCATGCCATCTTCAAGTGTTAATGGTATACCAGTAACATATTTGAAAATATCAAAGTAAACATGCTCATTTGGATATGCCGGAACATCCTCAGTCAATATGCACATACCCATTGCGTTAAGCAAAGCCCAGAAATCCTCATGCCTTTTTACAATCAATGCCTTTTTTTCAAGGCTTTGTGGTCCAATTTTCTTTATTTCATCAAGTGAAACAAGATGAACATCTGGTCTCACAACACCCATAAGTTCAGGACCGACAGTATAACCTTCCATGTGTCTACCACCTGTTGGTGTTGTGGCATAATGTACGGATCCACCCTGAAATGCCCTTGGATCATGTGCTGCTATCTCAACACCCTTTACACTCATTGAAAGCTTCTCAGCACCATTTCCAATTATTAACCCTGCCCTTCTTGATCCCTCAGCTAGAATGTTACCAAAGCCCTTTCTGAATGCAATTTTTTCAATCATTTCAAGGAATGCCTCGGCATTACCGAATCTAAGATCAATACCATCAGTGATATTTCTATCAATAATACCCTTCTCATATGCCTCCATGGCAAATGCAATTGTTGCTCCAAGTGATATTGTATCAATTCCGTAAAGGTTGGCGAGATCGTTTGCAACGCCTATTGCCTTTATATCATCAATGCCCGTCATTGGTCCAAACATGGCAAGGGTTTCGTATTCAACACCCTCCGCACCATCCTCAACGGTGTATTTACCATATTTATAACCTGGCATGATCCTTCTGCAAGAAACAGTACAGAAATAGCAAGCCCTGTGTCCCTTTAGAATTTTTTCATATTCTCCTGGCCATGCTACCTTGTTCACATCATATTCACCATATTCCTCATCGTTCCAGTTGTATGATTGTGTATCACCTGTCTGCCATCCAAAGGTCAGGAAGGATGCAGTTCCACCATCCCTTGTTGTTTTCACACCCGGATCCTCCATCTGGAACTTTATTATTTCATTACTAACTTTTTTAAGGTTATTTGGATCAGCCACGGGAATTTTCATGTCCCCTTTGACAACAACAGCCTTCAATTTTTTCGATCCCATAACAGCTCCAACACCAAGCCTTGCAGCAGCCCTTCCCGCCTCATCGTTCATGATGGCAGCATATCTAACAAGATTTTCACCTGCCTGACCAATTGCAGCAACCTTAATTTCATTATCACCAAGATCCTTCTTCAATGCTCTTTCAGTTTCCCTTGCATTCATACCCCAGTAATCTTTTGCACTTCTTATTTCAACATTACCATTGTTAACGTAAAGGTAAACGGGATCCTTTGATATTCCTTTAAAAACAATAAAATCAAAGCCGCTCCATTTCATCATCGGACCGAAATATCCTCCAGCATTCGCATCACCAAAATAACCGGACAATGGTGATTTTGTGACAACAACATACCTTGAAGCCGTTGGTGTTTGCGTTCCTGTAATAGGTCCGGTTCCGAAAATAAGAAGATTCTCCGGATCGTATGGTGAGGACCAGGAAGGTACTTCCTCATAGAGAATTTTTCCCCCAATTCCATAGCCGCCTATGTATTTTCTTATAAGATCTTCATCAAGGTCTTGAACTGTGAATTTTCTCATTGTTAAATCAATTCTGAGAACTTTGTTCATGTATCCATAAACCATAGAAATCACCATTTTTACCATGTTTAAACTTTATTTAAAATTTTCGTAAAATACAGCTCTGTAGAAATCCTTCGTAAAATATTTATTTAGGGGGATTTTGTCGGATTTATGTATGCCTCAAAGATGACTAAAATCCCCAAATTCGTAAAGAAATC
>JAVRLH010000072.1:0-5661 GCA_031961605.1 Thermoplasmatota archaeon
CAATATTTCCCTTGAGGATTTATAAATGTTCATAACATTTTCATCATCCTTTTCTTTGTTCAGAAGGAATGCAATTTCCTGTGTTGATAAATTCAGTATTGCAGAATACCATACTGCAAATTTTTCATTGTTCATGAACAATTGTTTGAAGAAATCAAAGTATTCCATGTTAACAGAATCGCTTGACTGGTGCAATATTTTGGAAAGTTTTGATGAAATTAAGTTTCTGTAATCAAGTGCTCTTTTTCTCTGTGAAAGTGCTTTGAGAAATTCAGGGCTTTTAAGTTTTTCATGTATTCCATACTTCTGCTTTTTTGAAATGGAAACAGCTGCTGTGAAGTCACTAACATATTTAAGGAATCCAAAGTATTGCCTTCTCTTTATTCTACTCAGGTAAAGATCGGAAAGAGAAACATAATTCATTGCCCTTGAAAGATCATCAAGATCAAGATATTCATCAGGGAGGTTTTCATCAAGCCAGTGGAGTATCAAAGAAGGATCCTCATCAAGGCTCGAAAGTATATCAAGTGAAGATTTCATTGATACGCTTAATATGATTCTCAAGGTTGCGCTGTAGATATTTTCCTGAACATCCCTGAATCCCAGAATTTCAAGATCACTTTCCCTTATTGTCTTTTTACCCATTGAAAGCATCTGAAGATCATTTATCGCTGCCCTGACATCACCACCCGATCTCTGGGCAATTCTCTCAAGAACACTCTTTTCAACATATATTCCTTCAAGGGAACAGATTTTTGCAAGAATGGATGATGCAATCTGTTTATAATTCAATGCCCTGAATTTTATTTCATCACAATATTTCCTGAGAACAAGGCCGAGATCACCCTTAAAGAGTTCATATGGATCGTTCGCTATCATTATTATAGGTTGCAGGGAAATCTGTATTGTCTCAATTATTGCTTTTCTACCACCCCTATCCCCTCCCTCTCCTCTTGCTTCGTATAGGTTATCTGCCTCATCAAGAATAATGAGTTTTCTCCTGCCTTCCTTTGATGATAGAAAGTTACCCTGATCATCAAATGTTTCATACAAAGAACCCTTAAATGCAATGTTTTTAATGTTCTCCTCATTCCTTATATCTGAAGCGTTCAGTTCAATCACACCCCATCCCATATCATGTGCAAGTGCAAGTGCTGCAGATGTTTTTCCAACACCAGGGCCGCCTTCAAAAACGAGTGCTTTCTTCTTTGGAATTTTTCCTGATTTCCACTCCTCACCCCATTCCCTTATTTTCTGTATTGACTCTCTGTTACCAACAATTTCATTCAATGATTTAGGTCTATATTTTTCTGCCCATTCTATCATTGAATATAAATAGATCATTTATTAAATAAATATTTTCTTTCCTCCTCAATTTTTTCCTCAATCGATGGAATTGAAACATTTGTAATTATTGCCATAATTCTAATTCTATCATCAAGAGATGGATCAACATATATTCCAGGCGTTATATTTTCATTCTCCATCAGGTATGATGAAAATTTACCAATAACTCTTTCCATAACAAACTCCAAGGTTGGTTCTTCACCAAGAACCATGTAAAGTATTGCTTTTGTTGAATTTGAAATGTTAACATCTGTGAGAGGGTTCTGTACCATTTCATCAATAACATCTTCAACATTTTCCATCTTACCTTCGTTGTAAAGTATTGTTGAAAGTTTTCCTGAGGACAACAGATGCTTCACCTCTGAAAAACTTATATGTAGTATGGATGGTTTTGTCATAAGATTATAAAATGAATCAACAGTCAAATAAATTAACTGATCCATAATCAGAAATGCCTTTTCTGCCTGTAATTTTTTTGGTGATGTATTTAGGAGCTTGTTATTGTCAAGAACTATAATCGATCTGGATATTTTTGTGAGTATCTTTATTCCATCAAGAGCCTTTCTGTACCTTGATCCTTCCGATCTGAAAGGTAATGTTACTACATTTATTACAAGTGCACCTGTGGATAAGGCCATTTTTGTTATTTCAGGTGTTGCCCCTGTACCTGTACCACCACCGTAACCAGAAATTATAAATATGATGTCAAATCCCTTAACCATTTTCATTATTTCTTCCCTTGCATTAAATACCGCTTTTTCACCTAGAGCAACATCACCGCCCGTTCCCATGCCCTTTCCTGCCTTTAATAAAATTTTCACATCTGCCTTTATTGATTCAAGATGTGAAAGATCAGTATTTATTGCTATTGTGTAAAACCTTCTGTTGCTCAAGCTATAGATTCTATTAACAGAATTGTTTCCAGCACCTCCAACACCAACTATACATATTTTCCCCTTGTTTTTTGAATTTTCATTTTGATCGCTTATTTTGTATATCACTTTTTCTATATTCATTGTTGTTCCTTTACCTTTTCCCTTACAATTTCCTTTATTTTTCTGTTCACATACTCCCTAACAGCCTGTCTTATGAGATCCTCCTTATCAACAGCATCACCACTGTCAACAAGAATATCAATAGAATCCATAATTGCCTTTGGTAGCTCAACAGGTATTTTTGAAATGTTTGGGGGTGAGAACCTTGCCTTTAAAAATTCCTGTATTGCTGTTCTTATAACATCTGACATATTTTTAAATTCACCTGTTTTTAAAAGTTCTTCAATTTTTTTGTAAGCTTCACCAGAAATTCTAATAGTAATACGTGTTGACTCCATTAAAGAATCTTTTTCAGACATTTCAAACACCTTATTTATTTATCTGTCAGACAACTTTAAGTTATAAAGCACACATATTTATATTTTTTTATTAACTTTACCTTCATGTTTTTATACCATTTTCATAATTTATTATTGATGGTAATATGAGATTACAAAAAATTTATAAAAAAAGTTACCTTAAACCTTTTCCATTCGAATGGTGATCGAGATGGAAAGAAACATTGTTGTTGAAGAAATAAAAAGTCTTGCTGTTGACGACAGGGATGTTGAAATAGTTGAAAGGAAGGGTATAGGCCATCCTGATAGCGTTGCAGATGGTATAGCGGAATCAGTCAGCAGATCTCTGAGCAGATACTATATTTCAAAATATGGAAGGATATTGCATCACAACACAGATGAAACACAGGTTGTTGGTGGCCAGGCACAGCCAAGGTTTGGAGGAGGGTTGATGCTTGAACCTATTTACATTCTCCTTGTTGGAAGGGCAACAACAAAGATAAACGGTCAAAACGGTGAGGAAAGAATTCCATACAGAACATTGGCAATACAGGCAGCAAGGGAATATCTGAAGAAAAATTTCAGAAACCTTAACGTTGATGAGGATGTTATTATTGACTGTAAAATTGGACAGGGATCACAGGATCTCAGGGAACTTTATGATCCATCAAAGTTACTAGCCAATGATACATCCTTTGGTGTTGGATTTGCACCATTCACAGAAACTGAAAAATTAACGCTTGAAACTGAAAGATACATAAATGGAAAATTAAAGAATAGGTTCAAGGAACTTGGTGAGGATGTTAAGGTTATGGGTTTTAGACAGAAGGATAAAATTAATCTTACAATAGCAATTGCATTTGTTGATAAGTATGTTCCAGATAAATCCCATTACATAAATGTAAAGGAGGAATTGAAGGAAGCATTGGTTGATTATTCAAGAAATTTCACTGATAAGGATGTTAACATTTACATAAATACAGCAGATAATCCTGAAAGGAATCTTTTCTATCTAACTGTAACAGGTCTTTCATTTGAGAATGGTGATGATGGATCCGTGGGCAGAGGAAACAGGGTCAGTGGTCTCATTACACCCTACAGACCAATGAGCATGGAGGCTGCCGCAGGTAAAAATCCTGTAACACATGTTGGCAAACTTTACAACATTCTTGCCTTCAGAATAGCCGATGAGATTTACAATACAGCAAAGAGTGATGTGAAGGAAGTTCATGTAAGAATAGTGAGTCAGATAGGAAGAAGGATTGATGATCCTCATGTTGCAAATGTTCAGATAATTCCAGCACCCGGAGCGAACATTTCAAAGTATGAAAGGGAATTCAGGGAAATCACGGACAGGCATCTGGCAAACATAACAAAGCTTCAAGATGAAATTGTTCAGGACAGGGTAACTGTTTTTTAGAAAATTTTATTATTTTTAATTTTTTTAATACATGTCTTGGAATACCGGGAAAGTTAGTTGAAATTAAAGGCAATTTTGCTGACATACTCTCCGCATTTAAATGCGAAGGTTCAGGGTATAGGTTGTTTTTTTATCAAACATTTCACGATAGATACTTGCCATGTCCTTACAAGAGAGCTTTAAGCTCTGAAATTTTATATACGAAATACTATATAAACATTTTAGCAATTCATTCCCACTTTAAAAAAGAGGCATTTTGCCGTGTTTTTGGTAAATAATGTATGGTTGTATCACCATCAACATTTATTTTCTCAATATCAGAAAAAATACATTCCTTTCACATTTTCTGCATTTAAATCTATTCTTTCCAATTTTTTGCATAAACTTTTAGATCATCCATTATATTCGGATCCTTAAGATCTTCAATTGCATCAACAAGAATCTATGTTGGAAATCTCACCAATCTTTAAATAAATTTCTTTAACCTTCTTTGCATTATTCTCTTTTGCATCTTTTAAAACAGTATCTATACACATTCCAAGACTCCATTCATGCATGATTATATGAAAGTTCAAACAATAAATATTATCCTACCATTTTCCACATTACATATGCGCTTTCACCATTTGAATAATAACCCCGCAAAATACTCATTATTATGAATCCCCTTTTTTCATAGAACTGTATTGCATTGCTGTTTGATATTCTTGCCTCAAGTCTTATACCCTTTATCCTTTCCTCCCTGCAAAGATCCTCAAATTTTTTTAATAGTAATGAACCAACACCCTTATTCTGATATGAAGGATTCACAGAAAATATTAATATTCTTGCCTCAAAGAGTGAAAGTCTCATCGATGCCAGGAAACCTATTACTTCATTGTTCAATTCAGCAACAATAAAACCCTTTGGCCATGAATTGTAAATGTCGTAATAGATATCAATGCTGTATCTTTCCGTAAGCGTTTCTTCAGCAATTTTTATAACCTTTGATAGATCCTCAATCCTGAAATTTCTCACGATAACTTTACTCTTTTCAAATTCCTTTTCGGTCTTTTCCATGTTCAAAATAGTTAAGATTTAATTAATTAATAAACTTTCTCCATCATAGTTCAAAACCGAATGCCTCAACAAAACTTTCAAATTTTTTATATTCCCTAAGAAAATTCAAACCCTTATCTGTAATTTTATAAAATTCATTCTCCTTCTTTATCAGGCCATTTTTCTCAAGGAAATCAATATATCCCTGCAACCTTGAATATGAAAGATTTGCCCTTGAAAGGAGTTTTGTTATTTTTATCTCCTTTTCTTCATCAATTATTTTCAATATATCGTATATAATACCTATCTTTGTCCTGTACCTTTTCATTTGTTCTTAACCGCCCTGTAATAAACAGCAAATATTAAAATGAATGAAATTAGCTGTATTGTTTGTCCTAATATAAAGAAAAATTCATGATATATGGATAATGTAAAGAAAAAGTTTGAAAGGAAAAGAAAGAGGAATGCAAGGAAAATGAATAAACTATCCCTTGTTTTCCTGTTTCTGTAATTTATGAATGTT
>JAVRLH010000073.1:0-5641 GCA_031961605.1 Thermoplasmatota archaeon
AAAAGAACAGGTAGGAACATAGATATTCAGAAGACCATAAAATTAATTAAGGAAAATGGGATACTTGATTCGACAAAAGAACTTTTTTCATAGGAGATTTTTAAAAAAAATTTGTAAATATTCAATAAATTTTTGCATCGCTGCTTTATAAATTCACTTATGCGACAATGTTAAATATTTTTTTGTTATTTTAACTATGATGAATATAAAGATAGTTGAAATTGAAAAACCTTCTGAAGATGTAAATGTAATAGTTGGTCAAACACATTTCATAAAGAGTGCGGAAGATATTTACGAATCTCTTATAACATCTTCACCCGGAATAAAATTCGGAATAGCTTTCAACGAAGCATCAGGAAAAAGACTTGTAAGATATGAGGGAAACGATCCTGAGTTAACTGAATTTGCAATCAAAAACGCAATGAATGTTTCAGCGGGCCATTTTTTCATAATATTGATAAAAAATGCATACCCAATAAACGTCCTGAACACACTAAAAAATGTTCAGGAAATAACAACAATACTTGCATCAACCTCCAATCCATTGAAGATAATAGTTGCTGAAGAGAATGAAAGTGCTGGTGTCATCGGTGTTATGGATGGTTACAAACCATTAGGCATTGAAAACATGGATGATAAAAAGGAAAGAAAGGAATTTCTGAGGAATATAGGGTACAAGCTGAAATGAACATATACGATATTGAGTGGAAATATTACGATTTTCTTTATGGAAATTATTATCAGGATATTGAAATGTATAACAAATTGATTAATAATGGAAAGGTAATGGAATTAATGTGCGGTACAGGCAGAGTTTGTCTGAGCATTAAAAATGCCGAGAAAATTGTTTGTGTTGACATTGATTCAAGGATGCTGGAACAGGCAAAAAAGAAAAGTAATGAAGAGAAAGTTAAATTTATACAGGGAGATGTTTTAAATCTTGACATCAATGAGAAATTTAACTTTATTATAATTGCTCTAAATTCCATATTACTTTTCAATAACAATGAAAAAAGGATTTTGTTAAATAAAATAAAGGAAAATCTTTTGAAGGATGGAAAAATAATCATCGATACAATTTTACCACCTGAATTTGTTGAGAATGTTGTTTATCTTGGTGACCACAAAGTTGGAAAGGACCTTGAAATATGGAGATTTTTTGTTCCTGAATTTTCAGATGATATGAGAACTCTCCACCTAACTTACATTTACGATATAGTTGAAGATGGTAGATTTAGAAGAGAAAGTGCAATTTTAACCCTTTATCCCGTGAATTTTGAAGATATGAAAGATATTGCAAAAGAAACAGGCATTAAGATTAAAAATGTTTATGGATCCTATGATTTTGATAAATTCGATCCTGTTAAAAGTGAAAGAATGATCCTTGTGATGGGATTGAAATGAAAGCTGAAGAATTTCTTGAAAATATTGAAAAACTTAAGGATTTGAACAGAGATGCGCCAATAATAGTTGAGGGAAGGAAGGATTACAATGCCTTGAAGAAAATGGGCATAGAGGGGGAAATAATAATTTTTAATTTTGGCTATTCAATATCCGCATTTGCGGATTTAATTGCTGAAAAATACCAGAAGGTTATTTTGCTTTTTGACTGGGATGAAAAGGGTAATACACTTACCAAAGAGGTTTCAAACAATCTTCGTGCTTTGGGTGTTCAATGTATTCTTGACTCAAGAGAAAATTTTCATAGGTTTTTAAAGGATGCAAAATGTGTTGAGGATCTATTCCCCATTTACGAAAAGATTCTTGAGGAAATCTTTTCTGGAAATGATCCCAGAAAGATCAGAAAACTTTCTTCTTCCAAAAAAACCAGGGTCAAGGATAAATCCTGAAATAAGGAATGAAGGTGTTTCATCAAAAAGAAATTTTTCATTATACTTTTTAAAATTTATTTTTACGTAAGCATACTTTATGGATGTGCCTATTGAATAGAATGGGATCCCTAGAATTTTGGAAGATGATGCAAGAGGAAATGTTCCTGTTTTATTAATTATGCTTAATTTAGAATCTATTGCATCAAATCCTACAAGAACCATATCGCAATCCTTCAATGCATGATATATTTGAACATCACCAAAAAGTTTTGTTTTTATACCTTCTTTATTCAAATCCCTGGAAAGTGTTATGCCTTCATATCCAGGTCCGGATTCAAGAACATTCACCTGAATTATTTTATCTTTGTTTTCCATTATGGATCCATATACAAGTGAACTGTAACTTATTGTCATTAACCTTATTTTACCATGGAATAATTTTCTTGAATTTTTTATTGCCCTTTCTTTCAATTCTTTAATTTTTAAGTTAATTTCATCAATCCTTTCCTCCCCCAGAAAATCAATCAAATCCAGAACATTTTTAATCTGCACCATTTCCCGATGTGCATTGATTATTTTATTTTTATATTTTTTCCATTCTTCTCCAATTTCATAACGTTTCTTAACAAAAGAAAGCACTTTTTCTGTCAATTTTTCAGATCCTGAAGAGTGATCATTGATTATTTCCATTATTTCTTCCATAGCCTTAAAAAATTTTAAATGATAATAAAGTTTTTTACAAAAACAGGCGAGTATAGGGGTGAAATAGTTAATAGCCAAAACAACCTATACCCTGAACCTTCGCATTTAAATGCAGAGAGTATGTCAGTTCATTGTTAATTTAAAGAACCATGGAATTAAAAAAAATAATGGAAAAAATAAATGATTTCTATGGTAAAATAGATAGAAAATCTGGTCCCATATTTCTTTTAAGTGTATTGATGGAAGAGGTGGGTGAATTATCAAAGGCTATAAGAAAAGGTGAAAACATTGGTGAAGAAATTTCGGATGTTTTGTTTATGGTTCTTTCCATTGCAAACTATTTTGAAATTGATGCTGAAAAAACCATGATAAAAAAATATCTAACTGATCCAGAAAAAATAATATCTAAATGGAATGATATCCCTAAATAGGTGCTTAGATGATAGTACTTGGAATTGAAGGTACAGCTCATACGCTTGGAATTGGAATAATTGAGGATGAGAAAATATTGGCAAATTTAATGAAAACATTTGTTCCAAAGGAAGGAGGTATTCATCCAAGAGAGGCAGCAATACATCATTCTGAAAATTTTCCTGATTTGTTGAAAAATGCTTTAAACACTGCAAAAATTGAAATTAAGGATATAGATCTTGTTTCATTCTCAAAGGGTCCCGGTCTGGGGCCCTGTTTGAGAACAGTTGCAACAGCTGCCAGAACAATAGCTCTAAAATTGAACATACCAATAATGGGAGTTAACCACAGCATTGCACACCTTGAGATTGGAAAATTGACAACTGGTGCGGAAGATCCCGTAATGACATACGTATCAGGTGGAAATACACAGATAATATCCTATTCTGGTGGAAGGTACAGGGTATTTGGTGAGACGCTTGATATTGGTGTGGGAAATCTGCTCGATAAATTTGCAAGGGAATTTGGCATTCCTTTCCCCGGTGGCCCAAGAATAGAAGAGCTTGCCAAAAAAGGAAATGTTTATTACAAACTTCCCTACTCCATCAGGGGCCTTGATCTTTCATTCTCTGGAATACTTACCGCAGCATTAAATTTGAAGAAAAGTAATGTATCTCTTGAGGATCTTTCCTATTCACTTCAGGAGACTGTTTTTGCCATGATAACAGAGGTAAGTGAAAGGGCACTGGCACATTTACACAAGGATGAAATTCTTCTTGCAGGAGGGGTTGCAAGAAACAAGAGATTGAAAGAAATGATGGAAATCATGGGAAGTGAAAGGGGTGCAAAAATATATGTTCCTCCACCAGATCTATGTGTTGATAACGGTGCCATGATTGCCTACCTTGGATATTTAATGTACATGAATGGAATAAGGATGGATATTGATGATACATTTGTTGACCAGAAATTCAGGGCGGATTCAATTGATGCAACGTGGGTTAAAGAAAAAACACATTATAAGGATTATCCTGATAAGCCTGGTGCTGAAGCATTGATACTAAAATCAAATTTCCTTGGCTATCCTTCAATAAGAAAAATAAGGATTAAAAAGGGATACCGTGTTTATGACCTTGACCTTTCTCTAAGAAAAGAAAGAACAAAAAGGGAAGCTAAATTAATGCACGATGCAAGGATCCTTGGTATAAATGTTCCGCATATTTTTGATGTTGATTTAGAAAATTTCACAATAGAAATGGAATTTATTGAAGGAAAAAATCTAAGGGAAATATTTAATGATTTGAATGATAATGAAAAAAATTTTGTTTCAGATGAAATTGGAAGATATCTTGCAACGCTGCACAGTAATGATCTAACACATGGAGATATGACCACAAGTAACATAATATACAGAGATAGAAAAATCTATTTCATTGATTTTTCAATGGGTGAAATAAATTCCGATATAGAATACAAGGGTGATGATCTTCATCTTCTTAAGGAATCATTTAAGAGCTCGCATTATAATTTTTTACAATATTTCGATAGAATAATTTATAGTTACAGAAAAAATTATAACGGTGCAAATCTTGTTATAGAAAAAATGGCGGATATAGAAAGGAGAAGGAGATATTCATGAAAATTGTAACGCATAACAAAAATAAGTATCTGGAGTATAAAGAAATATTTGAAAGTAAAAATATTGAAATTGAATGGATAAACCTTGAATATCCTGAAATTCAGGCAGATGATCTTGAAGACATTGTATTGTTCTCACTTTATTATTTGGTTGACAAAATTGAAAGACCATTCTTTCTTGAGGATGCGGGTCTTTTCATAAAAAGTCTGAATGGTTTTCCAGGACCATATTCATCATATGTGCATGGAAAAATAGGTAACACTGGAATTCTTAAACTCATGAAGAATGAAAAAGACAGAAGTGCTGAATTCAGAGCTGTTATAGGCTATTATGATGGAAAAGCTCATATTTTCTCAGGATCAGTTAATGGAAGAATATCATTTGAAGAAAGAGGAAAAAATGGATTTGGCTATGATCCAATATTCATTCCAAAAGGATCAAAAAAGACGTTTGGAGAAATGGAACTGACTGAGAAAAACAATTTCTCACATAGAAAAAAAGTTTCAGAAAGTTTTTTGAATGAAATTAAAAAATATAAAATATAAGAATAACATTACAATATGTGATGATCAGATCAATCAGAGAGTATTATATATTCATTTCAATTTTTGGCCTGATAGGCTCATTTATACTGGTGTTATTAACATTCTATGGTATATTCATACCTGATAGTTCACCAAAAATTATACAGCAGTTCAACAACTACTTTGGGAACTGGATTTACTGGATCTTTGGACTTTCCATCATTGCCTTATTTGTATCCATAATTTACACGTACGATATCTTGAAGAAAAAAAAGGAATTCAACGAATACATTAACTCCGACAGCAAGGCAAAGTTTGTTAAAAAGCTCAAGGATCTTGAGATCCTTGCTGATAAACTTGGTCCAAAACATAGAAAAATGCTTGAGGAAAAAAAGAGGGAATGGAAGGTTCACTGAATGATTTTTTTCATAAATTCAGACTCTCCGCAAGTCTGACTGATGTCAGATAAACCTATATAGAGGGGAGTTATTTTGTAGTTTATGAACACAGAAAAAGAACTCCCCTCAATAAAC
>JAVRLH010000074.1:0-5547 GCA_031961605.1 Thermoplasmatota archaeon
GAATACAATAGAGATTTGAATGGGGCTGTGAATATAGGAAACAGGCTCTTTGGCTATATGCTGAAGAGCAGGGGTAGTAGTGAACCGCCCTTAACTCCCCCAGAGAACAGTACCCCGAAGGGGAACATAATAGAGATACAATATACGAGGGGAGAAGCCTCATCCTTTAGGGTGGGGTAGTTCACTATCAATACAACCTTTCATTACTCTCAAGAATTTCCGAAGTAAACTATTTTTCGCCTTTAAAGAATGAGGGTGTTGATGACGCAGAGATGATTTACATGGGTGGTGGTTATCCAGAAATTTATAAGGAAAAATTGTCAAAGAACAGAAAAACAATCGATTCATTGCTTGATTCCTTTAGTAACGGTAAAATAATCTATGGAGAATGCGGTGGACTTATGTATCTTTCAAAGGAAATAATTTCAAAGGACAAAAAATACCCAATGGTGGGAATTTTTTCTTCATCCATAGTTGAGAATTCTGGTTTAACGCTTGGTTACATCTATTTAAAGGCAAGGAAGGATTATTTCTTCCTGAAAAAAGGTGAAACATTGAAAGGTCATGAATACCACTATTCTTCAATGGTGAATGGTAAAAATTTTGCATTGAGCGTTTTAATGGGGAAGGGTGTTAATGGTTTTGATGGTTTAATGAATAAAAGAGCTTTTGCGCAGTACACACACATACATTTTTTCCCATACAGAAGGAGAATAATAAAATATTTAGAAAAGGTTTATAAATAAGAATTGATGTAGTTTTCACAATGGAAGGTAATGCAGGGACCAAGTTACGTGTTGAAACATTTTTCAAGGATGCCTGTCCCTATTGTAAGAAAGGAAAAACATGCAGGTTTCATTCAATCCTTGATGAAATTGGCATAGATCCAATGAAAGGAAAGATAATTGACATAAGAAAACTTGATAAGGGAAAAAAGTACAGCATAAGATTACTCTATCATGGAAAATCACAGAATGCACTTGAAATAACAGTTTCAATACCAAATTCTCAGATAAGTCTTATAGTTGAAAATGGAAAGGAAAGAAAAAGCATAATGACTTTCCATTATAGCCCAAAAATATACCATGAAATTTTCCTTATCGCTAATGATGCGGATTTAGAAAAATTAAAAGAAATAAATGATGAAAACTTCAAAAAAACCTTTAGAAACACCTTTGGTGATTGATAGAATAATTTTTTATCCCCAAACCACATCTAGAAAAATATGAATAATATGGATACATTTCTTATATTGCTAATCACTTTACTGATTATAATCATAATATTACAGAATTATATATACAGAAAAAATGTCAATAAAATTGCAATGAATATTTTTAGAGATTGGACTTCAAAAACACTGGAGATCGAAAGAGAAAATATAAAAAAGACAATTGATGAAAATTTAAAAAAGGAATATGAATTAAAATTTAAAGAGTGGCAGGAAAATTATACAGAAAAAATTAGGGAAGAGACAATCAAAAAGTCTCAGAACGTACTTAAAGGTAAAGTATCTGAACAGATCTATCCATACTTTGGGAATTTCCCCTATGATCCAAGGGATGTTAGATTTCTCGGTTCACCTGTTGATCTGATAGTTTTTTCTGGTCTTAGGGAAAAAGGTTTTGTTGAAAAGATAGTTTTTGTTGAAGTAAAGACTGGAAAGAGCAGGTTAAGTGATTCTGAAAGAAGTGTGAAGTATGCAGTTCAGAACAAACTTGTTGATTATGAGGTAATCAACCTTGGAGACCTCACAGGAACCTCAGAGTAATTTTCTTTGTTCCGTTCAAATCTTCCTCTATTTTGTAAATTTTCTTCTGAATTTTCTCAAGTACCGCATCAACATATCCTGATACAAAGATTGAATATTCACTGTTTCTTATGTTGGATATCTTTATCACAAATGTCTTTTCACTCAAAGCTGTGTAATCCACTGGAAATGCTGGAAGATATTTTTTAAGATTTTCAACTATGCTTGATACGATTGATGTATTTTTCTCAAATATCGAAAATACTTTCATTGCAGGTGTTGAGAATTTTTTACCATAGCTGTACCCAAGTTGAGTCAAAAGCTTTCTATCTCCAAGGGCCTGTGAGGATGCATAAAGCACTCTCTCGAAATATCCAGGTGAAAATTCCTCTCCCGGATCTATGGACTCAAGACTCGGAATTATGAGATTTCTCTCATTCACCTTCTGGTGAAAAACCTCTATTCCAGTCAATCCCTTCTTTTCCTGCACGAAATCCGCCATATATTTAAGGGCCGATCCACTCACCATTCTTATCACCTTCTGTCATATGTTATTTAATTTTTGTATGATTTTTGTCAGACGTATATCAATAAATTAATATTTAAAACTTTCTGTCAAATTACCATGTTTCATAAAGTTTAATTAATTGATTTTGATTGATGTATAACGGTGTTTGAATGGTAAAAACATTGGCTGTTGTGGGTCTACAGTTTGGGGACGAGGGTAAAGGTAAGATAATAGATTATTTGGCATCAAGATTCGATATTGTAGCGAGGTATCAGGGTGGAGCAAATGCAGGTCATACAGTTGTTTTTTCAGGAAAAACCTACAAATTTCATCTGATTCCAAGTGGTATTTTGAACAAAAAGATCTGTGTCCTTGGGAATGGAATGGTAATAGATCCTGTCGAACTTTTAAAAGAAATGGATATGGTAGGGGAATATTTACCATTGAAGAGAGTTTTAATTTCTGAAAGGGCACATGTTGTTCTTCCATTTCATAAGGAAATGGATAGAATTGAGGAGGAGATAAAATCAAGCGGTAGGGTTGGAACAACAGGGAAAGGTATCGGCCCAGCTTATCAGGACAAATATGCAAGAATTGGTGTAAGATTCGGTGATCTTCTTGATAAGAGTATTCTGGATAAAAAAATTACAATCAATTTCAAATTCAAAGAGATGTTTTTAAAAGAAAATTATGACCTGAAAAAGATCACTGAAGAATACTGGAAAATTGGTAAAAAATTAAAAAATAATATTGTTGATGTATCTTTATTTTTAAGAAAAAGCATTGAAAAAGGAAAAACCGTTCTTTTCGAAGGTGCACAGGGATCGCATCTTGACATAGACTTTGGCATGTATCCATATGTTACAAGTTCTAACACAACAATCGGGGGTGTGATTACAGGTTTAGGAATTCCAATAAAGTACGTTGGAAAGGTTATAGGTGTTATGAAGGCATATACAACAAAGGTTGGAGAGGGACCTTTTCCTACAGAGATCAAAGATTCTACGGCAAAATATATATTGGAAAAAGGAAATGAATATGGAACTACAACGGGAAGACCTAGAAGAATTGGGTGGCTTGATCTAAATCTTGTTAAATATTCTGTGTCTTTATCTGGTGTTAATTATATAGCTATAAGCAAAATAGATATACTTTCAGGTTTAGAAAAGGTAAAGGTTGCTTACGCTTATAAAATTGGTAAGGAAACAATAAGAAAATTGCCATCAAACATTGATGAAATATACAAACTGGAGCCTGTTTATAAAGATTTTGATGGCTGGGAATTTACAAGTAAGGATGTAAAAAAGGAAATTCCCAGAAATATGATGAATTACATTAAATTTATAGAAAAATTCACAGGTGCAAGAGTTAAGATTGTATCTCTTGGTCCAGAGAGAGAAAACACAAAGACTTTAGGAGCTATTTAGTTCCTTTTTTACATTTTCCAATTCCTTTTCAAGATCCTTTATTCCCTCTTCAAGCAATTTTTTAAAATCATCTATATTTCCAATAATTTGCGCACCATCCGGTGTGGCACCTATCATTCCTTCTAGTTCCAGTATCCTAAGTGAATACCTTACCCTGTGAGGGGGCATGTTCAAGATCTGGGATATTTTCATTATCCCTATTGGTCCCTCTTTTTTGAGCAGGTTTAATATTTTTAAATGTCTTTGTATAAGCTTTATCTCTTCAATCGCATCTGAAAGAATGGAATACTTTTCCATTCTAATACCTCCATGATATGTCATAACATACAGGTATTTTATATTTTCTAATATTCTATTTATATAACAAATTCTTACACATATTTATGAATAGAGAGGATCTAAAAAAATTGGTGGGTAGAGAAGCATTGAAGTTTATTCAGGATAACATGGTTGTTGGTATAGGAACGGGTTCAACAGTAGAATGTTTTGTAAGAGAACTATCAAAGGTGAAAGAAAATTTCAAAAATCTTTTTACAGTGCCCAGTTCCATAAGAACAGAAAATTTACTCAAAACAAATGGTTTTAAAATTTTAAATCTTGAGAGAAAGGTGGATCTATACATTGACGGTACGGACGCAATGGATAAAAAACTTAATCTGATTAAGGGTGGGGGTGGCGCACTTACAAGGGAAAAAATTCTTGCCTATAACTCAAAGAAAAGGATTATTATTGCAGACGAAAGTAAAATTTTTGAAAATATATTTGAAAAAAAAGTACCTGTTGAAATATTAAGTTATGGATTCAATGTAACAATAGAAAATCTTAAAAAATTTGCAATTTCAGCTGAATTAAGAATGATTGATAACTCTATTTTTATTACAGATAACGGGAATTACATTGTTGATTTGATTATAAATAAAAATGAAAAACCAGAGGAAATGAACATTAAGATAAAGTCAATTCCTGGTGTGGTTGAACATGGAATATTCGTGGGTATTGCAGATTTAGCACTTATAGCAAAAAGTGATGGGTCAGTAGAACTTTTTAAGTGATTCAACAAGCATTTCAAGCTTCGATATGCTGTTTTTCTTTTCTTCTTCAATTTCCTTCAGTATATCTTCAAATGGTTTTGCTAGTCTATATAACCTTACCGGTCTGCCCTTTCCCTCCTTCCTAACGCTTTTCTTTCTAATCCAGTTTTTTGAAAGTAAATATTGAATTGCAACCGAAACTTCTGGCTGTCTCATACCGCCGTTGAACTCAATATCAACAGCCATAGCCTCATCATGGTACCTTAAATAGGCAAGTGTCCTTGCAACATTTTTTGGTAGACCAAGCTGAACAAGAAGGCTTGAAAGTTCATTGAAATCATCATCCATTATTTATCACCATTTGTGATATTAAAAAAATGGTATATTAATTTTTCTATTTTCAAAAGTGTGTCAGGTAATAATTTTTATTTTTTATAAAATATTTAATTTACATAATACTATTCATTTTTAGAAATAGTTTTTCATTAATATTTTTAGAATTTATGAAAGAATGTAAATTTGGAAATCATGAAGCACTTGTTAATGCTTAAATATTAAGAGAGGAGAGAATTGAGTTGAAAATAAATATAATAGTTAACACATTTCTTCCCTCGAAAACTTATTATACCCCCAATGTCTAAATTATTTCAATGAAGGAACTTGAGGTATTAAACGATCCCCTGGTTATAAAAACAGCATTTGAAAGAACAAGGAACCAAATTCTACAGATCTAGAGTTTTGCGTTAATTATATTACAATCCCATTATAAATTTCTTTGTCAATATTTAGAATATTTCTTGTCGATTTATATGGATTCATTAAAGAGTTTCT
>JAVRLH010000075.1:0-5462 GCA_031961605.1 Thermoplasmatota archaeon
TTGTATTTCTATATTTTCTTCAAATATAGAATCCAGAGATTCGTGGAAAAATTTTTTAAGTTCCTTAACATTGTTTTTTGAGGGGAGTTCGTTTTGGTTAATCATAAACTAAAAAATAACTCCCCTCTATATAGGTTTATCTGACATCAGTCAGACTTGCGGAGAGTCTGAACTAAAAAGAAAAAAGTTAAAGAATAAAAATAATTCCCATGTATGAGATTTGAAAGTGATTACAGGGTTGCATGGGTTGATACAGACACGCTTGGAATAATGCATTTTTCTAACTATTTTAGAGTTTGTGAAAGGATAGAGGAGGAATTTTTAAATTATCTTGGATTTTCTGAGAAATATAGAAAAGAGATGCTTTTACCAAGGGTAATGGCAAAGTGTGATTTTAAATATCCTTTAAGGTTCAACGAAATTGCACATGTTTCAATGTGGATTGATGAAATTGGAAAAAAGCATCTTACTTATGGATTTGAAATATACAACAAAAATCAGGATAAAGTTTCAGCCATATGTAAGATCTCGGTCGTTGCAATAAACAAAGATTTCAAAACAATACCGATACTTGATGAATTCATTGAAAAAATAAAGCCCTACTTTGAAAGATAACTTTCAACAACGTTAATATTTCTACTTTTAAGTTCATGCTTTAATTTTTCAAATAAATCTTTTTCAAAACCTAAAAATTCTGGTGGATAAACACCATGGTAATCAAACATTTCCAACATTCTTGTTATTATTGCAGCTGTGAAACCTGTCATTTTACCCATTGATGTTATTTCATCCATCCCCTGTTTATCATAAACGTAAAGATCTACACTTGTTTCACCGACTCCCTTCACAAGAAGGATTGAAATATCTGTAACTTTTGTTTTTATTCTTTCAAAAAGATCCTCTGTTAACTTTCTTGGAATACATCCATCTATGCTTTCCTGTGAAAGATATCCAATGTCCTTCAAAAGTTTCATTTTTTCAAGGTGTCCTGGGTATCTGATTGTCTTTTCAAACATATTTTTAACTTTCATTGTTTTCAGAAGGGTTCTCAGACCATCAGAATAAAAGGTTTCAAAAGCACCAAGGTTAGATATACAGAATGGTTCAATTTTGTCTAAAGGATCCATAATGAACAAATCTCCATCTTTAATGTATCTTGCCGGCCTTGTATATTCATCTATAAGACCTTCAACATTCCAGGTTATTGCATAATCCAAAGGAGGATTCTTCCTTTCCGGTAAACCACCAACGTATATTTCAACGCTATCTATGTTATTAACATTTTTATAAATATAACCTGCAAATATGTTGCTCAACCCCGGTGCAAATCCGGCATCAGGTATGAATATTACATTATTTTCTTTTGCAAGAGAATCAAGTTCGAATGGATCCTGTGGCATGAAAGATATATCAACAACATTTTTACCTTTCATAATCAATTTTTTTATGATTTCAAAAGATACACTACCAGGCAGGGCTGAAACAACAGTATCAATTCTATCAAGAATGTCTTTTCTATCAAATATGTTATCCGAGAATTTTCTTTCAACCTTGATGTTTTCAAGCGCACTTTTTGATTTATCAAAAACAAAAATTTCATGGTCTTTGGATAGGTCGTATATTATTGCCCTTCCAACCATACCCGCTCCTAAAACAGCTATTTCATTCATAAATTAACACATGAAATTTAAGAATAAAATTTTATCCCCTGTTTCTTTAAGAACGCCTGCGAAAGCAAGGGAATAAAAAAGAGGATGCGGGATAATTAATTGTTAGATTAATCATTTATAGAGATACAGTATTGAAAGGAAAAGGCGCATCTGTCAGGTTGGGTAGTTCACTGTCTTATGTTAATCTGCATTTCAAGAAAATCTCTTGCAACAATTGTGTTTTGGAATATTTCCTTTGCCTCTTTTTCAAGTATATCTATTTCGTTTGATCTGTACCTTGGGCTTATGTGAGCAAGTACAAGCATATCAACATTTGCCATTTTTGCAATTTCAGCTGCCTGCCTGGCAGAAGAATGACCAAACTCGTTTGCCTTTGTTTCAAGTGATGAATCTACAGTTGAATCATGTATAAGGACTCTTGATTCCATTCCATATTTTACAATTCCCTGGCAGGGGGATGTATCGCCCGTATATGTTATCTTCCTTCCAACCCTTATACCATCAGATATATCATCCAGGGATATCTTTCTTTTATTTTTTTCAATGTATCCATTCTTCAATATTTTTTCCACATCCTGGCTTATTAAAGAATATTTTTCCATAAGTTCCTGGGATATCCTTTTCCTATCCTTTTCCTTCAGTACGTATGCAAAATTTGTAACAGGATGGTTTGTTTTCACGGCTGTTATTGTATAATCACCAAAATCAATTGTTTCGTAACTTTTCATTTCTCTTATGTAAACTGGAAAGGGAAGTGTGTAATAACCAACATTCAAAAAATTTGTAATTTGATCAAAAGCATCTTCAGGACCATAAATTTCAAGTTTTTCTTTTCTATCGTTGAAAACCATGGTCTGTATTAATCCTGCTAGACCTAGAAAATGATCGCCATGGAAATGTGTTATGAATATTTTTGATATTTTCATAAAGCTAAAGGATGTCTGCATTATCTGCCTTTGCGTTCCTTCTCCAACATCAAAAAGTAAAATTTCTTTATCAAGTTGTAAACCGATGGAAATGGGGTTCCTTTCAGGACTTGGCCAGGAACCACCGGATCCAAAAAAGACAAGGCGCATTGTTGATATCATGGTCCTACCGTTGTTCCTATAAAATCCTTTCCTTCAATCGCCTTTTTCAAATTCTCAATATTCTTCCCATCCAGAACCTTAATAATTATTTTGCTTCTTTCAGCAATCTTTATGGATAGTAAATCAAGGACAACATTTGGCCCTGCTCCTATACTGTTACCCCAGAATATTTCAATCAGATCACTGTAAGATATCTTTTTGATAAGTTTTGCATCACTGAATTTTTTAGGATCCTTATCAAATATGCCCTCAACTGATGTTGCATTTATAACAACATTCTCCCTAAGATATTCTGCTGCAAGCATGGAAACAGTATCAGTTGTATGACCTGGTTCAGTACCTCCCATCAGGGCAATTCTGAAATCTGGAACATTTTCTATTCTATCAATAAGGATCACATTTTCAATATCAGAAAAATAGGATTTTAAAAGCATTGCATTGATTTTTGTTGCAAGAATCCCAATTTTATCAAGGTTGTATTCATCCATTCCATTTTTCCTTGCAACCTTAATGTAATCCCTTGCTATTCTGCCACCACCAACAACAATCAAAAATCTGAATTTTTCTGAAAGATCCTTAACCATATCTGAAAATTCTTTTAGGAATTTTACATCAATTCCATTATCGAATATTAGTGATCCACCAAGGGAAATTATTATGCTTTTCATATCATCTTAAATAGGTAAAAGAATTTATAGATTAAAAAATTTCCTAAAAGGTGTAGAAAGAATGGATAGTAAAAGTAAGTACGATTTCAAAAGGGCGCTTGAAGAACTTTCAAAGTATGAGGGAAGAGGAACTGAACTCATTTCTCTCTATGTTCCTCCAAAGAGACCAATATCGGATGTTATAGCATATTTGAGGGATGAGTATTCAACATCATCAAACATTAAAAGTAAAACAACCAGAAAAAATGTAATGAGTGCAATAGAATCCATGATGAGCAGGTTGAGGGTATACAAAATGCCACCCGAAAATGGTCTTGCACTCTTTATAGGCCATGTTCCAACCAGGGGGGATCAGACAGAGATGGTAACGTACATAATAGAGCCCCCTGAACCTGTTCAGTCAATGGTTTATAGGTGCGATTCGAAATTTTACCTTGACCCTCTCTATGCTATGCTCGGGGAGAAGGATGTTTACGGTTTAATAGTTATTGATAGAAGTGAAGCAACAATTGGCCTTCTGAGGGGTGTTAGGATTGAGGTTGTGAAAAATATTCAATCACAGGTTCCAAGCAAGCATCATCAGGGTGGACAATCATCAAGAAGATTTGAAAGATTAATTGAACTTGCAGCACATGAATTTTTTGTGAAGGTTGGGAATACAGCCAATGAAATATTCCTGAACGAAAAAAACCTCAAGGGGATATTGATTGGTGGGCCTGGATCAACAAAGGAATTCTTCGCAGAGAAGGATTACCTGCACCATGAACTAAAAAAGAAGATCATTGATCTTTTCGATACTGGCTATACGGATGAATACGGTTTAAGGGAGCTTGTGGAAAAGGCAGCACAGAGGCTCGAGGATCTTGAAATAGCACAGGAAAAGAAAATAATAAACAGATTTCTTTCTGAAGTTAGAAAAACTGATGGGCTTGCAGTATACGGTGAAAAGGAAGTAATTGATGCCCTGAAAAATTCCCAGGTTGATACATTGATTATATCTGAGGCATTGAGAAAATATAAGGTAACATGGGAATGCCCAAACTGCAAAACAAGGGAAGAGGAGATAATTAATTCTTTTCTAATTCCTGAGAAAATATGCAAGAATTGCAATACACCCATGAATGTTGTTGATAAAGTGGACATAATTGATGAATATTACAAACTTGCAGAACAGATAAATGCAAAGGTTTATCTGGTTTCAGATGAAAGTGAAGAAGGAAAACTCTTCCTAAAAGGGTTTGGTGGGATAGGGGCAATTCTTAGGTACAAAAAGTGAACTACCCCACCCTAAAGGATGAGGCTTCTCCCCTCGTATATTGTATCTCTATTATGTTCCCCTTCGGGACAATGTTCTCTGGGGAGTTAAGGGCGGTTCACTACTACCCCTGCTCTTCAGCATATAGCCAAAGAGCCTGTTTCCTATATTCACAGCCCCATTCAAATCTCTATTGTATTCTAATCCACAAACGTTGCATTTAAACAACCTATCTTTCACTGCTGTATCTCTTGAACCACACTTATGACATGTTTTGGATGTCCATGCTTCATTCACCGAAAACACACTTATTCCATTCCACAATGCTTTGTAAGTTAGCATTTGCTTGATTTTGTATGTTGGAATTGAGCTGAGTATTCTGTTCAATTTCCTACTTCTCTTTTCTTCTTTCTTATGTTTTGGTTTGATATTTTTCACATCTCCGAACACAATTATTGGATCATATCCTTGTTGTTTCAACTCTACTGCTCTCTGAATTATCTTTGCTGTTATCTTATGCAGAATATCATTGATCTTCCTGCTTTCTTTATCTCCTATCTTTTTTATCACTCTTACTCCATGCTTAACCTTCTTCCTTCCTATGCTCTTTCTTGCCCAGTAATATTTTGTCCTTATTTCCCTGATCTCTTTGCCCAGAAACTGCACATTCTTTTTCTCATTTCCCCATAACTCCACAGAAGTTATGGGGTTCTTGTCTCCTATGTCTATGCCTATCACTACGGGGCGTTTATTCTCTCCAAATTCATAGCCTTTGAAATTC
>JAVRLH010000076.1:0-5261 GCA_031961605.1 Thermoplasmatota archaeon
TATTTTCGCTCTGATGATATAGTTGATCTTGCGTTTGTTGAGTTTTGCGGGACCCATATTTGGGTATGGGCTTTTTATAGTCAAAGATTTCGGGACAGTATATGAAAGAACATGAAATCATTTTTATTATACAATGCAATTACCTCTCGACCCCTATGGCAAAGGTAAAGATAAATTTTGAAGGAAAGGAAATTGAGTGCGATGAAAATCTTACGGTTGCAGCATGCCTTTATAAAAATGGTGTTAGAATTTTCAGCAGAAGCTTGAAGTTTCATAGACCAAGAGGGTATTATTGCGGAACAGGGAAATGTTCATCATGCATGATGGAAGTTGATGGTATACCGAATGTAAGAACATGTCACGTAAAGGTAAAGGATGGAATGATTGTTAGAAGACAGCATTCTTGGCCAAATGCTGATAATGATCTATTCTCAATACTTAACAAATTTGAAAAATCCCTAGGTGCTGGTTTCTATTACCATAGATTCATACACCCATCTTTTCTTAGGAACTTTTATATGAGAAGGATAGCATCTTTTGCAGGGCTTGGTGAATTGCCAAAGAAAGATCCAGGCATGGAATTTTCTCAGGAAAAAATAAACACTGATATTCTCATAATTGGTGCAGGTCTTGCAGGTTTGAATGCAGCACTTGTAGTATCCGGGTACACAAAAAATGCAATACTTGTTGAGGAGCATGAAAACCTTGGTGGCGAACTTTACAAAAACAATTTAAAGATACAGGTTGATGGAAAAGAGATTCAGTCCGGTAAATATGTTGAGTATATTGTATCTAAACTTGACAATATAAGGATAATGAATAACACTGATGTTTTTGGAATGTATGGTGACATGATCGCAGCATATGGTAAAAACACAATTTATGAAATATATGCTAAAAGAACAATAATAGCCACAGGATCTTATTATAAAAATTTTGTCTTTGATAACAACGATCTTCCAGGCATCATGCTCTATTCAGGCTTACATTCATTGCTGTATGAAAATAACGTGGATCCAGGAAAAAGAGCTGTAATTTATGGTAAGAACAGGTATGTGTTTGATATTGCAGATGCTTTAAAGGAAATGGATATTGTAATAAGTGGTGTTGTATCAAACAGATCAGACAATAAACATGAATCCTATAAGGATTATGAAATTGTGAAGGCAATTGGGAAAAAGAAACTTGAAAGGATTGAAATATCGAATGGAAAGGAAAGTAAAATACTGGACTGTGATCTTTTGGTTATGACAGACAGAATGAAAGCCTATGAACTTGTTCTTCAATCTGGTGGGGAAATAAGATACTACGCTGATGAGGATTCTTACTATCCGTTGAGGAACAATGCTCTTGAAATTGTCCCCGGCATATACTATGCCGGATCCTTCACTCACCAGCAGAGTATTGACGAAGGAAAATACTCTGCTCTTCAGGCACTGAAATCCCTTGGTTTCGATGTTAATATAGATATTAAGGAAAAGGTATTATCATCCATACCAAAAGAATTCCTTGTTGAAAAAGTTGAAAGAAGGGAGCTTATGATGTGAGGTGTGATCATGAAGATAATTTGCAGGTGTGAGGATATAACTGAAAATGATATTGTAAAGGCAATAAGGGAAGGGTACAATGATATGGAGAGTTTAAAGAGGGTAACTGGCTTTGGAACAGGACCATGCCAGGGGAAAGGTTGTGTTCTCACTGTTATGAAAATACTTGCAAGGGAAACAGGCAAGGATTTAAAGGAATTAAAGCCAATTACGGCAAGAACTCCTGTTGATCCTGTTTATATGGGGGTGTTTGTGGTTGATAGAAAACACTGAAGCCCTGATAATTGGTGGTGGTGTTTCGGGTTTGAGCATCGGGTATTTTCTTGCAAAGGAAGGCATGGATGTAACAGTTATAGAGAAAAGTTATCTTGGTCATGGATCATCTGGGAGATGCGGTGGTGGCGTAAGGGAACAGTTTGCAACATCAGAGAGCATATACCTTTCCAAAAAGAGCATAGATTTCTTTGAAAAAATGTCAGCAATAATGAACTACAACATACTTTTCAGGCAGGGAGGATACCTTTTCCTTGCCTATGATGAAAACTCTATTGAGAGCATGAAGAAGAATGTGGAAATACAGAACAGGTACGGTGTAAAAAGCAGAATAATGATGCCTGATGAAATTAAGGAAAAGTATCCTTACATTGATACATCAAAAATTTATGGTGGTGCTTATAACCACAGGGACGGTATTGTTTTTCCTCAGGCTGTTGTTGAAGCATACGCAAAGGGGTTCAAAAAGTATGGAGGTAAAATATACACATTCACAAAAGCTTATAACTTTAGAATGAACAATGGAAAGATAGAATCTGTCTTAACTGATAAGGGTGAAATAAAAGCAAAAATATTTGTTGGTGCTGCTGGTGCATATACAAGGGAAATTGCAAAATGGGCAGGTGTAAATGTTCCAACAAGGCCCGTAAGGCATGAAATAATTGCAACAGAGCCAATAAAATTCTTCCAGGAACCAATGCTTGTTGGCATACCCTCAGGTATATACTTCAGTCAGAGCCTGAGGGGTGAGATTGTTGGAGGAATAGGAGATCCTGTGGAGTTTGAGGGTTACAGCATAAACACAACATTGGATTTTTTAAAAAATTTTTCAAGGGAAATAACAAAAATGATTCCTGCCGTGAAGTATATTAAAGTCATGAGACAATGGGCAGGTCTTTACGATATGTCACCTGATGTAAAACCAATTCTAAGTGGAACAGATGTTGACAATTTCTACATTGCCTGCGGT
This sequence comes from Thermoplasmatota archaeon, assembly GCA_031961605.1. Classification (GTDB taxonomy): domain Archaea; phylum Thermoplasmatota; class Thermoplasmata; order Thermoplasmatales; family ARK-15; genus JAVRLH01. The sequence goes on from JAVRLH010000076.1 coordinate 2,791, forward strand.
TACTCAGGTCATGGTTTAATGATAAGCCCCATGGTTGGAAGGTTGATGAGTCAGCTAATACTGGGGCATCCAACGGATCTTGACATGAAAAGCTTTTCACTTGAAAGGTTCAAGCAAGGAAGGCTGGAAATAGAGACAACAAAGATAGGGTGATTCATTCAACAAACCTGTATCTCCTGTTCTGTGGTTCGTAGATTATGTTATCCCTGAGCAATACACCTATGTATTTTTTAGCATCATTTTCTTCTATACCCTTTTTCTCAGCCTCTTTAACGATTTCGTCCTCCATTGCAAAACCTTTCAATTCCTGAAGTTCCCTTATTATTCCCTCAATTTCCTCAAGCTTGCTTCTTTCCTTTGCAGGCCTTGAATAGATGTTATCTATATCAGGTATACCCTCTGGTGTTGTTGCTGAATCAGAAATGAAATGGCTTATTATGTTGATTGCCCTTCTTGCATCATCAACGTTTGCATAATGGCTCAGTCTTACCCTTGCCGAAGCCTGTGTTAACCTGATCATTGCTTCAAGCTGTCTTGCTGTTATTGGAATTGCCTTTGTTTCCCTGTAAAGGCTCCTCATTTTAAGATAGAAATTCTTCAATTCCTCACTTGCCTCTTCGGTAAGCTTTGGAAAAATATTTTTCTTCGCGTATGCAACATACTTTTTGAAAAGTTCATCATCAATCTCCTCCTCTTTTTTCTCCTCCTCCATATGTACCTGTAGTATATGTTCAGCAATATCCTTATCCCTCTCACCAGGAATATCTGGCATCTTGAATATTGCATCAAACCTTGATAGAAGTGTTGGTGGTAAATTCAATTGTTCTGATAGCGGCCTTGAGTAATCAAACCTTCCATATTTCGGATTTGCTGCAGCAAGTATTGAACATCTTGCCATTAGTGTTGCATTCATTCCAGCCTTTGATATTGTTATTGTCTGCTGCTCCATTGCCTCATGCATGGCAACACGGTCCTTGTCATCCATTTTGTCTATTTCATCAACTGTTGCAATGCCATTATCCGCAAGTACAAGTGCCCCTGCTTCAAGTGTCCACCTACCTTCACCAAATTCCTCCTTTGTTGCAGCAGCGGTTAAACCCGCAGCTGTAGATCCCTTACCAGATGTGTAAATACTTTTTGGTGCAATGTTGCTTATGTATTTTAACAACTGTGATTTTCCTGTTCCAGGATCACCAACAAGTAAAATATGAATATCTCCCCTTATCCTTGTTCCATCCTTTCTCTTGAGGGGAACGCCACCAAATAGCTGCAAAAGTAAAGCTTCCTTTTCAGTTTCAAGTCCATATAAAGTTGATGCAATCTTTGTACTCAGTTTCTGTATTACGTTTTCATCCTTTGCAATTGCCTTTATTTTTTCTACATCTTCTTCTGTTAGATTTATTGTCTTGTATTCTTCCTTCATTGCCTCAATGTTTATGGCATGAAGATAAATATCAAAAACAACGCTTGGCTGCCCTCTCGGGCCCCTTGGCCTTGTTTTAAGTATGCCTGTTATCCTTACCCTGTCACCTGGTACAACAACTCCTGTTAAATCATCCTCAAGGTATACCTGCAACCTCTGTGGCTGTTCACCACCCCTGATTTCTTCAGGATTTTCCTGGATCTCAATTTTTTGTGAATCTAGAAAAATTGAATAATCCTCAAGCAGCTTGAACTTTACTTCCCCCCTCTTTCTGTTACAACCTTCGCAGAAAGCGGGGAATTCAAGTGTTTCTGATATCTGTTCCTTGTAGTTCACATGACCGCAGGACTGGCATTCAAATGCACCTGTTACGAGTTTAGGCCTTACCTCAGTTACCTGCCTCACCAAACCCTCTATTGTTATCAGTTCACCAATATTTTTGCTCCTTATGTGCCTTATTTCCCTTAACCTATCATCAGGAAGGTTTTTCAATCTTACATGAATAACCCTTATGTTCATCTCTTCAGGAAATTTTTTCAGTATGACTTCTTCTGCAGAACTCAGTGCTTCTTCAGGTGTTTTTGTTAACGCATCAACAAGATCATCTCTGAATTTTTCAATTTCTCTGAAGTCAACATATATTGATCTTTCATCCGGATACTTTTCTCCAAGCAGCGATAATTTAACGTTGTAACCGTATTGGAGAAAAAAATTTTCCCAGAGAGACTTTAGATCTTCCATAATACTTCCATTCTTTTCCATTTATTAATCTTTACCTAGGCAAACTTTTGTTTAAATATGCTGCCATGCCCTTCTTTCCATCTTCACTTATTGCTGATTCTGTAAGTTCCTCAAACGCTTCATTGAAATTGTAAAGTCTCTGAGGTTCAACAAATTTTTTCATTTTTTTCAGTATGTTTGGTGAAGAAAGCATTATTTTTTTTGAAACATCCATTATGGATTTTTCAACATCATCAACAATGTAATCAACAAAACCCATCTGCTTTGCCTCGTTCACATCAATTTCATCGCCAGTTATGCACATTCT
>JAVRLH010000077.1:0-5258 GCA_031961605.1 Thermoplasmatota archaeon
TGTTTTTTGAGGGGAGTTCTTTTTGGTTAATCATAAACTACAAAATAACTCCCCTCTATATAGGTTTATCGGACATCAGTCAGACATGCGGAGAGTCTGGAAAATAGAGAAAAATTTTTCAGGAAAAAATTTAAATTGAATTTAATGTATATTTGAAATCGCTTCCCTGAGTGTCAATAGACTGAGGAGAGCACATTTTAGTCTAACAGGAGAAAGCTTAATTCCTAGCTCTTTCAGTAAATCTTCATCCTTAAGATTTTTTGCATAATCAAGATCCTTACCCTTTACCATTTCCGTTAGTATTGAGGCTGAAGCCTGTGAAATTGCACAGCCCCTGCCCATGAATTTTATGTCAGATATTTTATTTTCTTCTATTTTGAGGTAGATAAAAATTTCATCTCCACACAATGGATTTGAACCATGGGATTTTGATGTTGGATTTTCAATTTTTCCATAGTTCTTTGGATTCTTATAATTTTCAAGAATAAAATCCATGTAAATATCTTCATTCATAATTTCAGAACCTCCTTGACCCTTTGGAGAGATTCAACAAAGGCGTCCACATCATCTTTACCGTTGTAAACATAAAAGCTTGCCCTTGAAGTTGCAGGTACGCCAAGTCTTTCCATTAATGGCTGTGCGCAGTGGTGCCCGGATCTCAATGCAACACCATCAATATCAAGGATCTGGGCAACATCATGAGGGTGAATCATAATACCCTCGTTCATAAGCGCCTTTGCGAGTTTATAGGGCCTGACTTTCTTGAAATTGAAAGATATTACTCCACCTCTCCTTTCAGGATCCTTTGGACCGTAAACAACAATATCGTCCTTCTCTGAAATCCTTTTCAATGTATATTCAACAAGATCTTTCTCATGTGACCTCACATTTTCCATTCCAATCTTTCTCAAATAATCAACTGCAACAGATAAACCATAGGCACCTTCCACGTTTGGTGTCCCTGCCTCAAATTTTAAAGGAACCTCGCCCCATTTTGATTCATTTAAATGGACTTCGCTTATCATCTCCCCACCACCAAGAAATGGTTCCATATTCTCAAGCAAATCATACTTTCCGTACAAAACACCAATACCCATCGGACCGAGCATTTTGTGACCTGAAAAGGCAAGAAAATCACAATCAATATTCTGAACATCAACGGGCATATGCGGAACGGATTGGGCACCGTCAACTATGAAAAGAGATCCATTTTCGTGCGCAATCTTTCCAATTTTTTTCACATCATTTATTGTTCCAAGAACATTTGAAACATGGGTAACTGAAACAATTTTTGTCTTTTCTGTTATAATATTTTCAAATTCATCCATTTTCAGGTATCCTTCATCGTCTATGTCAACAAATTTTAGAACAACACCCTTTTTCTTTAAAAACTGCCATGGAACAATGTTTGAATGGTGTTCCATGACAGTTAATACAATCTCATCACCTTCCTTAAGTTTGTTGAATCCATAGGAATAGGCCAGAAGATTCAATGCTTCTGTTGTATTCCTTACAAAAACAACGCTTCTTGGATCATTTGAATTTATAAAGTTTGCAATATTTTTCCTTGAATTTTCATAGAGTTCTGTTGCCTCTTCGCTCAACCTGTATATACCCCTGTGCACATTTGCATTGTAATTTTCATAGTAATCCTTTATTGCGTTTATAACCTGTATTGGTTTCTGGGATGTTGCTGTACTGTCAAGGTATATTATCCTTTTATTGTTTATTTTTTTCTTTAGTATAGGAAAATCCATTATTATTTTCTCAACATCCATTTCATTCCTCATAGGTAAGAAATCTTCTTCCCTCATATATAAGTATCTCCCTAACAACAGGATCAAGGAATCCTTCAACTATTATGTTCCTTGCATCCCTCTCATTTATCCCCCTGCTCATTATGTAAAAAAGTTCATCATACTCAACACTGGATGTTGTTGCAGCATGTTTTGCCTGGGATCCATCACCCTCAATTTCAAGGAAGGGGAGGGCATCACTCTTTGCTTCAGAACTTAGTAAAAGGGAATTACCTGCAAAGTATGCGCTTGAATTCTTTGATTCACTATTTATTTTTATGGATCCTCTCATAACAGCCCTTGATTTATCTTTTAGTGCAACCCTTACGTTTGCATCACTTTTACTTCCGCTTCCATAATGGTAAATGTTTGTCTTTATATCATAATGCTCACTTTTTTCACCAATTATCGCGCCCTTGTAAGTTAAATATGCATCATTACCTTTTATGGTTGAATTTGCTATAATTAATCCCTTATTCAATCTCTTTGATGCATAGTACCATTCATCAGAGGATCCATTCTCCATCTTCGTATTTTTAATGTTAACAAACTGTGATCCATTACCATCAATGAGCGTTAGATGTTTTAATTTAGAATTCTTGCCTAACATTATGGATGTGTTTTCCATTCCAATAAAATTAATTTCAGGCTCTGTGTATTCAACAAACTGCATTGATGAATTGTCACCAACAACAAAGATGTCCTTTCTTATAACCGTTCTGTTTGGATAAAGTGTTAAAAATCTCATGGTTTTTTCACAGCTTTTGTCCATGGGGACGTGTACAAAAATACCCAGTTCAAACATTGCATTTGATAATGCTGAAAGCTCATCCTTTGGATCCTCAAGTGCCTTTTTCACATAATCTGGATATTTTATTATTGCATCATCAATGGATATTATGGATGTATAAACAAGGTTTTTAGGATTGATTGAAAGCTCATTCCCACCCCTTAAATCTAAAATGAATTTATCTTTTTCTTCAACAAATGATCCTCCGATCCTCTGGAATGCATTTTCAATAATTGTATTTTCATCAAAATTTGTGTAATTTTTTTCAAAGGGTGAATCTGCAATCCTTTCACTTTTTAATTTCAAATAAATACTGTAATTTTTAAGCCTCATTTCCCTAAGCCATTCAGGCTCATACCTTTCCCTTGAAAATTTTTCAATAAGGTTTTCCATGTTCATCCTGTACCACCCAGCTTGCTTATCTGTAATTTAATTAACCTGTTGAGTTCAATTGAAAACTCAAGAGGTATTTCCCTCATTACCTCATCAAGAAAACCCAGAACTATCATGGATCTTGCCTCATCCTCGTTCAATCCCCTTGACATCATGTAGAAAAGCTGTTCTTCGCCTATTTTTCCAACAGATGCTTCATGAGCAACACTTGCTGTTTCTTCATAAACTTCATTGTGTGGATATGTGAAATTCTTTGATTTTTCATCAAGTATTAAAGCATCACATTGAACATGAGATTTTGCATTGTATGCACCTTTGGGAATTCTTACCAGTCCTCTATAAACGGATATTCCACCTTTCATGCTTATACTCTTTGAAATTATTTTTGAACTTGTGTTTGGTGCAAGATGTATGACTTTGCCACCACCATCCTTCCATGTATCACCTGATGCAAGAACAATGTTTAAATGCGAGGCAGTTGCATATTCACCAACAAGATAACTTGATGGATAGAGCATTGTTACCTTAGATCCAAGTGATCCACCAACCCATTCTATCCTTCCATTCCTTTCAACCCTTGCTCTTTTCGTGTTTAAATTGTAAATATCCTTGCTCCAGTTCTGAACAGTTGTATACTTTACCTTTGCATTTTCCTTTACATAAATTTCAACTGCCGCTGCGTGGAGGGAACTTACATTGTAAATTGGTGCAGTACAGCCCTCAATGTAGCTCACTGAACTCCCCTTTTCAGCTATTATTAATGTATGCTCAAACTGCCCCTCCTGCTGGTAGTTCATTCTAAAATACGTCATAAGGGGTAGGTCGAGCTGTACGTTCTCAGGAACGTAAACAAATGATCCTCCACTCCATACAGCTCCGTGAAGCGCTGCAAATTTATTATCACCTGGCGGAACAAGCTTCATAAAGTATTCTTTGAAAATATCAGGATACTTTTTTAATGCTGTATCTGTGTCCAGAAAAACAACTCCTTTTTCCTCATACATCTTTTTCACATTTGCGTATAAGCCTTCAGAGTCAAGCTGTGCAACAGTTCCACTAAGATATTTTCTTTCCATTTCCGGAACGCCAAGTTTTTCATACGTTTCTCTTATCTCCTGTGGTAAATCCTCCCATCTTTTTGCTTTAATTTCATCTGGAAGAACATAGTACCTTATGTTATCAAAGTCAATATCAATCTTTGGTCCCCAGTTTGGCATGGGCATTGAATTGAATATTTCAAGGGATTTTAACCTGAACCTTTTCATCCATTCCTGTTCTTTTTTGATATCAGAAATTTCTTCCACCACTTCTTTGTTCAGTCCCTTTTCAAATACATGTGGATACTTTGCCCTTGTAACGAAAGAATAATCCTCCTGTTTAAAATTCAGCTCCTGTTCTTTATCCATTCATAACCACTCTCTTCAATTTTAAGGGCAAGGCTATAATCACCTGACATCACTATTTTACCATTCACCATAACATGAACAAAATCGGGTTTTAGATACTTCAGGATCCTTTGATAATGAGTGATTAGCATTATGCCAATCCTATATTCATTTTTAATTATTTCATCTATTGTTTTTGCAACAGCTTCCAGTGCATCAACATCAAGGCCGGAATCTATCTCATCCACTATAGCAAACTTCGGTTTTAAAACAGCAAGTTGTAATATTTCAGATTTTTTCCTTTCACCGCCTGAAAATCCTTCATTGACGTTCCTGCTCAAAAGTGAAGTGTCCATGTTAAGCATCCTTGCCCTTGACTGTATATATGATATAAATTCCTGAAATGTTATTTTTTCATCTGGGTAATGAACATTATGGGCTGTTCTTAAAAATGAGAAAAGCTTTACACCTGATAGTTCAATGGGATTCTGGAAGGTTAGAAACAATCCCTTTTTTGCCCTCTCATCAGGAGGTAAATTTGTAATGTCCTCACCGTTCAACATTATCTTCCCATTTGTTATCTTATAATTCCTGTTGCCCATAATTGTATGGGCGAGTGTTGTTTTCCCCGATCCATTGGGGCCCATAAGTGCATGTATTTCCCCTTCCCTTACCGTTAAATTAATATTTTTTATTATTTCCTTTCCATCAATTTCTGCAGAGAGATCTATTATTTCAAGTATGTTCATAGGGGTTGATTATTAGGCACTATATATAAAAGTTTTGTAGTTTTTAAGTGTGTTAACTAACTATTTTATCCATGAGTAAAATATTTAAATCACGTATAAATGGAGGTGTGAGGTGATAAAACATGTTTACAAAACACACCTCCGA
>JAVRLH010000078.1:0-4682 GCA_031961605.1 Thermoplasmatota archaeon
TTCTGCAGTACTCTTCAACCCATTCCTTTGAAGGGAAAGCAAATTTTCCATCCATGCTTGATTATATCATACACGATTATTTAGATCTTTTTCATAAGTCTTAATAGTTTTAAAAAAATAATCCATTCATGGTTCAGGAAATTTACGTACTCTGGGGAGAAAAATCAAAAAAGGCTGATGTATCAAAAAATCTTCTTGATTTCCTTGGAAAAAAGTTGGATGCCATGGATTACATATGGGATGGGTATTACAGAATAAAAGATTATGGAAAAAACAATGAACTTGAAAAATTACTTTTATCATGCCTTGATGAGAATAAAATTTCATTTAAAAATGAAGATAGATTTTACCATTCAATGGGTAAAGGGGCAATAGATTACATTCAGCTTCTTGAGAAAAGGGAGATAAGGGTGCCTGATGCGGTAATATACCCTGAGGAAAAGGATCTGCCCTGTTTATTTAAAAATTTATCAAATTTTTGTGAATTCATAACATTTGGTGGTGGAACATCCGTAACAGGAGGTTTAAAACCTTCAGGAAAAAAGAGATTTGTTGTTTCTATCGATTCAAGGAATTTCAATACATTCAAGCTTGATAAGGATTCATTTGTTCTTGAAGCTGGCGCAGGTCTCAAAGGGCCCGAAATTGAAAGTTTATTAAATAAAAATGGTCTTACACTTGGCCATTTTCCAGAATCATTTGAGTATTCAACCCTTGGTGGATGGATTGCAACCAATGCGGCAGGGCAGGAATCAAACAGGTATGGAAAAATAAAGGATATGTTGATTGGTGTAAAAATGTTCAGTCCTGCAGGAGAATTTTCTGATAGACCATTACCCGCTGAATCCGCCTTTTTCAGGGTATCGGATATCGCCACTGGAAGTGAGGGAACCTTTGGCATTATAACAAGGGCATGTCTCAAGGTAAATAAAATACCTGAAAGATTATACTTTCATTCATACATGTTCAGATCATTCCATGATGGCCTTGAATCGTTGAAGGAAAGTTTTCTTACAGGTAAAAATCCAACGATATCAAGGCTTTCGGATGAAAATGAAACTTTCCTGTCAATTCTGGCAATAAAAGATAATTTTATGACAAAAATTTTCAAGAATTATTTAAAGATAAGAAATGTTTATGAAAAGAGTTCACTCCTTATAATAATAAATGATAAAAAAGAAAATATAAAGATTAAAAATGCTGTGAACCTTGGATCCATACCCGCAAAATTCTGGTACAGAACAAGGTATGACAGACCATACATGTACAACGATCTCCTGAAAAGAGGCATAGTTGCTGAAACAATTGAAACATCCGTTTTGTGGAAAGATGTTCATTCTCTCTACGATAGTGTAATGAAATCCTTTGATGAAAAAATTGAGGAACTTGGAATTAAAGGAATGATAATGTGCCATGCATCACATGAATACAAAAATGGAACAGCTCTTTACTTCACATTTCTCTTCAATGCAAAAGATGATAGGGAAAGTATACTTATGGAACTGAGAAATGAAATTATTGAAACAATATTAATGAATGGGGGATCCATTTCACACCACCATGGAATAGGTTCAATTCTCAGCAAGGATCTTGCAAAATACAAGGGAGAACTTTTCCACCTGATTCAAAATATGAAAAGATTCTTTGATCCTGATTATTCTTTAAATCCAGGTATTATTCAAAATGAAAAATTAGATAAGGAGACAAAAATTAATCATGAACAATGAAAATTTTGTTCATAATCAATCCTGTAGCAGGAAATAAAAAGGCTGGAAAAATATGGAATGAAATAAGAGATAAAATATTCAAAGAAATTGGAGAACAGGATTCAATTTTCACCAAATATCCAGGAAATGCCACGGAAATTGCAAAAAAATATTCAAAGGATTATGATTTGATCGTTTCCTGTGGTGGGGATGGGACATTGAACGAAATTGTTAATGGTCTTGATAATTCCTCATACTTCACAATATTGCCCTTAGGCACAGGTTCGGATTTTGGAAAAACCATTGGAATAAGGGATTATAAAGATCTTATTTCTTCAATAAAGAATGGAAGAATTATGGAAATTGATGTCCCAAAGGTGAAATATCAGGGTATGGAAAGGTACTTTTCAAACATACTTGAAATAGGGTTTGGTGCATATGTTATGGAATATGTGAACACACACAAATCTTTGGGAAAATATTCATTTCTTTCAGCCATTTTTGCGCAGTTATTAAAACTTAAAAAATTTAATGTTGAAATGGATGGAAAAATATTTGAAACGATTGAAATAATTGTGGCAAATGGAAAATACTTTGGTGGCGGAATGCTTGCATCACCAAATTCAATTCTGAACGATGGCAAAATAGATGTTCATATAGTGAAAGCTGTTTCAAAACTTAAAACAGTTTTCCAGTTAAGGGATTTAATTTCAGGAAAATACATTGAAAAGGGTTATTCATTTGATTTTTCAGGAGATCATTTTATTTTCAAAAATGAAAACATACTCTTTGAAATGGATGGCGAGGTGATTGGAAAAACACCGATTGAAGTTTCCATAGGTAAAAAATTGAATTTGATGTTGCCTAAATAATTTTTATTTCCATTTCATCAATATGCCTTTTTTCATAACCCATCTCCAACAATTTCATTATTGCATTTTTACCATCCTCACCCATATCATAGGTTCTTTCGTTAACAAACTGTAATGCGAATCTCCTCAAAGTTTCAGGATCCGTGCCCCTTCCAAACCTTGATGCAAATTCCAGGGCTTCATCCACATTATTCAATGCATATAGAATAGATTCCTGTAATGCCTTTTTTATTTTTTTAATTTTTCAATGTCAAGATTTCTGTTCACAACATTTATACCAAGGGGTAATAATTTCATTGATGTCTGTTTCTGCCAGTACTCATAAAGATCAACAATTTTTTTCAATCCCTTTTTTGAGTAGGTTAACTGCCCCTCATGTATCAAAAGGCCAAGATCCACCTGACCACTTTTGACACCATCCATTATTTTATCAAATTTCATAACGATTTCTTTCCTTGCAGGATATGAAATTTTATAAAGAAGGTATGAGAATGTTAATTTTCCAAGAACCCCTATTGTTAGATCCTTTATTTTTTCAATGGTATAACTTTCCCTTGAAATAATTGTCGAACCATACACTTCACCAAAACTTCCACAAGTGCTTAAAGCATAGTATCTTTTTGATATCAAACCATTGGCATAAACGAATTCTGCCGAAAAATCCAAATTTTCCTTCAACAATAAATTGTTTAGACTTTCTATATCATCATATTTTTCCTTAAATTTTATTTCACACCTTTCCATTGAACAGGGCATAAAACATGAATGCATCATCCGCATCCGGAGTATGGTGAATAGTTATTTCATGCATGATTCAAAAAATTCTGGGATAAAATTATTATGTGCAACATATTACCATTTTTATGCTTAAACTCGTGACCGTTAACCTTGATATAAACAAAATGGGCATTGTTAATTCACACTTTTACCGGCATGATAAAAAATTGATTGTTGAAGATATTATAAATTACAACACACAGAGAATTGTTTACATAGCAACACTGGAAAGGAAGGATTTTATAGAAAATATTGAAAAAATATTATTAAAAAAACAGAATTTCCTTAAAAAGTATAACCTTGAGGACTTTGAAATAATATCCCTGGATAAAATGAAAAAGAATTACAGATTGTTAATAATACAAAATTTCCCATCAATTGTTTCAGAAATAATCAGAACTTATGGAAATGAAATTTTCATAGTTCCACCAATAGTAATATCAAGGGAAAACATGGAATTCAATTTTCTAACATTATCAACAAAGGGATTTCTGAAAATGCTGAAAAAACTTGGTGTTAACTATAACATAAAAAAGAGTGTAAACATCTATCCTGAAAAATCAAAAATTAAATTCACAAAAAGACAGATGGATGTTTTGAATTTGGCCTATTCTTCAGGCTATTTTGAATCACCAAAGAAAATCAAGCTATCAGAAATAGCATCCATGCTAAATATTTCCGTTCCATCAGCACAGAGGTTAATAAAAAGGATAGAAAAAAAGTGTATTGATATGTGCATGGAAAATTTATAGCCTCAAACTTTTTGTTTCGGGTAGGAGAATAATTGCTATCAAACTTATAATTCCACCTATTAATGCCATGGATAGGGGGGAGATTACCGAAATATCCTTACAAAAACAAGGCGAGTATATACGTGAAATGGTTCTCTTTAGAGAACCGATACGCAGAACCCCTGCACTTCAGTGCTGGGGGCATGTCAGCTGTTTTTCAAAAATTCCATAAGATTTTTATGGAAAAATTCTGGTTTTTCAAGGTAACAAGCATGGCTTAAGTTTTCACATTCTATATACTTTCCTTTCTTCAGGTGTGATAAAAGGATTTCAACATCCTCCTTTTTTGAAATTGTATCATTGGATCCTCTGAAAATTAAAACAGGAACACTTGTTTTTTCAAGTAAATCAAGAATGTTCATAAAACGAACGGGACCGACCAAAACCACCTTCTCTATTTTTTCAGGGAATTTTGCCATAAGGTTCAGGGAAAAGTGTGCACCCATTGATGATCCAATAAGAATATATTTTTCCTTCAGGTTCAATGATAAAAATTTTTGAAGGAATTTCAAAACTTTTTCCATGTCCTCATCACT
>JAVRLH010000079.1:0-4674 GCA_031961605.1 Thermoplasmatota archaeon
GTGTGAATGAAAGGTATGGTGCAATCCTGAAGAGCAATTTATCAGCCCTATCAGGTATTATATCCTCCTTTCCGAACATTTTAAGTGCATCAGCTATCAGCTGAAGAGAACCGTAGGGACCAACCCTGTTCGGCCCTATTCTCTGCTGTAGATCAGCCATGTATTTCCTGAATATGTATATTATAACAATGATCACAAGAGCTGCGGCAATGAATATTATGAGACCACCGATAAGGTCAACAAGTAATGTCTGTATTATATTTCCATAGTACCCATATTTTGTAAAGTCTATTCCAATGTCCCTCAGAATTGTGTTTATAAAATTGAGTATCATCTATCCACCTCCCCAAAAACAGGATCAAGCGTGGAAAGTGTTGCAATCATATCAGCTATTTTGTAACCTTTAACCATCACTGAAAGAGCGGATAGGTTGTGGAATGCAGGCGATCTTATTCTCACCCTGTAGGGCTTTTGTGATCCATCACCAACAACATAAACACCAAATTCACCCCTCGGACTTTCTGTTCTCGCGTATGATTCCCCTTTTCCCCTTATTTTTATAAGACCCTGTTTCCTGTAAACAGGATTGTAATATTCTCCCTCTGGCATGTTATCCAGTGCCTGTTTTGCAATCTTCAATGACTGCCTCATTTCCTCCATTCTAACCAGGAACCTTGCATAGTTATCCCCTTCCTTCTGTGTTGGTACTTCAAACTCAACTTTATCGTAATGAAGGTAGGGGGATACTTTCCTTATATCGTATTTTATTCCACTTGCCCTCAAAACAGGTCCTGTTATGCTGTAACTTTTTGCATCCTCAGGTGTTAATACTCCTATACCCTTCATCCTTTGTATGAATATTTCATTCTCAAGGAAAAGATCCTGTATTTCCTCAAGCCTCTTCGGGAATTCGTTGTAAAATTCCATGAATTTATCCTTGAACTCATTTGGAACATCCTTGTAAACACCACCAATGCTTATATAGTTGTAAGTTAACCTTGCTCCGGAAAGCATTTCAAACATCTGAACAATTTTTTCCCTCTCCCTGAAGGTATAAAAGAAAGGATTTATCATGCCAAGATCAAGACCCATGGTTCCAAGCCAGACAAGATGACTGGCTATCCTGTTTAATTCTGAAACAAGCATTCTTATCCATACTGCCCTATCAGGTACATTGATCTTTGCAAGCTTTTCAACAGCAAGCACATAACCAAGTTCCATGTTATGGTTTCCAACATAATCAAGGCGATCCATAAAAATTGTAACGGAAGGATAAAATTTTTGCTCTGAAAGTTTTTCAGCGTTTCTGTGCAGATAACCTATTATTGGCTGTGCATCAACAATGTTCTCACCGTTTAGTTTCACTTTAACTCTAAGAACACCATGTGTAGAGGGATGCTGTGGTCCAAAATTCACATCAATTACTCTTTCCTCCAATTTTACCACCCATCCTTTGGATCAAAACTTACACGGTCCGTTCCATCCTCATTTATGTTTACGAACTGCTCCTTGGTCATATCATAATCTTTTCTTAGAGGATGACCAACCCAGCCCTCTGGAAGGAATATCCTTTTCAGGTCAGGATGACCCTTGAACTTTATACCCATAAGATCATAAAGCTCCCTCTCAAACCAGTTTGCAGATTCCCATAAAGATGTTGCACTTGGTAATTCATCATCCTCTGTTCTTACCTTTATAACCAAAAATCTGTTGTCTGAATATGAACCAAGATGATAAACAACCTCTCTGTACTTTAAATAATCAACAGCGGACATTAAAACAAGATAATCGTAACCTTGAGATTTAAGATCCTTTAATGTTTCAATCAAAGATTCTCTGTCAACGATTCTGTATTCAGTGCCATCTGAGCATTTTCCTGTCTCTAGAATCATTTTTCCGCCTCCCCATTTCTTATCTTTTTTTGTAATTTCTGAATTGCATAAAGTAATGCTTCAGGTGTTGGGGGGCATCCTGGAACATACACATCAACGGGTACAATTTTATCAACACCCATAACAACAGAGTATGCACCCTGATAAGGCCCTCCACTTGTTGCACATGATCCATAGGCAATAACATACCTTGGGGAGGCCATCTGTTCATAGAGTCTTCTCACCCTGGGTGCCATTTTTTTTGTAACAGTTCCGGCAACTATCATAAGATCAGACTGTCTTGGCGATGCTCTGAATATCTCACTTCCAAATCTTCCAATATCGTAATGTGAACCCTGTGCACCCATCATTTCAATTGCACAGCATGCAAGACCAAATGTAAATGGCCAAACAGAATTACTCCTTCCCCAGTTTATCAAATCCTCAAGTTTTGCTAAAAATATTGAATCTGTCATAATTTTACCTCCATTCCAGGTATCCTTCTTTTATTGCATAATACAATGCAACCAGCATAATTCCGAAGAAAATTAAAACGGGTAAAGCAAAGTTCCATGTAGCGTTTTTTGTGAATGAAAATGCCCATGGAATTATTAGTGCTGTTGCAACATCAAAAATTACAAACATAAGTACAACAAAGTAGTACTGCACATGGATCGGGCCTTTTGAATCACCTATTGTAACTTCACCGCATTCATATGTGTCATTTTTCCATTTACCTTCATGTTTCGCTGAAAATTTATTTTCAAGGTAAAGCATAAGGTAAATGCCTATCAGGGTGAGCACAAGTGTAACACCAATGATCAAGAATCCACCTAGTTCCATAACCAGTTCACTTAAAACCATCATGACAAAATAATATTTTAAACTTTCATTCAATATTTTCTCATCCACCATTTTTATTTTTTCAATATTCAATTAAAAATTTAAAAGGGTGAATTATTAGGGCGATTTTTTGAAATTTTTTCAACCACTCAGCCCGCCCGTCTATCATCAAATTCAGTTTTTTGCACTATCATCACAGTGGTCTTTGGATGTTATTAATTACAATTTCATAAATTTTCTTATCCATCTGTTTACATTTTTTAAAAATACCATATGTTCCGGGTATTTTCTTCTCTCCTTAACTTTAAAAAATAAAATTGCACCTGTGAATCTTCCTGCAAAAGATATCATATATGTTATTAATAAGCCCATAAAAAGACCATAGAAAACTGAAAGGAACTGTGAAAGAAATCCTCCGAATATTGATCCAAAAAATGTTACAAAACCAATAACAGTGTTGTAAAGGCCTATATACTTCCCCCTATCCACGGATGGGGAAGAATCAAGCAAATATGCAAGGAAAGAAACATTTGCAAAGGCTGTGGAAATACCTGTTAAAGCGTTAAGAAGGTATATGTCGTAGATTGAATTGGCAAAGGCATAAACCAATGGAACAGGTATAAACATTAATCTGCTCACTAACATTGGTATCTTCGGTCCAAATCTGTCCGTTACCCTCCCAAACACCTTTAAAAAAGGAACTGTAAAAACTATACCTATAAGGTTCAGGAATGCAATATCAAAAGAAGATGCTTTCAATATTTTTACTGTTGTTATGAAGAGTAATGGCCAGGAAATTGACATGAAGAAATTGTAAAACCCCTGAGCAAAAAGGAAATATGAAAAATCTTTATCATTTACTATAATATCTATGAGAGAATTTTTTGATTTGAATACATTTTTCTTTGCAGGTTCCTGTGCATACAGCATAACCAGAGTTCCAAGAACACCCAATATTCCAGCCATACCAAATGGTAAATAGTAAACGGAAACATTTTTTGTCTGATAAACCATGGTGTAAATTAAGAAGAAAATTCCAGCAAAGAGCATAGATAAATTTGAGTAAAACGATAGTGATCCTATGAAAGATGCCCTTTTACTTCTTGATGACACATCACCAATGAGTGCGTTCCAGGCCGGTGTAACCATGGCTGAAAATATTGACTGAACAATAATTAATAAGACAATGAATAATGGATCCACCTCACCTATAAGTAGTATGAAAACAAGGGAGGATACAATTCCACCTATTATTATGAATATAATTCTTTTCTGTATTAAGTCTGAAAGTGTACCAAAAGGATACTGCATTACGTTGGGAAAAAGGTTTGATGATGCCTGAAGTACTCCCATTTCAACTGGTGTAAAGTTCAATTCAGCTGCATAATAGGGTATGAAAGGTGATGCAAGCCCTGAGCTAAAACTCCCAAGTATTTGGTTTGCGTACATTGCATTGAGAGTTCTTCTGTTATCTGCCATTTATAACCGTAGATTGATTTCCTGTATTTTAAATTAAGTGAACTGAACACAATCTTTTGTATGGATCTTCATGGCCCAAGGTGCAGGATCCTTAATCGTGATACATTTTCTATGTTTCACATTCAGAACGCTTGTTACAAAAAAAAACGGCGAGAAAGACTCGCTTTTCAAAGCGGGGATGAATCGCCCTATGGCGCCGATTAACAGTTAGATAAATTTGGTATTTTCTTCTATTTTTCTTAGTTCAGCACATATTTCCGAAAACTTTATTTACTATGTGGTATTTACCACATATGATCAATATGGCTTTATGCCCTAAAAAAAGAAAAACAAAAACAGGGAAGATCTATTACGAGCTGTGGGAAGTTAAATGGATCAACGGAAAGGTAGTTTCTAAGTATGTTGGATATTTAGGTAAGAGTCCTAAAACAAAGCAAGAGCTTACACCTGAACAACTGCTTCCATATGTAAACAAATTGCT
>JAVRLH010000080.1:0-4671 GCA_031961605.1 Thermoplasmatota archaeon
TTTTCTGAAAAAATTTTTTATAATAGTAGAATGTATACCTAATTATGAAAATAGCAGTTGTTGGAGGTTCTGGAATAACAGGGACTGCCGCAGTTTTGGACATTTTGGAGAACAAAGATGTTGAGAATGTGCAGATAATAGATCTTGTAGAAAAAAAATTTTCAGATCCCAGGGTTACTTTTAAAAAAATCGATGTAAAAAACCACGATGAACTTGCAAGAGCAATAAAAGGATATGATGTTTTAATCAATGCTTCACAGTATTACTTTAATCTTGATGTAATGGAAGCAGCCTTCAGCGCAAAGGTTCCATACATTGATTTTGGAGGCTTATATCATATGACAAAAAAGCAATTAGAACTTAATGATCTTTTTGCAAAGGAAGGCATTCTTGCTGTAATTGGAATGGGCGCTCAGCCCGGTGTTTCTTCTGTAGCAGCATCTTATGCAGTGAATAAAATGGATAAAGTAAACAGTGTTATAATACGTGATGCATGGGTGGACAAAACCGAAGGTGCCAAATATTATTTTTCATGGTCTCCATTAACTTTGATGGATGAACTTACTTTACCTGCAATTCATTTTGAGAATGGAAGTTTTGTGGAAACTCCTCCCATGTCCAGATCAGAGACTTTTCATTTCGGTCCTGAAATAGGCGAAGTCATGGTTTATAGAACAATTCATTCAGAAATTGCCACAATGCCTGAAAGTTTCAAAGAAAAAGGTGTTAAATATGTAGAATGGTTAGAAGGCAGCAAGGATATTCTAAATATGAAAATGATAGTAGACATGGGATTTGGAAAAAAAGAAAAATATAAATTAAATGGCTTGGAATTTATTCCTCGAGATTTCTTTATAGAATTTTTGAGAAGTCAGGGTATTTTGACACCACCAAACGATATACAAATAAAAGATTATGAAAGAACAGTGGTGGATGTTACAGGAGAGGAAAATGGCAAACCGAAAGATGTTAAAATTATCATTGATTTCAAGTATGATGAAGCAAAGAAATTGTCTGCATCAGCCAAAGAGGTTGGTGTACCTGGATCAATAGTTGCGCAGATGATTGCTAATGGAATGTTAAAGGGAAAAGGAGTGAAACCACCTGAACAGATAATTCCACCTAAAATATTTTTTGCTGAACTGGGTAAAAGGGACATTAAAGTAACAGGTAAAGAAACATATGATATAACTTGAAGGTGAGATAAAAAAATGCTGGAAGTGCCTGTTGAAAACAAAAATTCTCAGAATATATCAGAAAGGATTCTTGAAGTTAAAGATTTATCCATAAAATACAAATTTTTGGACTATTCAATACCTGTTGTAAACAAAGTAAACTTTTATGTTAATAGAGGGGAAAAGGTAGGAATTGTTGGTGAGAGCGGATCTGGGAAAACAACACTTGCATTAGCCATTGCAGGATTGCTCGATTCACCGCCAGCATTTCATGAAGGTGGTAAAATTATTTTTGATGGAAAGGAAATAAACCCGATTCTTACTCCAGAAAGAAACAAGGGTAATGTATTAAAAGGTTTAAACATGGTATTTCAGGAACCTCTAACTGCACTAAATCCTGTATACAGGGTAAAGGATCAACTTCTTGAATCAATGATTGCAATTGGCATTGTCAATAAAAACGATAAGAATTCTATCTCACGTGGAATAGAAAAAATTAAGAAAATACTTTTGGAGTTGAGTATAGATAATCCTGAGGCAGTGATAGAAAAATATCCACATGAGCTCTCAGGTGGTATGCGTCAAAGAGTTGCCATAGCTCTTGCACTTTTACAGGATCCGAAACTTGTTATAATGGATGAACCAACCACAGGCCTTGATGTTGTAACACAGGTAAGGCTCATGAAAATTATATCTAGGACGCAATCTGAAATTGGTTTATCTTTAATAATAATAACCCATGATCTCAGCGTAGCTGCACAGATATGCGACAGAATTTATGTGATGTATGCTGGAAGAATAGTGGAGTTTGGAAAAACATCGGAAATTATGAATAAACCAAAACACCCTTACACATCCCTTCTTCTTTCATCCATACCTGCAGGTTTTTATGATTCGCCACCCCTTACAACTGTTGTGGGCCATCCTCCTGATATGAGACATATTCCGTCCGGTTGTGCATTCAGGCCAAGGTGCCCGTATGCAATGGAAAAATGTCAAATTTCAGAACCGCAGATTGTAATGCTTGAAAATGGGAGAGGAGTAAGGTGTTTTCTCTATGATTGAAAATGAGGTTATTCATGTTGAAGATCTTCATATTCGCTTTTTAAACAGAAAAAGTTTTTTTAAGAAAAGTTCTATGGGTAAATATAATGAAGCACTCAAAGGTATCACCTTTTATGTTAAAAAGGGCGAGACATATGGTATTATAGGGGAAACAGGTTCCGGAAAATCAACAATAGCCAAGATTCTGTTGGGAATTTACAAACCAACAAGTGGTTTAGTTAAAATTAATGGAAAAGTTATAAACTTTAAAAATAAAAAGGATATCAGATATATGAGAAGTCAGATTGGAATAGTTTTCCAGGATCCAGTTGGATCACTTAATCCAAGGTTACCTGTATATAAAATTATAAGGGCTGGTCTTTTACATTCAGATGTTCCAAAGGAAAAGCATGATGAACGTATAAAGGAAGTATCAATTCTAACAGGTATTCCTTCAAGTAAACTATGGAATTATCCTGGAGAATTAAGCGGTGGAGAAAAGCAACGTGTTAGTTTGGCCAGGGCACTTGCAGCCCCAAAAAACATTTTGGTTCTTGACGAACCTACAAGTTCACTTGATGTAAGTATTCAGGCTGAGATTTTAAATTTGCTCAAAGATTTAAAGAGGAAACTTGATCTTACATATATTTTTATTTCTCATGACATCAGTGTTATAAAGTACATGTGTAACAGGATCTCAGTTCTTTTTTATGGAAAGATCGTTGAATATGGGGATACAAAGATAGTAGCCACTTCTCCAAAACACCCTTACTCTCGGATTTTGTTTAAAAGTACCTTTAGTTTAGAAAAAAGAGATTTTTCAGATGTTACACTTTCTGAAGCTTCGCGATCAGAGTCTGGATGTATTTTTCAAAAACAATGTGATAGAAGATTTGATTTATGCGTAAAAGAACCACCTGAAATAATTTTAGAACAGGGACAGCAGGCTGTTTTCTGCTGGTTATACAATAATCAAAATTGAGTCAACTACCCCTCACTTTCGGGATGGGACTTCTTGCAGTAACCTTAAAAAACAGCTTTCCTATTACCATAATATTTAATTATCTGTGCTATTACCAGCATAGTTAAAAATAAAAGAGTGCTGTAGAATCCAATTGAAGGTGAAAATAACAAAAATAGAAAAGCTCCAAAGACGAAAACGTAATAGGCAACTCTGTACGCTATTGGTAGATTGGAAACAGTTCTTCCTCCACCATAACCAGGTGTTAATCTGAAAAATTTGTAAAATATGGTAAGGGAAACAAACATAACAGATCTATCCAGACCAACGTTGGAAGAAACGATCAATTTTTTTCCTTCTCTTCTTAACTGTCCTACCTCAGTTCCAATTGAATTTATTTTTATTATGTTCTCTTTTCCATTGATAAATGATACTATATTTTTCTTATCAACACTATAAATGGATCCCATATAGTTAATTTCAAAATTTTTACCTATATAGCCTGAAAGCATTTCATCTACAAAAATTTCATACCTGCCTTTTCCTCTTTTAATTTTCAAATTTACCTGTCCACTTAAAACTATTGATTCAATACCAAACAATTTCCTAATAACATTTATTTTAACTATGGGTGTTGAATTTTCAAATATCTGGTTGTTTTCTATGTAATATTCCATAGCTTTGCAAAATACTATGAATTATTTAATTTTGACCCTTTCGTTGATATTAGAACAGTGATGCAAATTTTTTGTAAATGGGAATCTACCTGTGGATAATTACTCCTAAAGAGATTTTAGCTTCATCTCTGCTTTTCCTGAATCTATATATTGCATTAAATTTGTTATGATGATATATCTTATATCGTTTATTCATCTTTTACAGAGCTCATTTTTGGGTATAGTTTTTTCATAGGAGGAGTGAATGATTTCGGACATTACAAAGAAAGTGAATTAGGGCAATATATATACATGATAAACAATTATTGTTGTTGGGAATTTATGACTCCTTATCAGGAATATGAAAAGGATCTTCTTTACATGAAAATGTTTGACAGGCAGTTGATATTTTCAATGGACGAAAGTGTATTTAAGGCACAGTTTTTGCACAATATAATTAAAGATGGAACGGTCTTAAGGTATTTACCTATTCCAGGTGAAGTTCAACTTTCAATTCCGAAAACACATAGTGATTATGAACTAATTGAATTTACACTCAAAAAAGATAAGATTTTTTATGAAAAAAAGATGATGTATTACAAATTACATTGAAACCAGTAGAGCAGTGATGCAAATTTTGTGTAAACAGAGATTTTTAATTGTTGCAGTCCCCCATATTTATCGTTTATAATGAAAACTTAACTTTTCATTATTCATTTTTCTTTCCTCCCGAGCTATGGCGCCGATTAACCGTTAGATAAATTTGGTATTTTCTTCTATTTTTCCTAGTTCAGCACATATTTTCTAGAACTTTATTTATTATGTGGTATTTACA
>JAVRLH010000081.1:0-4621 GCA_031961605.1 Thermoplasmatota archaeon
CCCTCGTCGGGACACGGCGAGTATATGCGTGAAATGGTTCTCGTTAGAGAACCTATACGCAGAACCCTCGCACTTTAGTGCGGGGAGTATGTCAGCTGTGAAACAAAAATACCCGATATAACAAGAAGGGATCCTGTTATTTCATATATTCCCGGTATCTGTGATGAGAAAATTATTGAAAATACTATAATAAATAGGGGATATGTGGAACTCAGAGGAGATGCATATGATAGATCTATGTACTTCATGGATGTCATATAAATTGTATCGCCCAGAAATGGCCCAACTATTGATATTGATAAAACAAGGATCCATGCATAAATATTAGGAAATGAAAAAGGTACAAAAATTGGAAGAAGAGTTAATGTTAGAAAAAGAGCACCAATGGATCTCATCCAGTTAACTACGAGTGGATTTATACCACTGTTTGTTTCATATTTATAAAATAAAGGTGAAAGTCCAAAGGAGAGCATTGTGAGAAATGCAAATATTAAACCTATTTCCATTGATTACTAAAAATGGAAAAGTAAAATAAAGTTTTTATGGGAAATTCTAATTTTTTTCAAATTTTATAAAAGATTTTAAAAAATCCGGTAATTCATTAATTTCACCATTGCAAATGTAATTGTATTTTATTTCAAGAACTCCGGACCAGAGATTATCATATTTTTCGATCTCATTCGTATCACCTTCCCTCACCTTCATTGAGAATTTTTCAATTTTTACCCTTACAACAGCTGTTTTTTCAAGATCATCCGTATCTGGTCTTTTTGAATATTCCCAGATACCTGGAATGAATTTTTCAGATAAACTTTCAAAAAATCTTAATTTTTCATCTTTATCTTCAACCCATTCACCGCTTCCATTCACAACTGCAGATTCATAATTCAGTGAATTATTTTTAATATGCGTTGCAACAACAAGACCCCTTATGTTTGTTATACCAATTGTAACCTTACCACCGGATCCAATGAATTTGATTAACCTGCTTTCGTAGGATCCATGAAAATAGATAAAATCGCCGATCCTCGAAAAGATCATAGGTATTATAAAAGGATCCCCATTTTCACAAAATGAAACATGGCATAGAATGTTCTTGTCAAGAAATTCGTAAAGTCTATTTTTATCATAGATTGCCCTTTCAGGGTATCTTTTAACAATGAAATCTTCCATAAAATGAAAACAATAAATGGAATTTTAATTTTTTCACTTTTTGACATCACCTATTCCATGGAGTATAAACAAAGATAGAATAGAAAGAAATGCCAAAAGCAAGAAAGAATAAAGAAAATCTGATCCAGGAGAAATGGGCCCGATAATTCCCATTGCAAGAGGAATTACAAAACCACCAACCTGTCCAAGGAACCAGAGCATGGATGTTGCAGATCCAGCAAGCCTGAACCCTGCAATTGCTGATGCCCAATCCAATACAATTGGAAACACGCCAAGCATGAAAAATCCAAGCAATGCACTTAAAAATATAACAATGGCAAAGTTAGAAATAAATGTGTAAAATAGGAATATAACAGAAAGAATAATTAATGAGTAAAACACTATGGCTTTTCTTTTTTTAATTTTAGTTGTAATCCATGGCAAAACAATACTACCCAACATGCCACCTATTACAAAAGTCAAACCAACAATACCGGATTCAATATCGGAGAAATTTAAATGTGCGAATATTGAATCTATCCATGTCAGTATGCCATTGAAGGCACCCATTCCTACAAAAACAAGAAAAGATAATATTAAAATATTCTTATTTCCAAGAACTTCCAAAAAGTGATATTCTTTTTTTGCAGGAATAATCTGTTCTTTGAGAGGATAGAAAACAAAAAATGAATAGATGGATATTAAAATGGTAAGAATTGTGATAAAAATGAGCATGTATCTTATTCCAAATGCAGATAAAAGAATTGAAGGAATGACCATACCAATTGCAACACCTATAAATATGGCAAGGGATCCTATGCCTATTACCATTGTAACCTTTTCACTTGAAAACTCAGCATTTGCGAACTTTGTAACACTGTTTGCTATGAATGGCTGTGCAATGGCAATTCCCACCTGTCCTAAAAGAAGAAAAAGATAACCTTGTCCAATTATTCTTACAACAGAAAATACGCCCATTAAAAGTGATCCAAGCAAAATGCTAAATCTGTAACCCTTGGAATCTATTAAAATACCTGATGGAATTGAAAGAATGATATAAACAAGTGGAAAAACCATGGCAAGAAAGCCTATAAGAAATGTTGATGTGTTGTAATAATTGGCCATATCGGGAGATATGGTTACAAAATTTATCCAGAGAAAATTGTTGAATGCTACAAGAAAAACATAGCCCAACAATCTTAAAATTGGCATTTTACTTTTTCTCATACGAAAATTTATGCAATTATCTTATTTAAACATTTTTTAAAAATTTTCACTTATCGTTAAAAAATTTAATAACATTATATTAATGTTTTGAACATTGTACCTTTGAGAAAGATAATAAATTTCTAAAATTCCAGAAAATATCACTTCTGTTCATACAATTAAAAAATTAAATGTTTAAGGATTTTATTCCTGAGAATCTCCCATACCAGATATCATCAAATAAACGTTCAAGATTCTCTTTTGTTAATCTGCGAGGATTATAAAGCGGGAGATTGTATATAACCTGCCTTTCATTAAGAATATAGTCCAGCATTTCAAATAATGAGTCTTTTGGTAATTTAGTTGTGTCCTTGAGTGCAATGGGCATCTCTAAATCATGCATTAATTTTACTAGAGCCTCCACCGCTGCTTTACCAGCCTGAAAATCATCCATATGGTACGTATCAACACCAAGAGCCTCGGCAATCGGTCTCAATCTAGGTGCTATAAGGGGAAGATTATAATCCATTGCATGCGGTAACATGATTGCACAGGCCAGACCATGAGGAATGTTGAACTTTGGACCTAATGCCTCGGACATGCAATGACCTATTGTTGCAGGACCTCCAACCCAGGGAAATGCGATCACCCATCCACCAAGCATTGCTGCAAAGGACATATTTATTCTTGCTTCTTCATCGTTTGGATTGTTGTATGCCCTTACAAGATTTTTTCCAATTATCCTTACCCCCTGAACAATAAGACCATCTGAAATTGGATTTGCTAGGTTCGATATTACACCTTCAATCAGATGACTCAATGCATCCATGCCTGTATTCCTTGTAACCTCGGGTGGCATAGTGTAAGTTAAAGTGGGATCTACTAATGAAACATTTGCCGTAACCTTGAAACTTGTGATCCATGTTTTGTAACCTTTTTCTATGATCACAAGTGTGTTTGATGTTTCACTTCCAGTACCTGCTGTTGTTGGAATAAGTATTTTATTCACTCCATAATTTTTCACCTTATCAGACCAGGGATCTGGGAGAAGTGCACAGTAATCCAGAGGATCACCATCATTTTTTACCATAATTGACATTAATTTTGTCATATCCATAACGCTTCCCCCACCAACACCTATCAAAAGATCGGGTTTTTTTTGTCTGGCGAAATTTGCAACATTCCTTGCCATTTCCATTGTAGGTTCTCCAACGGGCAACAAATATTCTTCATGGTCCAAACTGGCTGACTTAATTGCATTTACCACCTTTTGAGTGACTCCTGTTTTATATACAAATTCATCGCTTATAAGTAATATCCTTTTTGGATTATATTCTTTAAGTATGCCAGGTAAATTGTTTTTAATAGAATCTTTTCCAAAAATTATTCTTGGTGGATTTCCAGCATCGAATATTGTCTGAATTCCTATATTGCTGTACTCATTATTTTTCATGTTTTTAACAATGCTTCTCCTATTATTTAAATATTTTTTGGATGCAGCGTATCCATTCATACTAATTTAATATATTTTGGTTAACACTCAATTTTACACATAGATTTTCCCATTAAATTACTTGTAAGTTCTAACTGAAAATGTTTTAACAAAATTATTTTTTGAGAAATTTTAAATTGATTAAACAAATTACAGCTCTATGGTGAAGAATTGGCTTCTGGCAATGGATCTTGATGGCACGGTATGGGATCATCTTGATATTACCGCAGTTAAACCACCTTATAGATACATTGGAAACAACACAATTGTAAACGATGATAACGTTAAAATCAGATTGAATACCGATGCTATAAATTTCATTTTGTGGTGCAGGGAAAATGGTGCATATGTTACAAGTCTAAGCTGGAATAAGCCAGAAAATGCACTTGAGGCAATAAGGGCATTTGGAATAGAGCACCTTTTTGATTATCATGCTATTGAATATGTTAAAGATAAATCAATTTATTTGAAAAAAGTTCTGGATAAACTTAAAAATATAAACGTGGAGATAAATCCAGAGAAAATTGTTTATGTTGATGACAGGGACATACACATAAAAAAAATTAAGGAAAAAATAGGAAATGTTGTTTTCATACATATATGGAAGGAAGTTAAGGATTTCAATGAAGCAAAGGAAATTGTAAAAATGAAAATTTTTAATCAATAATTGATTGAGAATTAAATTCAACCATATTTTTATAATTTGACCTATAATATTTCAAAAATTCTTCATAACATCTATCATAAATACCATCGGTATTTTCATACTTT
>JAVRLH010000082.1:0-4588 GCA_031961605.1 Thermoplasmatota archaeon
ACAACCAGAAAATTTATTATTTGAAAATTCCATACAAGAGAGAAATGTTCTCATCGGGGAAAATAAATGATGTGACCGTTCCGGTTTCAATACCTATCAGTTCGGAGGATCTTTACAACATTGCTCTATCAGATCTATTACATCGTTTAAAGGAGATTATATTTGGTATCTATGGAAGAAAGGGAACTAGAGGTGAGACAAGCTCATTAATCATACCCCTTGATCCTGTTATTCCTGTTCTTGTAAAAAGGAGTCCTGTGAATCTTTCTGAAATAAAGAGCACAATAAATGATATTTCAAACGGAGTGACTGTTTCAAGTGCAGACCCGAATATGTTGTGGGCACTGGATTCTTTAATTCAAAAACTTTTTGAGACTAAAAAAATTAGCATTATTGAAAAACCCACATTCTACTGTGATTACTGTAGGACAAGCCTTTCGGACAGGAACGTTTTTTATGAGAGGGGTGATGTTAAATACCTATACGGTAAGCTAAGAGTTTCTGAGAATTCTTATTTCATCAACATTGGACCTGAAGATGTTGTTTTGAACGTAACGGGTGTTAACATAAACCCTAACGATGATTTTGTTGTTCAAAATCAGGGGGATGAAACTTGGATAATGAATTCCACCATACATAAAAAAATGCAGGAAAAACTGCTACTATTTCCAACAAAGTTTGAGGGAAAAAAAGGTTTTGAAATAAAGGATTATTTCAAAGATGTACCATTGATAATGAACGATAAAATACAAACAAGGTTTCTATCCTCCATTGTTAACAGTTACGATTTCCAGGTTTTTGGAGGCAGTACAAAAAAACTGGATATTGATATAATAGATCATGATGTTTTTGAGGGTTCTGTTCCACATTGCAAATACTGTGGAAGGATTGTAAGAAAAAAACTCCTGAAAGGTGTTTACTTAAAATCTGATCGATTGAACTTTAACATTAATCCAAAGAAACTTGAAAAAGGATTGAATTTCTCAAATATTCTCATATCCAAGGATTTTAAAAATTTCCCAAAGATGCCAATACTTCAATGTGAAAAATGCGGTGAATATGAATATGGCCATGGTGAAAAGATACATACATGTGGTGGAAAGATGACACAGGTATTTTCTTACGATCCTGCAATTCTTTCAGTTGGTATTTTTGCTTTTACACAATCCTACGGTAACAGACTTTACATTTCACATAGATCAATAAAAAACAGATATCCTATGCTTTCCCTTTTAAGCGCTTTAAACATGAACTATATAAAGGATGTTTACGTATCATATTTAAATTTTAAAAAAATTGAAAATTATAATGATTACGACAGATCAATCTTAAGATTGGCGTCCTTTTGGAAGAAAAGTGGATTGCTCAACGAAAATGATGTAAAGATTGCAAATAAAATGGAAAAGAATCTTTCCAACCTTTGGAATTATGCAAAAATTTATGGCCTTGATAATAATGAGGATAGCATAGATCTCTGGATTTTTTCCGTAATTGAAAGTTATAAAAAGGATCTGCTTAATCTTTATGAAAAAGGGAATATAATAAAAATAACAAAAAAATATTATGAACTGAATGATAAAATATCAAAAAATTATGTTAAACTGAAAAGGGGCAAGATGATTAACAGGAATGTTTTTAGAGAATTCCTCTTAATATCTTATCCTTTTCTACCCTCATCTGTAATGGATATATCAACCAACCTTCATCTTGAACTTGGAAAAATTGAAACTGGATTACATGATATAAATAAAACATCAGAAAAAATCATGGATGATATTTTCATGCTCAATTCTCTAATTTACAAAAAGAAAATTGAACTTGGTATTCCCACATCAGCACCAGTAAACAGAATTGTTTTAGAATGTGATGAAAAGTACCATCATTTTTTGGAAACAATAAAGGATAGTTTAAAAGAATACCTCCACTCGGATGAAATTGTTTTTACAAGCGCATGGAATGAAATGGAATACAAAGTTAAGATCATTGAAGAAAATTTAGGTGAAATATACAAACCACTGGCAAGAAGAATTGAAATAATTCTTGAGAAACAGGATCCAAGGAAGCTCAAGGAAGTTATTGAAAAAGAAGGCTATAATTTAGCTATTGAAGGAAACCTGTTGACAATAATACCATCAATGATTAAATTCGAACTCAAAATACCTGAAGGATATTACATGTTTCAGCTTGATCTGTTGAGAGTTTATGCAAAAATAGTTTATGATGATGAAACTGAGAAAAAAATGTTTTACAACAGAATTGTAAGAAGAATAGAAAAAATGAGAAAAGAATTGAATCTTGATTACAACGATCTTATTGATGTAAGTCTGTCGGATTCAAGGATACTCAAATCAATAATAGATCCGGTGAAGGAAAATTTCATGAAAAAGTTAAGGGGGAGGAATTTAATTTTTACGGATCAGATAAATTCCACACTCGTTCATTCTTACGAGGACATTATGGAGGGAGTGATTGAAATAGGCATAACACCATTATATAAGAAAGAAAAAATCAAATCCTTAAGAAAATTGCCCGGCATTGATGAAACAGATGCAGAAAAGCTTTTCAACTCAGGCTACATTAGTATTAAGGAAATAAAAATTGCTGACCCAAAGGAGATGAGTGAAAAAGCGAATATTCCTATTTCAAAGATTAAAGTTGTTAAAGATTATCTTGCAGCGAACGAATCCTTTGATGTAATAAATGTGGAAAATAGATTTTTCTGCCCCATGTGTGAATCTGAAGTACCCATATATCAACCATTCTGTCCAAAATGTTCTGCACCATTGAAATGGTAAACATCATATTCCTTTAAGCATTTTTACATTTTTGCATATATCTCCAAAAAAAATACCCTTTGCAGCACTTACCACGTCAACATAATCTTTAACAAATTTTATCGTTTGACAATTTATGCCACCATCAACAGCTATTTCAAAATTAAATTTTTCATTATCCTTTATATTTTTCAAACTCACAATCTTTGGCACAACTTCCTCCATAAATTTCTGACCTGAAAAGCCAGGTCTAACAGTCATTATAAGAATAATATCAACATTACCGTAATGCTTTTCAATCTTCTCCAGATCAGTTTCAGGATTGAGTGCAATACCTTTTTTCACACTTATTGAATTGTATGCTTCATCAAAATCCTTAGATTCAACATGCAATGTTATTATATCTGCACCAGAATCCTCAAAAACCTTAACATATTTTTTAGGATATTCAATCATAAGATGTGCTTCAATTGTCTTTTTTGTAATTTTTCTTAGATTTGCAATAAAATCCGGTCCTACTGTAATGTTTGGAACAAAATGACCGTCCATGACATCAACATGGTAGAAATCTATACTGCAGTTTTCAAGATCTTTAACAACTTCCCTCAGGCATGTTAAATCAGCAGAAACAATAGATGCTCCAACCTTCATTGATATTGTTAAAATAACACAAATATATAATCTTTAACAAAACAAAAAAATGTAGCTAAAAGATGTATTTTCTTGGAATTATTGAAATCCGCAATCACTACTTGGATCAAAGAAATTGATAGTAATAAGAATTTTGTGTAAGCAAGGATTATCTTATCCACCTTAAAACCTAGTTTACACATAATTCAAATTACTGCTCACCTTAAAATAAAAAAATTCAAAAAAATTTATTTCTTTTCTTCAGGTTTCCATTCTTTCGGACTTTTTGACTTTGGTTTTCTCATTCTTAATCCTAGAAATGCTCCTATTATTACAATTACTACAACAATTCCAATTATTATGAATAACATATAGTTCATAGGTGCCTGTGCTTTTATTAGTATTGTAACAGCTGTACCAATAACAGATGTAGTACCTGTTAAGTTAGTACCCTGATATCCAGAGGGAAGATTTATTCTATATGAATATGTTCCATTCGGTTCGTAAAATGTTATTGTGTTTGTTGTTGAACTCAATGTTGAATTAACGTATTCTCCATTGAAGGTTGTTCCTGTAAGTGTAACTGACCATTCTGTTCCATTTGGAATTCCAGTCTGAGTTATTGTTATTGGATATGTTATAATTGTCCATGTTATTTTTATATTAATTGTATTGCCAGAAACTATTATACTCCCTGAATAATTGCTAGCTTTGTATCCAGATATACCTAAAATTGTGTATGAATAAGTTCCATTTGGAATGTTAAATGTTATGTGATTTGCTGAAGAACTTAATGTTTTATTTATTGTTTCTCGATTAAATGCTTTTCCATTCAACATAACGCTCCAACTTGTTCCAGATGATAATCCATCCTCAGTAAATGTTACATTGTAAGTTAAAACTGTGAATGTTACCTGAGTAATCACGTTTTCACCATTTACTACTATCGTTCCACTGTTTGGGCTAATAGAATAACCATTAATTGATGTGATTGTAAAAGTATATGTTCCATTTGTTTCTTGAAATGTTATTGCTGTTGAATTCTTGGTTATTGTTGTTCCGTTCAATGTAACTAACCATACTGTTCCTGATGAAAGGCCATTCTCAACAAATGTCACATTATAAGTTACGATCATAAATGTTATTTTTTCATTTATATTTGCACCATTAACAATGAAATTCCC
>JAVRLH010000083.1:0-4518 GCA_031961605.1 Thermoplasmatota archaeon
TTCAGAACTCAGGTAATTCACTGTCCTATATACTCTAAAAAACCGGTAAAAATAAAAAAGTGAAAATGGGGGTGTCCTAACGGTTAATCGGCGTCATAGCTCCCGAGAGTGCTATTCAGGAGGTATCACCTGCTTACACAAAATTCTTATCATTTTATTAAAGAAAATTTGATACAATAATCAAAAATACCTCAAACATAAAAAAGATAAAAGAGAATAGAAAAAACAAATATTTTATATGATTTCAAGCTCCCTGAGTTTCTTTTTTGTTGGTATACCTGTTTTCTTATCCCATCCCCTTACTTCATAGTATTCTTCAAGGAAAGCAGAGTCCTTTGCAACAGTTCCACCAGCCCTTTTGTTAGGTGATTCATAAAGTCTTTTTGGTAATTTGTCATCCTCTCTTGTTGCACCATGTTTTACATTGAACATTTTCTTTAGATTGAATATTCTTTCTCCAGCCTTCATGCCCTCCTCAAGTGTTAAAGGAATGCCTGTAATGTGCTTGAAAATTTCAAAGTAAACATGCTCATTTGGATAGGCAGGTACATCTTCAGTTAATATGCACATACCCATTGCATTAAGTAATGCCCAGAAATCTTCATGTCTTTTTACAATGAAAGCCTTTCTATCCAGACTCTGTGGTCCAAGTTTCTTTATTTCATCAACAGTTACCATATGAACATCAGGTCTTACAACACCCATGATTTCAGGGCCTACTGTATAACCCTCCATATGTCTACCACCAGTTGGCGTTGCAGCATAATGCACGGATCCACCCTGGAAGGCTCTGGGATCATGGGCAGCAATTTCAACACCTTTTACGCTCATTGAAATGTTCTCTGCACCATTTCCAATGATAATTCCTGCCCTTCTCGATCCTTCCGCAAGTATATTACCGAAACCTTTCCTGAATGCTATTTTTTCTATCATTTCAAGGAATGCTTCTGCGTTTCCAAACCTTAAATCAATGCCATCTGTTGTGTTTTTATCAATTATACCTTTTTCGTAAGCCTCCATGGCGAATGCAATTGTAGCTCCAAGTGAAATTGTGTCAATTCCATATAGATTTGCAAGTTCATTTGCAACACCTATTGCCTTAATTTCATCAATACCTGTTATTGGTCCAAACATATCAAGTGTTTCGTATTCAACGCCCTCTGCACCATCCTCAACAGTGTATTTTCCATATGTATAGCCAGGCATGATCCTTCTGCATGAAACTGTGCAGAAATAGCATGCTCTGTGGCCTTTAAGAATTGTTTCATATGGACCCGGCCAGGCTATTTTGTTCACATCATATTCACCATAAACTTCATCATTCCAGTTGTATGATGGTGTATCACCAGTCTGCCACCCAAAGGTCAGAAATGATGCTGTTCCACCATCCCTTGTGCCCTTTACACCCGGATCTTCCATCTGAAACTTAATAATTTCATTACTAACTTTCTTAAGGTTATCAGGATCTGCCACAGGTATCTTCAAGTTCCCTTTAACAACCAATGCTTTCAGTTTCTTTGAGCCCATGACTGCACCAACCCCGAGTCTTGCAGCAGCCCTTCCAGCATCATCGTTCATTATTGCCGCATATCTTACTAAATTTTCACCTGCCTGGCCTATTGTCGCAACCTTTATATCATTGTCGCCAAGATCTTTTTTAAGTGCCCTTTCAGTTTCTCTTGCATTCATACCCCAATAATCTTTTGCATTTTTTATTTCCACGTTTCCATTGTTAATGTAAACATAAACAGGTTCATTTGCAATTCCTCTGAATAAAACAAAATCAAAACCGCTCCATTTCAACGTTGGACCAAAGTATCCTCCAGAGTTTGCATCACCGAAATAACCAGATAAAGGAGATTTTGTAACAACTACATACCTAGATGCGGTTGGTGTTTGCGTTCCTGTTATAGGTCCAGTTCCAAAAATAAGGAGATTCTCGGGATCGTATGGCGAGGACCAAGATGGAACTTCATCGTAAAGAATTTTTCCAGCAATACCATAGCCTCCTATATATTTTCTTATCAGATTTTCGTCAAGGTTTTGAATTGTGAATTTTCTCAATGTCAGATCAATTCTGAGAACTTTGTTCATGTATCCATAAACCATGGAAAACACCTTTTTTATCATGTTTTAAACTTTATTTAAAATTTTCGTAAAATATGACAAAATTAAGAAAATTAAAAAAATTTTTTAAAAGTTTTGATTGTGATCAAAAAGAAAAGAATCAAACCTGGAAAACTATTGTTTTTGTGTTTGTGAACTCCTCTATACTGTATCCAATACCCTCCCTTCCCAATCCGCTCTGTTTCACACCACCAAATGGGAAAAATCCAATTCCATGGGATGGTATACCGTTAATTGTAACTTCTCCAGATTCAATTTTCTTTGCTATTCTCCAGGCTGTGTTAATATCATCTGTGAAAATTGAATTGTCAAGGCCATAAATTGATTGATTTGTTAATCTTATTGCCTCCTCTTCCGTCTCAAATGTATATATTGGAATGATGGGTGCAAATGTTTCTTCCCAGAGAACACGGGCATTTTCAGGAACATCACATAGAACCGTTGGCTCAACATAATTTCCATCAGCATTTCCGCCATGGCATATTTTTGCACCCTTAGATGTTGCATCGTTAATTAATGAAATTGCTCTTTTTACAGCTTTCTGATCAATCAAAGGTCCAGAGAAGGTATCCTCTTCCAGAGGACTTCCTATTTTTATTGTTTTCACTATTTCAACTATTAAGTTTGTAAGCTTTTGTGAAATTGTTGACTGAACAAGAACCCTGCTTATGGCATCGCATCTCTGTCCGGATAATTTCAATGATCCATTCACAATGTCATTTGCAACTTTTTTCAGATCCTTTACAGGTTCTAAAACAATCGCTGAAGCTTTTCCTCCAAGCTCAAGATGTATTTTCTTAATTCCTGATATTTTTGTTAATTCAAGACCAATCTCCGTACTACCCGTGAATGTTATCATATTAACTTCCTCTGTTGTTGCAAGATAGCTTGCAATGTTTCCAGGTGCGATAACTGTACTGAATGCTCCTTTTGGAATACCTGCATCGTCCAGGATCTTTGCCATCAGCAGTGGTGCAAGCGGTACAGCTGATGGAGGTTTAAGAAGAACAGCATTCCCAGCTATGAATGCGGGAATTACTTTTGTGTAAGAAATAAATAAAGGATAATTGAATGGTGATATAGCTAAAACAACACCCACAGGTTCCCTAACAACGATTGCAAATCTTCCAACGTTGAAATTTGACCATTCACCTGGAACAAAATCACCAAGTATTGCCCTTGCATCATTCCTAACGCTTTTAAGCCTTTCAAGCGTTGATAAAAATTCACCCTCAGCATCCTTTTTTGTTTTTCCAACATTTAGCATTAATGCGTTTATTATTGCATCCCTCCTCTTTTCCATTATGCTAATTGCATTCTCTATGATTTCAATTCTCCTATAACCTGGCATTTCCTTAAGTGTGTTTTTCATGTTCTGTGCTGTATTTTTTGCTCTATCTGCCAATTCAAGATCCATTTCAGAGATCTTTGCAATTGTTGAACCATCAATGGGACTCTTCACATCAATAAAACTATCGGCCATTACCCATTCTCCACCAACAAGTATTTTAAAATACGGGATTCCATTGTTTATTTCAAATATATCATTAAAATTTTCAAGTTCTTCAATTTCCAATTTTTTTGTCATTTTCTCACTCTTCTCAATTCTCTCTTGTATGTTGATTTGAATATTTAACATTTATTAACTAATTTGTTTTTAGCGAAAAGGATCATAATGGTATTTCTTACCAAAAGAAATCTTATGTTAATTTTCGCAATATCCTTCACAGCACAGGTACCTTTAACATCCCTCAGATTTGTTATCCCCATATATGCACAATACTATGGAGCTGATATTTTCATAATAGGAATGCTGGGAACAATTTATGGTCTTGTGTATTTTCTTTCCGCCATATTTTTTGGAAGAATTTCCGATAGATTCGGTCACAGAAATCTTGCAATAATGGGGATGGTATCCTATTCGGTTATAGCATTATTATATTACTTTTTCACCAACACATACGAATTTTTATTAGGAAAGGCTCTTGAAGGCATCTCTATGGCAATGGTCTGGCCATCCATTGAGGCTTTATCTTCTGAACTTGGTGGTCCTGAAAAAGAGAATGCACTTTTTCTCTACACAATTTCCTGGAGCATTGCATCATCCATTGCCCCTTACGTATCATCAATTATAATTGTCTCTGGGATTATTTTTCCTTTGCTATTTTCATCATTGTTCAGCATATTTTCATGCATCTTTCTCCTTTTTTCAAGACCAAAAAAAGTGGAAGATTTTTCTTCCAAACCTGTTGATTTTTCCATAATTTTTGATATAATTTTACCAATGTTACTTTATGGCTTTAATTCATCCATATTTTACAGCTTTTACAGTGTTTATGGTTTAAATCTTGGTTTTGGTGAAACAGGCTCCGGATTTTTAGGTACATTTTT
>JAVRLH010000084.1:0-4505 GCA_031961605.1 Thermoplasmatota archaeon
ATATAATTAAATCTGAAAAATTTATTTCTCTAAGAAATGAAACACCCCGGATTTTAATGTGAAGTTTCAGGTTATAGGTCTTTTTGACAAGAGAGCATTGCGCACCAATTTTCTTAATAAAATTTTCAGAAATTTACACCGCTTTGAAAAGCAATACTTTCTCACCATATGTTTTGTAAAAATATATTAAGTCAAAGTTATTCATCCAAACCATGGACAATATATACAATTATGAATCAATTCTTAAAAAGGCAAAGCAGGAGGTTCCTTCACCAACATCATCTGGTGAGAGGTTTCAGCTCCCTGAGGCTGATATTATAATTGAGGGTAAAAACACAATATTCAGAAATTTCATGGAGTTCTGTAAGAAGCTTGATAGGGATCCACAACACCTTTCAAAGTTCCTGTTCAGAGAGCTTGGCACGGCGGGTGTTATACAGAACGAAAGGCTTGTTTTCAAGGGCAGAGTTCCATCCCAATCCATAAAGGATAGAATAAATCAGTATATCAAAACCTATGTTCTCTGCTATGAATGTGGAAGCCCGGATACTATTTTAAAGAAAGAGGATAGGGTTGAAATACTTGTTTGCAAAGCCTGTGGTGCAACAAGACCTGTTACAGCCCATGTTGAAATCAGGGTACAGGATGTTAAGGTTGAAGAAGGTAAGGTTTTTGAAGTTGAGATCATAGATATAAGCAGGGATGGTGATGGTATAGGAAAAATAGGATCATACACAATATATGTTCCAAAGACTAAAAAGGGGCAGAAGGTAAAGGTAAAAATAGAGAAAATAAAGAAAAATATTGCATTTGGAAGCGTTGTGGGGTGAATGAATGAAGGATCTTTCTGATCTTATAAGAAGGGAAATAAACACACCGTCACCCATCAGAGAAATAATGAAGATGGCTGAAAGAAACAATATAATAAACATGGGCCTTAACCCTGATGATGTTATTTCTTTTGCCGGTGGATGGGTTGATCATTTAGCACCTGATGATCTTAGATTGATCTACAGTGAAATAGGAGAAGATTTGAAGGAATTTCATGAATCTGGTGCTTATTCTCCAACAAGCGGTTTTGATGAAACAAAGGATGCAGTGGCAGAATTTGAAAAAATTCTTTTTAATGAAAAGGTTGAAAAGGAAAACATAATAATAGGTGGATCAAGCTCGCAGATGACCATGGATCTCTTCAGGGTCTTACTTAACAGGAATGAAAAGATTGTTCTACCTGATCCAACTTATGCAAATTATTATGGCCAGGTAAGGTTCATTTCAGAAAAAATAAAAATTGAAAGTGTGAAATTTTTGAATGAAAACTGGAAATTTTTAGAAAATAAAAGTGAAACACTTGAAATAATTGGAGAACTTTTCAAGGAAAAGGATGTTAAGGCCATGCTTGTTGCATCACCAGATAATCCAACAAGCCAGATATTGCCCCAGGATTTTGTAAAGGATATAATAAAAATTGGCATTGAAACAGGTACATATGTTATTTTTGATTTTGCATATAAGACACAGTATTTCTCTGAAATGCCTGAATACTTTTCCTATTCACCTTTGGACTATAAAAACATTATTGCAATATATTCCAACAGCAAGTGGGACAGGGGGCTTGGGAGAAGAATGGGCTGGGTTGAGGCAAATGAGGAAATAGTGAAGGCAATGGAAAGGGCACAGCAGGTTTCTATACTTTGTCCTGATTCATTACATCAAATGGCATTCACAAAATACGTTAAAAAATATGGAAAGTCAATAAGAGATTATGTTGATAGAGTGAGGGCAGATTACAAAAAAGCTGCATTGGAAACTGTAGAATCAATAAAGGAATACCTTGGTTTCAGGTACCTTGAACCACAGGGTGGTTTGTATGTTTCTGCTGATGTAGGAATGGATTCAGATCAATTTGTTTTTGATATTATGAAGAATACAGGTGTATTATTTGTTCCAGGAAAGGGTTTCGGAAAATCCATGGAAAATGGTATAAGGATTTCATATGGTCCGCTTGTAAGGGATATTTCAAAAATAAGGGAAGGAATTGGGAGAGTGGGAAAGTATCTTTATGGTAAGCATAATAGTTGATACAAATGCTCTTTTTATTCCCTTTCAGTTGAAGATAAGGATAGAGGAAGAACTCAAAAGAATTTTTGGAAAATTTGAAATAATAATCCCTGAATCTGTGATAAGAGAACTTTACAGCCTATCAAAAACAAACACTATTGCAAGGGCAGCATTAAAATATGCAATGAATTTCAGAATTGTTAAAAATGAAGGTTATGGTGATATGGCAATAATTAACCTTGCACTTAAAACAGGCTATCCAGTTTTTACAAACGACAAAAAATTAAAAAGGATACTTAAAGCACATGGAATTAAGGTAATAGAAACAAGAGGAATGAAAAGGCTTGAGGTAGTATGAAGGATTATGAGATTTCATTTCTGCTTAAAAAACTTGCAATTATGGGCGCAATGTTAAAGTACATTACAATCAGAACAGGTGCATTTGGGGCGGAATGCAGAATGAGTCAGCAGAGTTCTTCAAGGAAACTCTCAATGCTTGAAAAAATGGGCTATATTGAAAGGATAAGGTTGAAAAATGGAAACAAGGTCAAACTCACAGATATGGGAATTGAGAGAGTTATTGAAGATATGAAAATTTACAAAGAAATTGAAAAATCTATGCTTGAGATTGAGATAAATGGTAAAATTGTGGGAGGAATGGGTGAAGGATCATACTACATGACAAAGGCAGGTTATGTAAATCAGATAAAAAAAATGTTAAATTTTGTTCCTTATCCCGGAACACTTAACATTGAAATTGATAATGAAAATTTGAACAAGATATACTATCTAAAATCTCATTCAAAAATTGTATTAAATGAATTCAGGGATGAGGGAAGAACGTTTGGTAAGGTATTTGTGCATAGGGGAAAAATTGAACATATTGATGTTTATGTAATATTTCCAGAAAGAAGCCACTACAGAAATGTTATTGAGATAATAGCTGAAAAGAGTCTGAGAAAAGAACTTGGACTGAGCGATGGAATGATTGTATATCTGAAAATTTTCCCTGAGATCTAAATGATGTTCTGAATTATCTCCTTTGAATCCATCTCCCTTTCACAGTACTTGCATTTTATCCTTATGGGATCCGTTGATACAACAACAAATTCTGGTGATACAGGTTCCTTTGCATTTGTAACACAGGATGGGTTTGCACATTTAACTATTCCAACAATTTCTGATGGTGGAGAAACACTGTGTTTCTCCACAACTTCATATTCTTTTATTATGTTTACAGTTGCGTTTGGTGCAATAAGTGCAATCTTTGCGATTTCTTTGTCAGCAAGATACCTGTCCTCAATCTTTACAATATCCTTGTAACCTGTCTTTTTGCTTGGTACATGGATGCCTATGCTAACCGTTGTTTTTACATTTTCTTCAAGGCCAAGAA
Organism: Thermoplasmatota archaeon; assembly: GCA_031961605.1. Lineage (GTDB taxonomy): Archaea > Thermoplasmatota > Thermoplasmata > Thermoplasmatales > ARK-15 > JAVRLH01. The sequence goes on from JAVRLH010000084.1 coordinate 3,455, forward strand.
TTTTCATTACCTTCAGAGCCATGCCGGGTGGAATATGATCAAGAACAGTCCCATTTTTAATTTTCTCAATTCTAAGTTCTTTATCAGTCATCATCTCTCCCCCATAACCATACTGAGTATTGCCATTCTTATGGGTAAACCGTTAAATGCCTGCTCAAAATATTTTGCATGTGGTGTATAATCAACCTCTGGTGCAATTTCATCAACCCTTGGAAGTGGATGCATTATTATAAGATCCTTTTTACCATGCTCAAGTAAATCCAGATCTATTCTGTAAGAACCTGCAATTTTCATGTATTCGCTTAAGTCGGGGAATCTTTCCTTCTGTATTCTTGTTGTGTAAAGCACATCAAGATCCTGTATAACATCCTTTAGATCGTTATAAACAATTGGTTTTGTTTTTATAGAAATCTCTCTCATTATGTGTTCAGGCATTTCCAGACCCTTTGGAGAAATGAGATATATGCTTGAGCCAAGATCTGATAATGCGAGAGCAAGCGAATGAACTGTTCTTCCATACTTAAGGTCTCCAAGCAAACCTATGTTAATGCCTTCAAATTTACCAAGGTTTGACCAGATTGTGAAAAGATCAAGCAGTGTCTGTGTTGGATGCTGCCCAGCTCCATCTCCTGCATTTATAACAGGGTGTTCTGCAAACTTGCTTGCAAGCCTTGCAGCTCCTTCATAACTGTGCCTTATGACAATAACATCAGCGTAGGAATCAACCATTCTTATAGTATCGGCGAGTGTTTCACCCTTTGAAACTGAACTGTACTTTGGATCAAAAAATGTTAATACGTTTCCTCCAAGCTTGTACATGGCACTCTCAAAGGAAAACTTTGTCCTTGTGCTTGGTTCAAAGAAAAGTGTTGCGAGAATTCTTCCCTTTAAAATATCTATGCCCTTCCCCTTTGCAATGGGGATCATTTCTTTTGCAACACTAAAAATTTCGAACATTTCATCCTTTGTCAGGTCCTTAATTGATATAATATCCTTTCCTGATAACATCAAAATTAAATGGTTATTCCATAATTAAACTTTTCCCCTTTTT
>JAVRLH010000085.1:0-4311 GCA_031961605.1 Thermoplasmatota archaeon
GGATATCCATATCACAGACAAATGTCATACAAATTTATAAATTTTTGTGAAATTATTGAATTATATTTTCTACTCAAATAAAATTAACGCAAAACTCTAGTTACATATGTTTCTACATATTCACCATTACGCATAGCATTTTGTAATGTTAATGATATTTCCCTAGCATTGTAATGTGATTGTATTTCTATATTTTCTTCAAATATGGAATCCAGAGATTCGTAGAAAAATTTTTTAAGTTCCTTAACATTGTTTTTTGAGGGGAGTTCTTTTTGGTTGATCATAAACTAAAAAATAACTCCCCTCTATATAGGTTTATCTGACATCGGTCAGACATGCGGAGAGTCTGAACATATAAACAAAATTTTTTATAGTTATTGTAAATACTTATATTAAAATGAAAGAAGATGAAAAGATCATTCACGTTAGCCTTAAGGATAATCCAGATATTACAGTTGAAGAAGTTTACAATATCATGATGGATCTTCAGAAAAAGTACCCTGACAGGGAAATTTTCTACGATGGGGATGTACAGGCAATATGCAGCAGACCAAAAAAGATTAAATAAAAAATGAGGTGCTTTTATGTACCACAAAGGCTCGGGAGGGCTTAAGGTTGAACTTATAGCCTATTCAAAGTTTTCTTTTGAAAAGGAAAGTAAGGTTTCACAAACTGATAGGATAGTTGCTGAAAGTGGTGCTGTCTCTCATTCTAAAACTTTTAAAGATCTTCCAGACGAAAAGGTAAAACATCTCATAGATCTCTTGAGATCCCTGGGCCATGAAAGTGTTTTTGAACATGTTTCATTCACATTCAGGATTGAAGGAATATCAAGGGTATGTTCGCATCAGTTAGTCAGGCATAGAATGGCATCCTTCACACAGCAGAGTCAGAGATATGTTCCCTTGGACCCTGATTTTATAATTCCGGATGATATTTATGATAGTGAATTTAAGGATGAATTCTTTGAATTACTTGAGAAATCAAAGAATCTTTACAAAAAAATGGTTGAAAAGGGAATAAGGAAGGAGGATGCAAGGTTCATTCTTCCCCAGGCTGTTGAAACAAAAATAATTGTCACAATGAATGGAAGGGAACTTAGACATTTCATTTCATTGAGAGCTGAAAAGGATGCACAGTGGGAAATAAGAAACCTTGCAAGGGAGATGTTAAAAAAAGCATACGATGTTTCGCCAATCCTCTTCCAGGATCTTTACGAAAAATACATCAAGGAATGAGCCTTTTAATATCATCAAGAGTTTTTAATCTGTTCTCTTTTCTCTTTTTTGCATCCTCATACCTTCTTCTTTCATCATCGGTTGTTAATTTCAACTTTGGAACAGGTGCTGGTTTACCATCCTTGTCCAGTGCAACGTAAGTTAAAAGGGCAACACATGCCAGTTTCCTTTTTTCATCAAACCTTGATTCCTTTTCAGCTATCACTTCAACCTCCATGGAAGTATTCCCAACATAGTTTATCCAGCCATGGAGGGAAACAATATCACCAAGTTTAATCGGTTCAAGGAAATTTAAATTATCAATGCTTGCAGTTACCACATTCATTCTTGAATGCCTTGTTGCAACAACTGAACCTGCCTTATCAATCCATTCAACAAGAACACCACCAAACAAATTTCCAAAAATATTCGTGTGTTCCGGAAGGACAGGCTCTGTCATTTCAACCCTGGATTCATCAACACTCTTTTCCATAATTTTTGTTAAACACACCCTGTATAAAAAGTTTTTATATATGGAATTACAATATTCCATTATGTTTGATGAATACTTAAAAAAATATGCAAAATTTGTTGAATCTGATCTTGAAAAATTTTTTATCAACAAGATTGAAAATGTTGACATTAATGATGAAATCAAAAGGATGGTTGAAGTTATAAGGGAATACACAATGAGAGGTGGAAAAAGATTAAGGCCTGTTTTAACAATAGTTTCATACAAACTATATGGTGGAAAAAATGAAAAGGAAATAATAAAGGCAGCAGGATCACTTGAACTTGTTCAGAGTTATCTCCTCATACATGATGATATAATTGATGAGAGTGATCTTAGAAGGGGAAAACCAACAGTTCATAAAATATATTCAAAGAAATGTGAGAAGTTTGGAAGGGATATGGCAATAATTGCCGGGGATCTTGCAAGCATGTATGCACAGGAAATTCTTTCAAGTGCTGATTTTGATGAAAGGGATCTTGTTAATGCAATCTATAAACTTTCAGAGATTGTTGAAAATACAGGTTATGGCCAGATTCTTGATGTGCTTTCTTCTTACAGAGAAGATTTTTCCGAGAATGATCTTTTGAAGCTTCACACATACAAAACTGCAAAATACACCATTGAGGGACCAATGATAATAGGATCCATGCTTGCAGGAAACTATGATTTTAAAATGATTAGCGATTATTCAATTCCAGTTGGCATAGCCTTTCAGTTGCAGGACGATGTTTTGGGACTTTTTGGAAATGAAATTGAGATAGGAAAACCTGTAACATCTGATCTTGAAGAGGGAAAGAAAACACTTTTAATAATAAAGGCAAGTGAAAATGAAGGTTACAGGAAAATAATAAAAGAAATTCTTGGAAAAAAGAACATAAAAATGGATGAACTTGAAACAGTAAGGAGAATTGTGAGAGATTCTGGTGCACTGGAATATACACAGAGAATGGCAGAGGATTTAGTTAAAAGAGGAATAAATGCACTTGGAAAAATAGATTCGGAGGAGAAGGAATTTTTAAAAGAATTTGCTGAATGGGTAATAAAAAGAAAATTTTAGGTGAATTTTATCCTTTGGGAAAGGTACGGGCTTTCATTCAATGATCTGAATGGATAGTCCTTGGTTTCTTTTAATATTTCAGATGATAGTTCATCAATGTCTATTTCCCTTTTTTCATCCATGTTTCTTTTTCTCACATTCAGTTTTCCTGTTTTTATTTCCTTATCACCAACTACAACAATGTATGGTATCCATGACTTCTCTGCTTCCCTTATTTTTTTTGCCAGTGACATCTCTCTGTCATCAAGATCTGCTCTTATGTTTTTATTTGAAAGAATTTCCATAAACTCCCTTGATTTTTCCATGTGTGTTTCACTTACAGGTATTATTCTTACCTGTGTTGGAGAAAGCCATATTGGCAGCTCTGGTTTTCTATTTTTCTTCATATCCATTTCAGCCTTTTCAAGCATTGCATATATTATTCTTTCTACAGCGCCCGTTGGTGAACAGTGCAAAATATAAGGATATGATCTTTCACCATTTTCATTTATATATGTTATGTTAAACCTTTTTGCATTATCAACATCTATCTGTACCGTGCTCAGTGCAGCTGCTTTCTTTAAATTATCAACAAAGTTAAACTCAAACTTCAGAACAAAATAGAAGAACTTTTCCTCCCATATCTGTACAAGAACAGGTTTTCCAACTATTTTCTGTAGTTCAAATATGAATTCTTTGTTCTCATCATAAAATTCCTTTGTGAACCTTATTGCAACCTCATAATCATCGAGATCTATGCCAAAATCCTTCAGTATGTTTATTGCCATTCTGTACTGTTTCATAAATTCATCCTTTGCCTGATCAATATTCATTGCAAGTGTATGCATGTCTGGCATGGTGAATGCCCTTAATCTTCTCAGACCAACAAGTTCACCGTGTTTCTCCCTTCTGAACGAATACCTTGTCAGCTCATATAATTTTACGGGCAATTGTTTGTAAGTTATAACTGCATCCTTTGCAATAAGGAACTGCCCGAAGCATGCAGAAAATCTCAGGAAGAATTTATCCTCACCTGAAAGAACAGTGTATTGCCTTGCAGGAAACCTTTCAAGGTAGCTTTTCAAAGCAGGATGCTCATAATCGTACATTATTGGTGTTTCAACCTCCATTGCACCGTATTTCAGAACAGTGTTCGTAACATGGTTCTCTATCAACGATTTTATCAATTTACCCTTTGGATAATATCTCATGTTACCAGCATCGCTACCCTCCTCATAATCAACAAGCTCAAGTGCTCTCATGAATTTAACATGCGGAGGTGTTTCCCTAACAGCCCTTGTTCCGCTCATTTCGTATTCAACAAAATATTTTAGATTTTCATGGCCGGTGAAATCAAAATTATTCACATCATAAAGCTCATTTTTTTCTAAAATCTTCCAGTAGGTTTTTAGTGCTTTTTCACCCTTCAATGCCTCAGGTTCTTCCTCTTCACCTATCTGTTTTGAAAGTTCAGATAGTGGGTGACCTTTACAGGATATCTTGAAGCTCTTGTACCATCCAAACGGTACCTTGTTAACCTCATA
>JAVRLH010000086.1:0-4226 GCA_031961605.1 Thermoplasmatota archaeon
AAATATTTATGTGCATTCCTTTTCTTTCAGCAACATCAAATTTACTTATTGCAACAACAACGTTTTTTGTTATTTCAAGTACCTGAAGTGCAAAATAGAGAGATTTGTGGTATGATTCTGCATTAACCAGAACAACAACAGCATTCCAGGATCCCTTAAACAAAACCTCCTTTGTTAAATGTTCCTCGGAGCTCAATGTCTGAAAACTCTGTATGCCTGGTAAATCAATAATTTTTAATTTTTTACCATGGTGCTCTATTATACCCTCAGAAACCTCAACAGTTTTACCAGGCCAGTTTGCTACATAGCTCCTTGATCCAGTTAAAACATTGAAAAGTGTACTTTTACCTGCGTTAGGCTGTGCAACAAGAAGAACAGTAAAAAATTCATCCATGCTTGATCATTCTTTCAACAAGGATCCTGTTTGCCATACCCCTACCAATGGCAACAGTTACATCATTCACTTTAAGAACAATAGGACCATACCTGTTGAAAACAACCTGTGCAAGTGCACCTGGAACAAGACCCCACTCTAAAAGCCTCTGTGAAAATCCCATACCTCCAAATATTCTTATTATTCTAACATTTTCTCCCTCAGGAACGGTATCAAGTGTTTGCATTCAAATCACCTTTTTTATCCTGTAATATTTTAACTGTGAACTTTTGTATGGGCATGTTTTGTTTAAAGGACAGGATGAACAGGATTTGTCTGAACAGTTGTCAGATGCATATTCTATATAACCTAAATCAACCATTTGCTGCAATATTATTTCTATATCAACATTTTTGTATCTTTTCTTTAATTCATTTTCATCAATGTATCCTTTTTTTCTTGCGTAATCAAGTATCTCTCTGTAAATATTACTATTCACGTTAGAGAAATAATTATTTCCATTTTAAACTTTTCGGTATACCTAAATTACAACAATATGTGAAAATTCCGAAAAAATTAAAAAGAGAGAGAATATTATTCTTATGTTGCGGGGATAGCCTAGTGGTATGGCGACGGCCTGCTAAGCCGTTATCCGCAAGGATGCGAGGGTTCGAATCCCTCTCCCCGCGTTTAAAATCATTTCCCGGAAAGATTCTTTTTGAACAACAGAAATATTGAAGAATAATCAAGATCGCCAAGATCATTTGAAATACCTGATTCATAGAGCTGATGAACAAGTGATGTTATTGGCACAGGAGTATTAGTTTTTCTTGCACTTTCAATGGAATAGAATAGATCCTTTGTTTCATGTTTTAATTTGAATGTTGGTTCAAAATTCTCATTTATGATATTATTTTTCTTCATTTCAAGAACCTTTGAATTTGCTGAACCAAGTGATAATATGTCAAGCATGAGCTTTTTGTTTAAACCAAGTTTTTCACCAAGGTTTAATGCTTCAGAAAGGATTGCAAGGTTTGCTCCAATTATCATGTTGTTCACAATTTTCATAAAAAGTCCGTAACCGTTCGGTCCAAGGTAGTATATGTTCTTTCCAAGGCATTTAAAGATATAAAGAACCTTGTTGAACGTATCAAAATCTCCGCCAACAAGTATGTTCAACTCAGCCTTTTCTGCATTCTGAACAGATCCCACAACAGGAGCATCCATATACTTTATATTTTTTTCAATCAACATTTTTGAGAATTCTATGCTTTTGAATGGTGAAATTGTGCTCATATCTATTATTGTTTTAACATTTGAATGAAAAAGACCATTATCACCGAATATTGTTGATTCCACCGCCTCGCTATCGGATAACATAAGAATAACTATATCCGCTCTGTTTCCAACATCTTTTGGATCCTTTGCTATTTCAGCACCGTATTCCTGAAATTCATATGCCTTTTCAATTGTCCTGTTCCAGAGAACAATGGGAAAACCGCATTTTAGAATATTCTTTACAAAAACACGACGAGAAAGCCTCGCTTTTTAAAGCGGGGATGAATCGCCAAAATGTTTATATAGTAATTTTGTATATAATAAATCAGAGCGTAAAGCTCTCTCGTCGGGACACGGCGAGTATAGGGGTGAAATGGTTGTGATAGCCAAAACAACCTATACCCTGAACCTTCGCATTTAAATGCGGAGAGTATGTCAGAATCGGTCTTCCCATCTTTCCGAGACCGATGAATCCTATCATCTTCTTAGCCTATGTATCCAAGATCCTCTTTCTTTACTTTCTGTTCAATCTCTTCCTGCATCTTTGTTGTTAGTTCATTAAGCGCCTTTATTTTTGTCTCAAGTTCAGTGAAATCTATCTTTAAATTAAGAATTTTCACAAGAACGTTAAGGACAGCCTTTGCACCCTTTGGATCGGTGAAATAGCCAGATGTTTCACCCATCAAACATACGCCTTCCATATTGAAAAAGTTCATTCCAAGGCCAAGTAAAAGTCCTGCAGCACCAACAATTCCATTGCTCGGCTCTCCACCTGAAAATACCACGTTGTATTTTTTCATTGCTTCTACCAGATCCTTATTGGTTGTAGCACCAAAAACCCTTGGTTCATCCGTAAGCTGTCCTGTTCCAAAGCCACCAAGCGTAAAAATCATTTTTACATGAAGTGATTTTGCTATTTCCAGAACTTTGTATGATAATTCAAACTGTCCTTCGTTTGATAGACCCTGGTAATCTCCAACCAAAAATACAAGATCATTTTTACCCTTTGTTTTTACGTAATAAAATTCATTTTTTACAAGATACAATGTTCCATCTGCATTTATAAGAACCTGTGGAGGGAAATATTTCGAATACATTTCTGCAAACTTCACACCGTTCATATTCGAAAGCAAGTATTCTGCGGCAAGTTTTCCAACGTTACCAACGCCTGGCAAACCCTCTATCAGTATTGGATCCTTAAGTTTCGGAATTCTGTAAATTTTAACCAGCACGTTCTCCATGCTTTTCAGCCTCCTTCAACATCATTCTTCTATATTTTCCATACTTATCCAATGGTGAAAAACGGGGTGGCGATATGTAAACCGTTTTCTCACCACATCTAGGGCAATTATCTTTGAGTGTATAAATTTTACATTTCGGACATTTTTTTATTCTTGTTCTCAACCTATTCAACCTTCCTCAGGAACTCTCCAGTTCCCCCTGCTTTTTTGATTGAATTTATAACCTTTTCGGATGATCCTTTTAACATATCCTCAGCTGTCTTATAATCTTTTGCCTTTACAACTATTCTGTATCTTGGTGCACCAACATATTGCACCATAATACCTTTTTCAGGATTGTGTATTTGGATTAAAGCTTTCTTAATATGATCTATTGCATCCCTCCTTTTCAGTGAAATGTCAACATAACCGTATATTTTCACCTCTGGAGGAACTATATTCTCCCTTGCAACCTTTATGAAATGGTCAATCCATTCAAATTTATTATCATGTTTAAAATCATCAGGGCTCATTGATGCTGTTTCAAATGCATTGTATAATGTTCCATATTTTTCTTCAAAATGAGATTCAATCTCATCAAAATTTATTTTTTTACCATACTCATTCTGAACAATTTCAAGAAGCTTTAATGCCTTCTGTCTGTTTTTCCATTCCTGAATCTTTTCTCTTTTCTGATGTTCATTTACCCTTTTTAAAGAAAGATCGATATGTCCTTTTTCAGTGTTAACATTTATTACCTGGCATACAACTTTTTGACCCTCTTTAACAAAATCCCTTATGTATTTAATCCATCCGGATGCAATCTCACTCACATGTATGAATCCAACCTTACCTGGATATTCATCAAGTGAAACAAATGCACCATAATCTTTTACATTTTCAACGGTTCCTATAACGAAATCACCTGGTTCAGGATACTCCTTTTTCATTCAAAAATCCCTGTGATTTCTCCCTTAATCAACAATTTTCCACCAGTGGGAACTGCAAGTGTAGCACCACATACGGAACAGTGAATTTCCGTTGATCCTCTAATGTAAGTTAATTCTTCATTTCCGCAATCAGGGCATTTTATTTTCACGAACTTTTTATCAATCTTTTTTGGTTTCTGAAATTTTGGGACTTCTTTTTCCATTCTATTCTACCTCCACAAGCTCGAATTTTTTTGCCCTCCACATGGGTGCAGTATGTGCCCTATGACAAACTGTGCACCTGTACCTTATGTTTATCCTCTTTGTTGGCTTTTCCCTGCCCTCAAACTTTGGTCTTGGGAAACCTCCATAACCTGCAGTTGCTCTCCTGAACCTCCTCTGACCCCATTTCAGTTCGCTTGCCTT
>JAVRLH010000087.1:0-3639 GCA_031961605.1 Thermoplasmatota archaeon
ATTTTTAGAGTTAAAAAGTGGGGGAAAAGATTATTATCTTGTATCAAAAATAAATTAAAAAGTGAAAATTTAAAGAAAATACTGTATGTTATGGGTAGATAAAATTAGACATGCGGAGAGTCTGAATTGGTAGTGTGTGTATTATCCCATATTTATTGACTATATAAAGACTTAACTTTTTATTCTTCATTTTTCTCACTTTCCACAAGTGCATAAAATATTCCTAATTTTCATTCTTCAGGCAATCTGGACCAGAATGCATCTTCCGATGTTTGCAAATAATACTTTGTATCAAGGCTTTGATGATATCTTATTGTATTATACCATTTTACAAACTCTTCAAATGTTTTGAAATCATTTCCATGGTTATCAAATCAAACAATTTTTCTATTTGTCTGTGGACGATTCACCCTTGATACAATATGCTTTATGTTATTCTCTCCTTCACCTTTTTCATCTTTTTTGTTAACATAAAACTGCGATCCTCTATCTGTTAACATTTCTATTATTCCTATCTTCTCATATTTATGCATAGCTTCCTTTACGACCATTATACTATTTTCTTCCGTTGCTTTTTCAAATTCTCCTCCTGATAATATCATCCTTGAACTGTTATCAAGTGCAAAACGTATGTTCTTTCAATTTGCATTGTGTCAGTCAAGATGAACCATTGATAAACTGTTTTTTCATTTTTTATTCATTTCTTTCTCCTCTTTTTCTTCTTTATCTCTTCTCTGGCCTTTCCATTTTTCAACAGAATTCTATGGATCCTGTTGTGTGGAATATGAATACCATATTCAGATTCAAAAATCTTTTCAAGTCTAACAGCCCCCGATTTCTGTTCATTGTGAACAGAAAGTATTAATTTTTCAATATTCTCATCAATGTTTAACATTTTTCTACCACTCCTTTTGATTTCTATTGGTTCTCCATAATTTAACCAATGGATCCATACTCTTTTCACTGTTGATACGCTTATTTTTAGATCCCTTGCAATCTGCTTGTAGCCCTTTCCTTTTATTTTCGCTCTGATAATATAGAGCTAGCGTCTGTTCAGCTTTGGAGGACCCATATTTGGGTATGGGCTTTTTATAGTCAATTGTTTCGGGGCAGTACAATGAAAAATTTTCACCAAAAATATGAAATGAGTGTATTGGCATTGATATTGCCGGTATTCCTCTTTCAATCTTCATTGAAACAATCCTTGTGTTAAGTTCCTGTACATCCCTTGCAACAATTGAAAAATCAATTGCATTTGTATCATTAAGACCAGAATTTAAATTTCTATCGCTTGAAACAACATGTCCGAAGGATCCTGCACCATGAACAAGAGTGAAATTTTCGTTTGGCAATTCCTGTCCTTAAATTTTTTAATTTTCCTTTTCTGTTATTACACTTCCACCGAGTTTTATAATTATTACTTGAATCACATTTCAATTTTATCAAGTTTTGGATTCAATTTTATTGCCATCAATCTGAAATTCTTTGCTGCATTTTCATTACCTTTAATCCTTGCAACTTTATATTTATAGTACCATACATATGCATTTTTTTGGTCCTTTGAAACATATTCGTTAAGAAGCTTTTCAGCCTCATTATAGTTATTTTTAACAAAATGTTCAATGGGTTTTATCAGAACCTTCAGATCATCCATGAATGGAAATTCTCCGGGATCATAACCGTTTTTTATCAACTCCTCAAGTATTATTGCATTTTCAACATCCAGCTTTTCCATAGCTTTTTTAAGGTTTTCCCTGAATTCATTAAATGATATATATGCTGTGATCATGGATCTAAAGGATTCAGGATTACCCGCACTTTCAATTATATCATCAACCTTAGGTATTGCCTGTTCAAGAATAGTTTCATCAAAAATGCTTTCAGATGCTAAAGGCTTTTGGACCATCATTTCCTTTATAACTGGTAATTCAGGATCATCAGGTTTCAATTTTTCAACCTCTTCAAGGAACTTTTCAGCTTCTTTAAACTTACTCTGTTTTATCAAAAACATTGCCTTCTCCTTCAAAAGCTGAACATTATCCGGTGAAATTTTAAGACCCTCATCAATTAGTTCAATTTTGTTTTCCAGCAATGCAAGCTGTAGATATATACTTACCATGGCCTCCCTATCTCCTTTTTCCTTGTAATATGAAAGTTTGCTGTATAAAGCATCCCTGTTATTTGGGTCAATTGATAAAATTTTATCAAGTATATCCATTCTGTTTTTTGAAATATTGAACGCATTCCTGTACCATTTAATTGTTTCATCAAATTTACCCTGTATTATGTAAATATCACCCATCAAAATCATTGCATCCTCAAATTTTGGATTCAGTTCAACAGCCTTCTGCAAATTAGCAAGGGCATATGAAAGTTGAATGTTCTGGCTTGCAAGTATTTTTGCAATCTGATAATAGGGATCCGGTAATTTTGGATCGTATTCCTTCACCATTTCAAAAAAGTCTATGCTTATTTCCTTATAACCCAGTTCAAAGAGAAGATAACCTGCCTCAAGGAGAATTTTTATCACCTCATCCTTGTTGTTTTCTATAGAAAGTTTTTCATTCGCATCAGCATAACTTATCAACCTGTGAATTTCCCTTAACACTACCTTCGCCCTTTCAGGATCTTTTTTAGAAAGTTCCCTACCTTCATTAAGGATATTACGCAACATCTGTATAAACGTATTAGATGATCCTCTTCTTCCAAACAGGGGCATTTGTTGTATTATTGAATTTTATATTATAAAATTTTCGGTTTTAGACCTTTTTGTAGTATCTCAAATCATTTGACTCCTCATATTTTATTTAATCCTAATCGTATAATATTGCTCCCAATAATCTTTATCGTGCTATGAAATCTGTTCAAAAATTGATTCAATGAATGTACTTCGATAACCTGGAAATTTTTCAAATTCCAAACAAGGATTTCGATTTAAAGAAGCCTGCGCTACAAAAGTATATCTAAACAAATTAAAATTTATATTAAATCCAAGATTCTTTACCATTTTTCTTTCTATGCTCAGGGATTTTCAACATATTTTCAAAATAAAAAAATACCTATTCTGAAAAATCAATCAAAAATGATGGAGAAAATAAAGAGATCTGAAACGCAGTGAGGATTTAGCCCTACTGATTATGGAACATTGCCTAAAATGGGATCGGTGTAATGCCCCTTGGATCCTTTCATAGATTGAAGGTATAAAGAACCAGGGGATCCAAAATGCAAAATGTCAAAGAAAACAAGGCATAAGTATTGGAAATAAATGTCAAAAGATATTAAAAAACTATTGCATTATGAAGGATACTTTGAAAAGGAATATAATTACAGTATAGCAGTAAGGAAAAGAATCAATTCACTTCCAGAGGATAAAAAATTAAAAATAATATCTAATTTAAATAGCTAGAGTTTTGCGTTAATTTTATTTGAGTAGAAAATATAATTCAATAATTTCACAAAAATTTATAAATTTGTATGACATTTGTCTGTGATATGGATATCCTTGTATGCTCTATACCGGACATCATTGATGAACTAGCAGATAATTACAGATCTTGCTTTGGTGAAGTAAGGCAGTTCAGACATTTTAAAGAAATCATTACTGCATTGAATACAACAAACAAAAGAAGCATTGCACAT
>JAVRLH010000088.1:0-3603 GCA_031961605.1 Thermoplasmatota archaeon
TTATAACATTTCTGGCATATTCTTTTCCAAATCTTTTCATTTCAACCATTGCCTGAACAAGTGCAGCAACCCTGTTCAGGTGATAATTATCCATTGTTCTCCATACAACATTTTTTCTTGCTTTATCAAACAACGATTCATCATTTGTTAAAATTATGCCTCCCTGTGGACCGAAAAGGCTTTTGTGCGTTGATCCGTAAACAATATCCGAATATTTAAAAATATCTTTCTGAAACTCATCGCCTGCAATCAGACCCATAACATGCGATGCGTCATAAATTAGCTTTGAACCAACACCATCAATTATTTCCCTTATCTCTTTTAAATTGTAAGGAAAAAGAATGTAACTCGCTCCTAAAATAACGGTATTTGGTTTTATCTTTTTCATTTCCTTTTCAAATCTCTCCATATCTATGTTCCATTTCTTTTCATCGAAAGGTATAGGATGGTATTCCAATGAAAACATGTCTGGTAAATAATTCTGGGAATAACCATCATAGCCACCATTTTCGGGATCTATGGCCATTATTCTATCCCCTTTTTTGGATACTGAAAGGAGTGCATTCATTGCCGCTATATGCCCAGAAAGTGGCCTTATTTCTGCATATTTAACATTGAAAAGGTCCTTTGCTATTTTTTCCCCTTCATGAAGAATTTCATCAAAGAACTTTGTTCCTCCATAGGCATTTTTTGCAGTACATCCATGAACAGGTTCCTCTATTTCAAAGGAATACCTTGATGCAAGATCTGAAGAAAGTATGTATCTTACCTTTTTGCTTAGAATATTCTCACTTGGAAGAAGGTTTATGGAATCCTTTCTGAATCGATTGTGCTTTTTAACAAGGTCTAAAATTTCCACCATTTCAGGAGAACCTGTCTGTTATTTCTGTTGTAAGATGGTCCAAAAGTTCTTCAAGATTATCGCTCTCAACAGTTGAAATTTCACCATCTGGCATAATTATTCTTGCGATAAATGTATCCCCTTCCTTGACAATCTCAACATCAAACAACTTCTTTTTCATAAAAAAGCGAAAAAAGATTCATGATAAAAACTTTACCATTCTTAAATCAAAAAATTTGGAGGGAAAGTACCCTCACTTCTTAAGACTGATTTCTATAGAGGAAACATTGCTTTCCCTGTTCTCTGATGCTATTTTTTCTGTCCCCAGTGCTACTTCATACTTCAGCTCTGATATGAACCTGTTCCTAACAATCTCCTCAATGTCCACAGCCTTGTTTATTGATTTCCCTCTCGCTTTCAAAACAACAGATTTCGCCCCATTGTTAAACTGGGTCACCACAGCAAGAACATAGTTCATGGTCGGTTTCTTTCCAACATACACAACGTTTTCATCTGTCCTTTTTGCAACTTCAGGCATATTCAAGACCTCCTTTGTGTGTTTTTTCTAATGTAATTATTATACTTATACTTTTTGGTGTTCTTTGTCTTTTTTACAAAAAGTTTAAAATGATCATTGAATTTTGTGATCATGTAAATGGTTACTATTGTTCTTTGTGTTGACAGAGATAACGATATTGGAAGGAAAACGGGTATTAATGGCCCTGTTATTGGGAGGGAGGAGAATCTCAGGGTTGCAAATTTACTTGCACTGGCGGATCCTGAGGATTCAGATTCAAATGCAATCTTTGGATCCATTTCCCTTTACGATTCGCTGAAAAATGAAGGGCAGGATGTTGAAATCGCTACATTGACGGGTGATGTTTCCGTTGGTATAAAGAGTGATAGAATAATTGAAAAGCAATTGAGGGATGTAATTAAAAAAATAAGGCCTGAAAACGCAATTCTTGTCAGTGATGGAGAGGAGGATGAATTTGTTTTACCGATCATTACGTCTCTTGTTCCAGTAATACATGTAAAAAGGATAATTGTTAGGCAGAGTAAGGGCCTTGAATCTTCATACTATATTCTTGTCAAGGCACTGAGAGACGAAAAGATTGCAAAGAAGATTATGATTCCATTTGCGCTGATATTCCTTGCTTTTAGTGTATCTGTGTTTATCATTCTTATCTGGAAGTATTTTTACCCCAACGCCTATCTCCCGGATCCTGGTATTTTTGGCCTTTCTTTTGTACTTCTCACCTTGGGTTTTTACTTTTTGTTAAAAGCCTACAGGGTTGGTACAAAGATTTCAAACACATACGCAAGATTCAGAAAGGCATTTGCAGAGGCAAAAATTTCAATTACATCGGATGCCATGGCAATACTTATAAGCATATTCGGTATAATAAGTGCTTACAATTCCACAGTGAACCTAATGAATCTGGGTGCTAAAATAGCCATATTCTTTCAGAACATTGATTCCTGGATAATAGCTGCAATTGTAATTAGGGAATCAGGACTGCTTTTTGAGAGATGGTTTCACAAATTGGAGCTTTCAAAGGGTTTCTGGACAGCCTTGGTTTTAATAATTGGTCTTGGCATTTTAATTTATGGATCAATCCTTTACATAAGAGTTTTGCTTGGTTATGAACTAACAGCATACACTTTTCCAGCGTACATAATAATATCCCTTGGTGTAATATTGTCAATATTCTCCGCAGTTATAAGGAAATATGTGTTTGCGGAGGAGCCAGAAAATGAACTATGATGAATGGGTTTTCTATTACTCAAAAATTATCAGAGATTTTCATTTTGATCCTGATAAGGATTATCTTGCATCAACAATGCTTTCAACGTTGATAGGAAACACGTATATAAAAAAAGATTTGCTTCGAGAAATGATTGAAGGTAAGGAGGTTGTAGTTGTAGGGGATGCTCCATATTCATCTTTTCAAAAATCAATTTTCACGGAAAGAGTTGTAATCGCAGCGGATGATGCAGCAGGATTTCTTATTGACAATGGTATCATACCACAAATTGTTCTCACTGACCTTGATGCTAAAAAAGAAGTTCTTTACAGAGTTTCAGATTTAGGTTCCATCATGGGTGTTCATGCACACGGTGATAACATGGACAAACTTCCCATTGTTAAGGATCTTAAAAATATTTTTGGAACAACTCAGAACAGGCCACTCTGGAACGTTTACAACTTTGGAGGATTTACCGATGGCGATAGGTGTGTTTTCCTTGCACATCATTTTAAAGCTAAAAAGATAATCCTTACAAGGTTCGATTTTTACCACCCCAATGAAAAGAAGGGAAAGAATATAGCAATTAAAATTAAGAAGCTATCCTGGGCAAAATATTTGATCAATATTTTAAGGATTAAGTATGGTGCAAATATTCTTATAATTTAAAACATTGTAAGTTATTATGCTTACAGCAACATTTATCGTGCTTTCATTTATTGCATCTTTCAAGGCAATACTTATTGAAGGGAGTGAGGTAACGATAATTGCATTGACAACCTTCCAAAAACTTGGAAAGAAAAATGTTCTTATGGGTGTTTTGTTTGGAGCTATTGTTATTATCATACTTTACCTTGTACTTCAAAGCCTTTTCCTGATGTTCCCTCAGGATTATGTGTCCATTGCTGCAGGCATAATTTTACTCTATTTCTCCTACAGGTTTGGAAGAGGTTTTTACAGATACAGGTTTAAGGGCAGAAACTTTGAATTAAAGATGAAAAAGGAAAGTGAGGA
>JAVRLH010000089.1:0-3535 GCA_031961605.1 Thermoplasmatota archaeon
ATTCTCCTTGAAAAAATATTCATAATGCTTAAAAAAGGAGAAGAATTCATAGACAACATTGATACACTCACAGAAAGGAAGATAAGAACAATGGAAGAAAGAGCAAAGTTAGCAAAAAGAACAGGTAGGAACATAGATATTCAGAAGACCATAAAATTAATTAAGGGAAATCTGATATCTGATTCGACAAAAGAACTTTTTTCATAGGAGAGATGAGATTGAGGATCTCTTCAGGAGTAGATATCCATGACATGGATCCATGTTTACACAAAATTTGCATCGCTGCTCATTTAACAGAAAGTGAACATGTAAAACATCATTGATTTTTATTTAAAAATTTTGACAAATTTTTCAAATATTCATCATAATAAAGTAATATCAGAAAAATTAAAATAGAATTTTTTCGTTGGATTGGAATATGGCAGAATTTGTTACAGTAACCCCGGAAGAGTTTGAAAAGATGGCTAGAGATATTGTTGAACAGGCACAGAAAAAAGGTATAGTTCTAAGAATTCTTGGCGCTCTTGCTATTTACATTCATTCATACCATTGCACGATTTGCAGGGAAAAACATATGTCTCTTGACAGGCTTGGAAAAGATAAACCAATGTTCACGGATCTCGATCTCATGGCATATTCCTCTCAGGGAAACCTTGTGAGAAAGTTTTTCGAACAGGATCTGAAATTCAAATCCAACATGTACGTAAATACATTGTTTTCCTCAAACAGAAACATATTTATTCACCCTCAAAATGTTTTTCACGTGGATGTTTTCTATGATGCACTTGAATACAGTCATGATGTAAAGTTTGGTAATAAGCCAGGTGGTAGGCTTGATTTAGACTTTCCAACAATCACTCTAGAGGACATTGTTCTTGAAAAATTACAGATACATGACATAAATAGAAAAGATCTTGTTGATTTAATCGTTCTTTTCATGGGCCATGAACTGAGCACAAAAAATGAAAAAGAAAAAATAAACAAGGATTATATTGCAAAGGTTCTTGCGGATGACTGGGGATTCTGGTATGATGCTACAAACAATATTAACAAAGTTCTTTCTTTGCTAGATAACCTTGTTAACGAGGGAAGAGTGAATCAAGATAATGCAAAAATTGTGAGAGAAAGAATAGCTGATCTGCAGAAAACAATTGAGAATGAACCAAAGACAAAAGATTGGGTAAAAAGAGCAAAAAAAGGAACTTCAAAAATATGGTACAGGGAAGTTGAAGAGGTGGAAAGATAAAAAAATTTAAATGGCCTCTTCAATGGCCATTTCCGATGTTATATTTTTTATCAATGGAGCTATTTTCTTAAATGTTTCAACATTTATTTCAACTTCCTCCTTGTTATGCTGTACAGATACCGTCCACTGTTCATCAGGACCTGGTGCAGCCGGAACAACACCGTTTTTCATCATTAAAATCAGGAATTCATACCACTGACTGACGTTTGTTTTTAAGAAATCCCTCCAGTTTCTAACCTTGTTAAGACCAAAATAAACCTGTCCACTCAAAGCCCAGTTTGATACACCAAGAGGAAGCTTCAAATCCTCTATTATATCACTGTAACCCTTGTAAATTTCCATGCTAAGGTTCTCAGCCTTCTTATAATTATTTTCCGTTAGAATGTCCCTAAGAACAGTTATGGCTGCATCAATGCTTAATGGATTGGAATTGAATGTTCCTGCATGAGAAATCTTACCCGGTGCAATCAAAGACATAATCTCCTTTCTTCCTGCCACAGCCGAGATAGGATATCCACCACCAATACTCTTTCCTAATGTGATAATATCAGGCTTAACACCAAAATACCTCGATGCACCGCCATAATATTTTACACCTGTTTTTATTTCATCAAATATTAGCACGGAGCCATATTCCTCCGTAATTTTCCTGAGACCTTCAAGAAATCCCTTTTCAGGTAAGACAAGGCCCATGTTCATTGGAACTGGTTCAAGTATAACACCTGCAATTTCATTATGATGCTTCTCAAATATATCCGTTACAGCTTCAATATCGTTGAAGGGTGCAACAAAGACGTCCCTAACAAAACTGTCATTTACACCCCAGCTTGATGCTAGTGGAATTGGATCTCTTGAATAACCGGCTCTTTTTCCATCAGGCTTTATGCTGACAAGGAGAGAATCATGGCTACCATGATAGCAACCCTCAAATTTCAAAATCTTTGGTCTTCCAGTGAATCCTCTAGCAAGTCTTACGGCAGCCTGTGTTGCCTCCCCACCTGTCGTTGAAAATCTTACCATATCCATACCATAGATTTCTTTTATTAACCTTGCGGCCTCATGGACCCTTTCATACTCAAAACCAAGAATTGTTCCATTTTCAATTCTTTCTTTTATGGCTTCAACAAGTTTTGGATGTGAATGCCCTGTTGATAATACACCAAAAGCCATATTAAAATCCAGGTATTCATTGCCATCGGCATCATAAATTCTGGTTCCCTTACCTTTACTAAAATAGATAGGGTATGGATCCAAGTATCTATAATTGCTGCTCACACCTAGCGGTAGCAATTCTTTCGATTTTTCGAATATTTCCTTTGACTTTTTTGTTTTTCCTTCTATTTCCTTCCAGTAAATTGCCATTTTATCACCACCATTAAACATGTTAATGAAAATTTAAACCTTCTTTTTGTTTAACTAAATAAAATAATTTCAGCATAAATTTCTATTATTATTGAAAATGAATACACAAAATTCTAAAAACATGAGAAAATTTTTTCATTGAATAACCTTTGAAAGTGTAGAAAGTGCCTCGTAAACAATGTTTGCACCGAGGATTGATGTAATTTCGCTTGGATTATCATAAATAGGAGAAATTTCAACAAGATCAAAACCTATAAATTTCATTTTCATTGATCTAATTATTTCTATGACTTCAATGCTATCCAATCCTCCAACCTCCGGTGTGCCTGTACCGGGTGCAAAGGCTGGATCCACCGCATCAATATCAAAGGTTATGTAAACATTTTTGGATGGAAAATTCTTAATTGTTTCAATTACAACATCCATTCCCTGAAATCTTACCATTCTTGGTGTTATAATATTCACTCTTTTCTGTTTTATTATATCCATATCTTTTGCCATATAAAGTGTACTCCTTATTCCAATCTGTAAAACATTTTCTATCAAATCCTCTTTAAATGCATAATACAGCCAATTTCCGTGGTTATATTTTACAGCCTTGAGGTTTTTCCAGGTATCAATGTGAGCATCAAATTGTATAAGATTAATCCTTCCATATTTCTTTTTCATTTCCCTTAGTATTGGCAGGATTATTGAATGATCACCCCCCAGGGCGAATGGAACAATTTCCTTCTCATGTATTACTGAATAAAAATTTTGTATATTCTGAAAGGATGATGAATAATCACCCGGAATAACATCAATATCACCCATATCTATTGGGTGTAAAACATCTATTGGCGAAATCCCCTGAAACATGTTGTAAGGAGCAAGGAAAATGGATGCATCCCTTATTGATTTTGGACCGAACCTTGCACCCGGTCTTAC
>JAVRLH010000090.1:0-3500 GCA_031961605.1 Thermoplasmatota archaeon
TCCACAATTCTTCACTGTTCCTCTTTGACCTTGTTTGATAGAAATTTTTCACAACAATGCTTTTTAATTTAAATTTCCTTTTCATTATTTCGTTCATGGCGTAAAAGCCGAGCGGGATCCACTCCCCTTTATAATATTTATCACCTATGACCAGTGCCATGAATCTTTTATCCTCCAGAGCATCCCTTAAATTTTCCGCAATATTTCCTAAATTAATCAAATAATCATCAAGGGATAAGTTTGAAAGATCATTTTTATTATTACTGAATTTTATTATGTCATGGTATGGTGGATGCAATATTGCAAAATTGAATTCATCAATATTTTTCTTTCTTGCAATTTCTTTAAAATCTATACCTGTGCTATCACCATGCAAAAATTCTATGTGAACATTAAAAATATTTTTCTCTTTTTTTATAATTTCCCTTGCCTTCTCTATAACATTTTCATTTATATCAATACCTATACCATTTCTCCCTAACCTTAAGCATTCAATCAGTGTTGTTCCGCTACCCACGAATGGATCTATTATCCACTCATTTCTCTTTGTGTACCTTAAAAGTAATTGGTGAGGAATCTGGGGAATAAAGTTTCCCCAGTACCAGGCTAAATGCGCACCGGAGCTTTCCCTCTTTGGAAAGATCCATAGAGAATCAGTTATTATTTCAGAATAATCCTTCCATCTGTTCAGATTTATATCATTTATTCCGTTTGTCCTCTCCTCTGAAAGATCCTTAACAACCCTTTTTAAATAATAAAGCATTCTTTCCCTTGTGTATGAATTGTATGCCTTGTTTAAATTATCATAGATATTTTTTCTATCCTCAGGTAAAATTTTCAAAAGTTCCTCAATACCCTTTTTCATTGAATCAATGCTATCCATGGCCATTATGGAATAGATTTTTTCAATCATCAAATTATTAAAATTTCTTCTTCAATTTTAATATTTCTTCTTCAAGGCTTGAATGATCAATTATTCTGTAATTTATTTTGACAAAATCCGGTAAAAGTGAAAAGTATTGATCCTTTTGGTACCTTTCATCAGCAAGTATAAAAATTCCCCTATCATCCTGTGATCTTATCAATCTTCCAAGTGATTGTGAAGCTCTCCTCATGGCTGGAACAATGTATGCATAGTATTTACCTTTATTTTCTCCATAAATCTTTTCATAGTATTCTATGTAGGTTTCTGTCTTTAATGTTAATTTTTCGAATGGAATGCCAATCAACATAATCGCTTCAAGTTCCTTTCCAGGAAAATCCGCACCTTCAGCAAATCTTCCTGATGCAGTGGCAAAAAGAACACCTTTTTTATCCTCATTTGCACATTTCTTGAAACTATCAAGTATTTTCCTAGATTCCTCACCACTCATACCTTCCCTTTCAACAAAGATCCTTGATTCAATTTTTTCAGGTAACAATGATAGAATTTCATTCTGTATTCTGTAACTTGATGAAAATATTGCAATGTTCCTGTCTGAGAAATTTTTAATGAATTTTAAAACAATATCTTTATACTTTCCAACCATTTCCCTTGATATTTTTTCACCTTTTGTTGAAACTCCTTTCAAAATCAAAGATTCAACATTCTCTGGCCTGAAATTAAAACTTGCTTTGTAACTTTTGTAATTCTTCAATCCTATTACATCGGAGAAAGCATCCACTGGTTCCAAAGTTCCAGACATGAAAACTGAACTTTTGAATTCATGCCAGAGATCCTTCAATGCCTCGCTTGCCCTCATGTCCCACCTTTCAAATATTATGTTTTTCCTTTCTTTCGATACGAAAAATGCAACACCTTCAACATTTAGATCAATTGAATCTGAGAGAAATTTACCAAGATGGTATATGGATGATGATGGCCTTTTCCCTTCCTTTATTTTCATGGACCTTACTTTTTGTCCTAAAGCAATTAAATTATCAATCTTAATGAAAATTTCATTTTCATCATTAGATAAATAATTCAAAAATTCATCAAGATCAATCTTCTTTTCTCTCTTTTTTCCTATTATTGATGATAATGCAATCTCCATGGATCTTATTGTCTTCAATGCATCAATTCTTCTTTCATCATCAATCTTTTCAATCTCATCAACTGCATTTTTTAATGAATTTAATGTAATACGATCTGAATTTAAATTCATGACTGAGAATTGTAGATTGTGTGCCTCATCAACAACAAGATAACTATCATGAAAATCCATCAGCCTTTTTAAAGAATATTTTATCCCTTCAACAAGAATGTAATTGTAGTTAACTGATAAAACATCCATATAAGGTATTATCATTCTCTGATAGTAATATGGGCATATACCATGCCTTTTTGAATATTCAAGTATTTCAGAATAAAGTAAAGGTTTTTCAGGTATGAATTTGAAATCCTTTAAGTTTGAATAGTATGGACATTGTTTTCTATTCCTTTCACAGAAGAATGAAACATCATCATAGTCAAGATCCCTATCAAGCAATTTTTCCTTTACATATAAACACATGTCCTTCTTTCCCCTGAAACTTATTCCTTTAAAATCATAATTTTTCTTTTCAACTATTTCCCTCAGTTCCTCTATTGGTCTATCCGTTTCCGTTCCAGTCCTAACAACCCATATTATTCTTTTCCCTTTTTCTAATAAAGATGATAGAATGATTGGAGTTTTACCAAAACCTGTTGGTGCCTGTATGCATAAATTACCCTTATCTACATTCTTTATGATCCATTCGTATAGATCCTTCTGCCCTTCCCTGAACCTGTAGGGGAATATCATTTACCCTTTTCTTCAATTAAATCCATTATAAGGTCACATCTTCCACAGGATGGTGAGAAAGATGAATTGTATTGATCCCAGTATAACCTTAAAAGAAAAATTTCAATCTTTTCCCAAATTTTTTTAAGCATAATAAAAAATAAAAAGAAAAGTCTTATAAATATTTTCACAATCCACATTCTGGAAACTTTTAAATATAGTTGATTAATATAACATTCAACCGGGGCCGTAGCTTAGCCTGGTGGAGCGACGGGCTCATAACCCGTTGGTCGTCGGTTCGAATCCGGCCGGCCCCACCTAAAACTGGGGGATATAGATACATCCCAAAAATTGTCATTTAATCTGGACCAATATATAAATTACTAGTAATAGAAAGCAATGATTTTGATATGATCTTCGAGAACATATTGCATACTGAAAAATGTACGAAAAATTTTCTGAATTATAAATGTCTGTTAAAAAATAAAAAGGGAGGAGGGGCATCAGAGTGAGAAATGAAATTTGTTTTCATTTATTCTTTAACCCCCAGTTTTATAAAATTAAAAAAAAACTATTAATAAATATTGTTTTTGAATTTGTTAATTTCTTATAATTTATTATTTTGTGATTGTAGTTTATGATTGGGGAAAATAAGGTTAGATAGAAGTCATGAAAAAAGTTCTTTTGTCTGCAGTTGCATGACGATGATGTGTAAGAGTCGGAGTTTGGCAACCGCCTTATCACTTGACCTTCGAGGTC
>JAVRLH010000091.1:0-3458 GCA_031961605.1 Thermoplasmatota archaeon
ATTTTCAATCCTTCACATTCCCTTTTTTCGTAAGGTTTTTCTTTTATCATACTTTCATACTTTTCCCTGTATTTTTCATAATTATCAAGATTCAATTTTCTTGCGATAATGTAAAGAGTTTTCCATGAGTATGAATAATCAGGATCCATCTCAATGGATTTTTTTAACAAGTTCATAAGCAAGGTTGTAATCGTTGATATTTATTGCTGACCATGCTCCCCATAAATAACCTGATGGTAAATTTTCCTTTAAATGTAGCTCAAGAGCTTTTTTATAAGCTTCTTTAGATTCCTGGAACATTTTCCTGTGCTGTAATGTTATTCCAAGACCATGCCATGCACCTGCATTTTCTTTATCACAAAAATCAATGTATTTTTTATAGTATACATATGCAAGATCATATTCCCTCATACATATGAATGCTTCAGCAATTTTGTAATAATCTGAACATTCCATAATTATGTGATGATTAAAGTATATTTAATTTTTTTCAAATAAATTTTAAAATTAACCTTAAAAAAAATTTATATACATCCTAATCGATCATGATTTTTGATATTGATGAACTCTTATCAGGAACATGAAAATGATCTTCTTTACAAGAAAATGTTTGACAGGCAGTTGATATTTTCTATGGATGATAGTGCCTTTAAGGCAGAGCTTTTGCACAATATAATTAAAGATGGAACAGTCTTGAGGTATTTACCTTCTATAGGTACACTTCTATTTTCGGTTCCATCATCACATATTGATTACGAACTGATAAAATTTGAACTCAACAAAAATAAGATTTCTTATGAAGAGAAAAATAGTACATTACAAATAACACTGAAACCTTTGAACTTCACCGATCAAAAATTGTTAGAAAGAACAAAAGAATATGCCATTTTACCTTTTATTGAAAATGTAATGTTTTATCCAGGAATGGTATACTATAAAAAGAGATTATATGCAATTTTACATTATAAAAATTCATCATCCTTTGAAGTTTCAAAAAGAATAATTGGCCTTCAGAATGCATACGATGATTTAATCGGACATGGAATTTTTTCAATTGAAGAAATTAGTGAAATAAAGCCATTATCCGAATTCTTTTTAAGATATGGTGTTGATCTGAAAAATTCATTTTATATGGAAATTAAGGCAAATTTTGTTGGTCCTGTTCCGGAAAAGGAGAATAAAGAATATTATATTTCCTGGCCCTACTATGATGGTAAAGATTACAAAATTCTTCCTTTTGAAATAATGACATATATGCAAGAAAAGTATGTGCCTCCATTCTTGGATTTTGTTAAAAGGTTTATAGCAAGCGGTTTGCCCGTCTTATACTTTGAGGGTTCACAGCTGGAAAATTACAGAATTTATAAATTGATAAATTTCAAGGATCTTTTACCTTACTACATGGAAGTTTTCAGAAAGTTAATTGATCTTGGTCTAGATCTTGAAATAGTAAGGTATGTTGAATATCAATCAACAACCCAACCTTAACTGATTATACTTTTTGCTGTCTCCACTAGCCAGAAAATCAAGGTAAAATTATTCCTATTGATTTTTTTCTATTTATTTTATGGAAAAAATAAGTGTGTTAACTAATTATTTTATCCATGAGTAAAATATTTAAATCAAACATAAATGGAGGTGTTTGTGATAAAATGTGTTTACAAAAAACACCTCCGAAAATAATAAAAAAGGAAATATAAAATAGTTTGATCAAAGTATAACAATTCCCTAGTTAAAAGGATAGAAATTCTTTTGGACAAAAACACGGTGGTGAGTTAAAAATGATTAACCTAACCTTTAGTTAACACACTAGGAAAAAATCAAAAGATTTAATATACATAAATTTAATTCACAACTATGAAATTTTTGATAGCTTTTGACGGTTCATCCGGGGCTGTTGCTTGTGCTGAATTTCTCAAAAAGTTGATGAAAGAGGATGATTTTGTTGATGGCCTATATGTTCTCAATGATACAACCTTTCCAATGAAGGTTAATTTTTTTGATGGAATAAGAAATGTTGAAAACATAGATGATCTTTTAAAATCACTTGATGATCTTTTTCATGCAATCTTTGAGAATCATAAAAATAAAAGTTTCAAGTATTTAATACAGGAAAGGGCAAATATAGCTGATGAGATTGTTAGATATGCAATAACGTCAAACGCTGATCTTATTATTACTGGAACAAGAAAGTTAAAGGGTTTTCAGAAACTTATCCTGGGAAGTATAAGTTCGGAAATACTATCAAAAAGTCCAAAACCAGTAATGATTGTTCCTCCATAAAAAGTAAACAGGTTTACCGATAAACTTATAAACCAGTTTTACTTATCTTTAATCATGACAGATGAAACAATATCAGTTAAAGGTGTGAAAAAGGATCTTTATGAAAAAATAAAAAAAATAGCAAGGGAAACGGGTAAAACAATGGGGGAGGTGACAAACGATGCATACAGGTTATTTGTATCAACAGCCAACAGTGTGGTTGAGACAGGTGAACAGTTCATTGAAGGTCTCAAGGAATCAAACACATTTGTTATTTCAGATATAAATAACCTTGAGCTATCAGGGGATGAAATAAGAAAGATTAACAAGAGGATCAGTTTCAGGGACATTGAAAATCTTAAGCTTAAAGATGTTACGGAGAGTGATATTGAGAATTATATAGCTTCTTTCATCAACATTAAAAGACTGGAAATACCATCCAACATAAACAAATTAAAAATACTTGAAAAATCCAGATTTTTAGGAGAGATAGTTCAATCAAAATAAAATTTTTAATTTTTTATTCATTTTTTAGGAAAAATATAAACAAAATTTTAAGGTAAAATTCATTCTGCCAAGGGATGAATTTAAAACGAGTAAATATATTTGTTTTAATGTCATTTTTCTGGGCATTGAATTTTCCTTTCGTTAAATTATAATACAATTATTCCGATCCATTCTGGCTTCTATTCTTCAGGGTTCTATTCTCAGCAATTTTCTCCCTATTAATTTCAACAGTGTTCTTTTTATTCCAAAAGGTTTTTTAACAAATATAATTATATTCATCATGGGTATTCTAAACACAACAGTTTTCTTCGGTTTCTGGTTCATAGGCGAATCTTATGTTTCATCATCCCTTGCAACAATTGTAATTTACACTTATCCCATAATTTCTCTTGTATTATCGAGTATTTTTTTGAACGAAAGACTGAGCAAATTCAGTATAATTAGTTCAGTTTTAGGATTATTTGATAGTGAAAAGAATTTTGTGTAAGCAGGAGATACCTCCTGGAGAAGACTCCTCAGGAGGCGAAATGAAATATGAATGAAAAGGATATAAATATTTCCAAAATGCTTGATGAAATAGTGGCAAAGGCAGTTAAACAAGCCTTAGAAACCGTAATGAATTCTGAAAGACAGGCCTTTATTGAAGAGCATAATGGAACAAAGAATGGATACTATTCAAGGGATCTGAT
>JAVRLH010000092.1:0-3309 GCA_031961605.1 Thermoplasmatota archaeon
CTGTGTGTACACTTTTTAAACCAAAAGAATTTTTAATACTGTTTGATGTCACATAATTTCCAAAGTTATCAATTACCGTATTGGCTATTTCAATGAATGTCTTTTTGTATGCAATGTTGAATCTCATAATTATATCTTTTTCCACTATATCATTGAATAACTGTCTAAGATAAATTCTTGGACTTTCTTTCTCCACTACGATTTCTGGAAAACCACCAGTTTCCAGATAATTCAACAAATGATTTTTAACCAAACCCTGTCCTGCAGTTGTTTCAATAGGTTCTTTAAATTTTAATGCATGTAAATATTCTCTGAAACTAAATGGAAAAATTTCCATTTGTATATGTCTGCCCGTAAGATGTGTTGAAAGTTCTTTACTCAGAAGTTTTGCATTACTTCCAGTAATGAAGAGATTATATCCTGATCTATGCAATTTATTCACAAACAATTCCCACCCTTCCATATTCTGAATTTCATCAAAAAAAATTATATTCATATTTTTACCATAAACTTCAATTAAAGCTGAAAAAATATCGTTTGAATTAACATTTTTTAGCATGGGTTCATCAAAATTCACATAGCCAAAATTTTCATTCTTGAGGAGAGAATATGTAAAGAATGATTTCCCTGACCTTCTTGCACCCGTTGTAACCTTTATCAAATTACTATTGATAACCTCTTTAAAATTCTCTAAAAATTCCCTCTCTACAAATTCAGTTTTTCTGAATTTTTCTTCAGTTTCATACTTTTGATCCATCAATACTTTTCTTAGCATTTGCATCATGTGCATTATAACTGCAAACTTTTATTTAAAAATTTGCAGTATCAATTAAAATAGTGCAAATTTTTAAAGTAATAGGAAAGCTATGTTGTCATAATAAAAATTTAAATGAAAATTGAATTTGTTCACCATTCATCTAAGAAACCATATACGAAATGTTTATATAGAGTAAGATTTAATAAGCATTGTCTATGGATGAAGGAATTATAATTAAAAATGTTGTTCGTAACATACTTGGAAAGAATGGATTCAGAATCTCATCGGAGATCCTGGATTCCTCAAGCTACGATATAGTGACAAGTAAAGATAATGAAATTTATATTATAAAGGTTCTTTACAACGTTGATACATTTAAAAAAGAATCTGCTGAAGAATTAAAATTAATTTCAAAACTCCTCAAGGCAAAGGCACTTATTGTTGGTATTAAATGTGGACTTGGAAAACTTGACGATTATGTTCTTTATTCAAGGTACGATATACCTGTTCTGAGCCTAAAAACATTCACTGATATTTTGAAGTATGGAGAATATCCTTTTAGTTTTGCAGCTCCAGGCGGATATTACGCAAAAATAAATGGAAAAAAGCTAAGGGAGTTCAGAGAAAAATATAAGATATCACTGGGTGAGCTGGCAAAGATCGCAAATGTTTCCAGAAAGTCCATTCAGCTTTATGAAGAGGGGGAAACAGCAGTATCTCTCGATGTTATTACAAAGATTGAGGAATATTTCAATGAATCTTTTATGGAAAGGATCAATCCTTTTGAAATTTTACCTGAACCTGAAGATTATGCAAAATTCTTGAAAACAAGTGATGTTTTACAGAATGAATTCTACAATGTTTTTAAAAAAGCAGGATACGCTGTTTACTTTACAAAGAGATCATCTGTTGATGCTTTATCGACAAACAGTGAGGAACTAATATTTGTTGGTATTTCCAAGTTTAGAAAGGAACTTATTAACAAAGCTACTGTGATAGAAAATATAACAGAGATAACATCGAAGGATGGCATTGTTGTTACTGTTGATAGAGAAAACACATACGCAAGGATACCTGTGATTTCAATAGAGGAACTGGAGAGGGCAAAGGATAAGGAGGATGTTAGGAGCATAATATCAGAGAAAAAGTTCAAGATCGCCTAATTTTTGAATATATGAAAATAACAACACCAGCTAAAATAAAAATGATCCCATAATAAATGTAATAATGGGGATAAGTTATTTCTTCTGTAAGAATGGTATAGGAGTTATTTGTCCAGTTGATACTCTTGAAAACAAAAAGGACTGAACGTTACTTTTTAGATTGTAGGTAAAACTATTACAAAAACAGGGCGAGAAAGCCTCGCTTTTTAAAGCGGGGATGAATCGCCGAAATGTTTATTAAGGAATTTTATATATATTAGACAATGCAGTTGAAAATCACAAAATATTCAGTATATCTATGCAATTATCATATTATTTTCATACCAAAGTATAGGAGACATGTTCTAACAGAGAAAATAGCAGAGAAACTTAAAGAGATATTTTACGAAATGGCGTATAAGCATGAAATGAAAATAATAGCTATGGAGGTGATGCCAGACCACATACATCTATTTGTATCAGCAACACCAAAATATGCAGCATCCCAGATTGTAAAGTATTTCCAAGGCATATCTTCAAAATGGTTAAAAAAATATTTTCCAGATTTTGGAATTAATGGTTCTGGGAGATGGACACGGAAATATTTTGTATCCACGGAAGGTAATGTTAGTAGTGAGATCATAAAGCTTAAAGATTCAATGTGATAGGGAAAATGAGAAGCATAATCAAGGTTAAGATATACGCAAAGCGGTCAAAAACGCAATTGCTCAGACAATCATTAGGTAATATTAGGTTTGTGTGGAATAAGTTGCTGGAAAAAAACAGGGATATATACAAAAAAGAGAAGAAGTTTCTATTCTATTCAGATATGTGCAAAGAGATAACAAGAATGAAGGAAGAATATCCGTTTTTGAAAAAATCTCCAAGTCTGACGCTTCAACAGATCGCCAGGAAATTGGATAGGAGTTTGAAAGATGGAATAAAGAGAAAGAAAGGATTTCCAAAGTTTAAGAAAAAGAGCAGGTATGATGGCATATTGATATTTCCACAGGGGTTTAAGTTTGTGGGCAGAAAGCTTTATATTCCAAGCATTGGATGGGTAAGCATCAAGGACAAGATAACAAAGGAGGCGAAATGGGATAGAATAAAGAGATCTGCAAAACAGGTATGGGTAAAAGAGGATGTGGATGGTTTCTTTGTTTACATAGTGTATGAGAGAGAGAAGGAGGAAAAAGAAAAGAATGGTGAAGCGGTAGGAATAGATGTTGGGGTAAAGAACACAATAACCATGAGCAATGGAGAAGCAATATCACTGGACACAGGTAGAATAATGAGTCTGGTTCGTAAGGAGGAGAGAATACAGAGTAGGATAGATAAGAAAAGTGCAATAAACGAAAAGAGGGGAATAAAGAGATCAAAGAGAATAGAGGGATTAGAGAGAAGGAGAGA
>JAVRLH010000093.1:0-3254 GCA_031961605.1 Thermoplasmatota archaeon
AAATTTTGTGTTGATGATAATACCGGATTTAATTTTTTTTACATACAATATGTTTGAGCAAGTATTTCTTATAGTCCTAGTGTTCGGAGCCTTAAAGTTTAACTACAAAAAAAACTTTCCAAATTTACGGAAATTTCTGTTCAAAAGAAGAATTTTTAATTTTTCGAATTTTAAATAAAAAATTAAATGGTATTCAATAAGAAAATTTTATTTTTGGCGTGAAGAATACAAATAATAGGAAGTGATGAAAATGATGGTGGATCCTGAATGGTTAAAGGAGCTGGTTAAAAAAGAGGATGAATTAATTGCCGAATACAAACAAAAAATGGGAGATTTTATCAAATATTTAGGATGGGAATGTTATGAAATGGGTATTTCTTTGGATGATGCAAGGATGTTGTCACAAAATCATTTAGCAAAATTAAGTTACATTTCCTGTAGATCCAGATTGTACAGGCTTGAAAGGAAAAATATAGAAAAATACCTTGAAATGTACGGAATGTAATTTTAAGATCAAATAAGATTGTGAAATTCCATATGATCTATTTGGCGATACCCCTGGCTAGATTATATAAAAGAGATATTAAAATTTTTGATAAAGAATGGAGAAAATAGTAATAGGAATTTTGTTTAAGTAATCAATACCCTTCAAAATCATAGTTTATAACCATGGAATTTTTTTTCTATACTGATAATATTTTTATTCCTTATCCACAGATCTCCCTTTGTTATTTTAATTAATCCTTTGTTCTTCAGATTCTCTAAGATCGTGTTTATAAGAAAAATATTATTTTTAATAGCGTACTCTTGTAATTCGGTAAGTGAATGTGGATCTTTAAGAAATTCAAGGATTAAAGCCTCTTTTTCACTTACTTCAACAAATTTGGTTACTTTTAATCTTGCGTGATGGGGTTGATAAGTAAATGCGATCATATGGGTTTTTCTGATAAGTTCTTCAAATCGTATTTTGATTTCTTCAAATCTTATTTTCAATAAATTTATAAGATCATTTTCATTTTTATATGTATATAACTCAGGACTTATTTCTATATATTTTTCTAAATTACGGTATTTTGGTGGAATCCTTATTCGAAGAATATAATCTTTTTCTTCTTCACAGGATTCTATCTCATAATATGGAATTTCTATAAAGACTGGTTTAGGCAAAGCTATAAAATATATTAAAGAAGCCTTTACTCCACACAATAGAGAATTACATAAAACATTTCTTTGACGAGGATTAATTTCTATTCTAAAGTCAGGTTTTGGGCCATACTGAGCCTTTACCTCACTTATAATAAATTCCCCATTTTCCCTTCTTAAAAGCTCTAGCGTGTTACTTCTAACCAAATCACGAAAAACAAAGGCCTTTAGAAGATCTTTATCTTTATTTTTTCTTGCCTTAAGAATAATTTTATTTACAATATAACTGTCAGATATCGGTAGATCATATTTCTCATAGTATTCTAATTTTTCATTCAGAATATTTTTAAAGTAATTACATTCACTTAATTTATCAAAAAGATTTGCAAGGTGAACTTTCCATTCTGGATCATACTTTTCTCCCCACTCATCCATATGATTCCAGCTATATGAAATAACAAATTCATTTTTATTTTTAAAATACTCGGTTATTAGATTTTCAGCATAAAAACCAAAAATCTGCCTATATTTTTGTTTTGGAGTTTGATTCTTTCTGTCTATCATTTTTTCCTCATTTAATTATAAATGAAAGCTTCATCAATCATGGAGGAGTAGCTTGCAAGCAAACAAGCATTAGATCATATTGAACTCTTTCAGCAATTTATCATAGTTGTGTGATATTGTGAATATTGCTTGCAGATCTGCTTTCAAGTGTTTTTCTATTTCATCGTATTTCTTTTCCTCATACAGCTGTTTCACTTCAACCCCTCTCCTGTGTGGTTCTGTTATCTCAATCCCTTTTTCTTTGGCAAATTTTACTAGATTGCTGAGGCTCAAATTTTTAAAACGCAAACCATTGTAAGGCAAGAAAATCTGCGCAAAATCTATAGCAAATGTATTGTGCCATAAGGAATTCAGCTTTTCTAGTTCATCAATTCTATATTTTGCCCCCTTTTGTGTAAGGAGGGGAATGTCAAATCTCAAAATGTTGAAACCAACAACTTCGATACATTTGTTGCCTTTAATTTTGTCCTGCAAATAATGGTAAAAATTATGAACGACTTTCTCTTCGCTTCCGGAATTCCATTCCAAGAAGAAGTGGGATGGCAATCCTTGGGATGAAGCATTCTGTGAGATTGTTTCTTCGATAATTCCTATTGCTATAATTTTTTCATCAATAAACGCTCCGTTCGATGACCTGTATGTTTCAATATCCAAATATAACCGATCGCAGTCCATAATAGAAAAAAAATACAAAATTACTTATTAAGGTTTCCTATGAAAAAAGTTCTTGTGCCTGCGTTGTCTATTTTTAGTTAATACACTATAAAAAAGATGATATATTTCATAGAGTTTTAGTAACTGTTACAGATCCAGGAAATCTTTGAGAGTGATTCCTTTGATATTTTTTATAATAGAAAGTAATCCTCCTTTCAGTGATCTTATTTCAAGATCACCCAAATTTTCTTTATTCAAAGATTTTGCTTTTTGAAGGGAGGTTTTGCCCGACAACCATAAAAATAGTATTTTGCCTTTTTTAATATTCAACCTTTCAAGATCCTTTTCCGCTATTATATTTTCTGTTTCAATGTCAAACATTCTTGATAAATATTCCTTTTCCGGACTGTTTCAATGGTACAGATAAAACCCAGACTATGTAATCAAACGATTATTTTTTAGCTTCATCAAATATTATTTCAATGTTTACCTTTTTATTTTCTTCTCCTTCATGATCCTTTCAGCATTATCAGGAATAATATTTGCGTTGAGCAAAACAACGGAATTAATTTTGCTTTCAGGTGCTACCCTGAACTTTTCAACCTTGGAGCATGGGGTGTGATTTACGCCTACACGCCTGAACTATTCAATAAGGAGAAAATGGCAACGGCAACGGGATCCTGCACATCCATGGCAAGGGTAGGGATGATCATTGGATCCTATCTTCCAGCTTTGATTTCTTTCAACACTTCCCTTATACTATTTTCAATTGTCTGGATAATCGGATCCTTGAGTGTTTTAATCCTGCCTGAAACAATTAAAAAAAATAAAATTATTTTAAGATCATGATAATGTAGCCAATCGCACCGATCAATACACCTATGATCACTGCA
>JAVRLH010000094.1:0-3247 GCA_031961605.1 Thermoplasmatota archaeon
AAACTAAAGGGTACAGAAATCATCCACAGTTAATTAGATTTTATAATACAAAAAATTCAAGGGCATCCATAAATGTTTATCTTATTTATATTTTTGAAGAAGCTAAAAACAGGGGTTACTGTTTCAACGTGAATAAAATAGATAAAATTGAAAAAAATCTGGAAGAAAAAATACCTGTCACAAGGGACAGGTTGAATATGAAATGGAATGGTTAAAAATAAAATTGGGAGAAAGGAATAGAGAATGGTTGAAAAAATTGAATAATGTGAAAAAAAATTGAAACAAATCCCATTTTCATTGTTGTTCCTGGTGGAATAGAAAAATGGGAAAAGGTTAAAAATGAAATTAAAAAGAAAAATTCATTATAATGCTTTTAATATTTAAAAAAAGGTGTTTTTATGGAAGTTAAATGTACAAAATGTGGTAGAAAAAGGGAGGGTCTTGAACCAAGATGCAAATATTGCGGTGCGCCCTTTGATATAGATATAGATTTTCCCTATAGAGAAAATAACTTTCCATACATAGATAAATGGATTTCTCTGGGAGAAATAAAGACACCTATTTTGAAGAAAGGAAATGTTTTCTTTAAACTTGATTATTTTTCACCAACTTTTTCTTACAAAGATCGAGGGGCAAAAACATTGATTTCATTCCTTTTTTCAAAAAAGGATGATTATAGAATTGAAGAAATAAATGAAGATTCTTCAGGCAATGCAGGTGCTGCAATTGCAGCCTATGGGACAAACGCTGGTTTTAAAGTGAACATATTCGTTCCTGAAAAAACCATGCCTGGAAAAATAAGACAGATTGAAGCATATGGTGCAAATATTTTCAAAGTAAAGGGATCAAGGGAGGATGTTCAGAATGCTGCTGAAAACCATTCCGGAATATATGCAAGCCATGTGTTTATGCCTGAGTTCAGGGATGGAATAAGAACACTTTCCTATGAAATATTTGAGGATCTAGGAAAAATAGATAGAATTTTTGTCCCTGTTTCAGCAGGTACATTATTGATAGGCATGTTCAAGGGTTTCAAACATTTATTCGATTCAGGCGAAATTGATAAAATACCTGAAATAGTTGCTGTTCAGACGGAACAGGTATCACCTCTATGTGCAAGGATAAACGGATACGAATACAATCCTGATAGGGAAATTAATTCTCTTGCCGATGCACTCGTATCAACAAAACCACCCCTGATAGATTTAATGGAAAAAATAGTCAGGGATTATGGGAGATGTATAACTGTTAGCGAAAATGAAATAAAGGAAGCAAGGTATTCACTTGCAAGGATTGGTATTTATGCTGAGTACAGTTCTTCAACAGTTTTGGCTGCGTTCAAAAAGAAAAATTTTGAGGGAAAGAATGTTCTTGTGATCACTGGAAATGGATTGAAGAATTCAAATTAATCTTTAGTTAGCAATTTTTTCAGCGTATACTTCAATATTCCTCCATTCTTTATGTATTCCGCCTCAGCCTTTGTGTCAACCCTGAGAATTCCTTCAATTTTTCTTTCATTTCCATTCCTTTTTATTGTTATCTGAACCTTACCCTTTGGAACCATTTCACTTATGCCAATGATGTCAACAAGTTCATCTCCCTTCAGGTCACCTATTGGTTCAGGAATCTGTATGGGTAGAACGCCCATATCAACAAGGTTACTCCTGTGAATCCTTTCAAAACCCTCAGCTATTATTGCCTTTACACCAAGTAGAGCTGTCGCCTTTGCTGCCCAGTCCCTGCTGCTTCCCTGACCATACCTCTTACCCGCGAATATTACGAGCGGAATTCCCTGTTGCATGTATTTCATGGCTGCATCGTAAATGCTCATTTCCTCGCCATCAGGATAATACTTAGTGTATCCACCCATCCTTTCAACCATTTTGTTTTTTATCTTAACGTTTGCAAAACCTCCCCTCACCATCACCTCATGGTTACCCCTTCTTGATCCATAGGTGTTGAAATCCTCCGGTTTAACACCATTCTGTAGAAGATAAATTGCAGCAGGCGGTATGTTCTTCAATTTTTCCTTATCGTTGAGATCCAGATTCTTTAAAATTTCTGGATCCGAAACTATTGTTCCTGCTGGGGAGATATGGTCTGTTGTAATGTTATCGCCGAATATTGCAAGTATCCTTGCATTTATTATATCTTTCAAAGGCTTTTCTTCAAAGGAAAAGTCATTGAACCATGGTGGTTCCCTTATATATGTGGATTTTGGATCAAACTCATAGTATTCACCCTCGGGTATCTTCAATGCCTTCCAGTTCTCATCTCCCTCAAATACGTTTTTATATTTTTCTTTATAAAGATCAGAGCTGACATATCTTTCAATGTATGACATTATTTCTTCATCCGATGGCCATATATCCTTGAGATAAACAGGTTTACCATTGGGATCCAGACCAACTGGATCCTTTTCAAAATCCAGGTCCATTCTTCCTGAAAGAGCATAGATAACAACAAGCATGGGTGATGCAAGGAATGTACCTTTTATGTATGGATTTATCCTTCCCTCGAAGTTTCTGTTCCCGCTTAGAACACCTGTTATATAAAGATCAGAATTTTTCATTACTTCTTCAACTTCTTTAACAAGTGGTCCGCTGTTCCCTATGCATGTTGTGCATCCATAACCAACAACATGGAATCCTAAAGCCTCCAGGTATGGTAAAAGACCTGAATTTTTTAGATATTCTGTAACAACAACTGATCCAGGTGCAAGGCTTGTCTTCACAAAGGGTTTAACCTTAAGTCCCCTCTCAACAGCATTTTTTGCAATTAAACCTGCACCCATAAGAACAAATGGATTTGATGTGTTTGTGCAGCTTGTTATTGCAGCCAGGGATACAGAAAAATCACCAAACTTATATTTTGTTCCTGAAATTTCAATTTCAATCTCCTTTCTCTCCCTTCCGGCGAGTTTCTTCAGCTCATCAGGAAGATTCTTTAATGCTATCCTTTCATCAGGATTTTTAGGTCCGGCAACGCATGGTTCAATTGATGAAAGATCAAATTCATACAATTCATCGTATGAATATTCCTGACCTGTATAGAAAAGACCCTGTTCCTTCATATACTTTTCAATTATTGGTACGAGTTTTTCCCTTCCTGTTAATTTCATGTATCTTAATGTTGTTTCATCAACAGGGAATAAACCTGCTGTGGCACCATATTCCGGAGCCATGTTAGATATTGTTGTCCTGTCCTGTAATGAAAGGTATTTTATACCTTCACCAATAAACTCAAC
>JAVRLH010000095.1:0-3236 GCA_031961605.1 Thermoplasmatota archaeon
TCAAAAAATTTTTCATATGGATTTTCTTAGCAATAAATATGGCCTTAATGATTGAAAATGATGATGATTTTGTTAATATTAATATTCCAGGCGTTCAGGTTGGGGGATATACAGATCTTGAATTGCATTCAGGCATGACTTTCTTTTTGTTCGATAGACCCAACACATCAGGAATATTTGTTTCAGGCGGATCACCCGCAACGCATGAAACGGATGGATTGAGATCAACGCACAGGATGGATTATTCCATTGATGCATTAATTTTTACTGGAAGGAGTGCTTTCGGTTTTAACACAATACCATTTTTGATGGAATGGCTCAGGAAAAATAAAAGGGGTGTTGTTTTGAGAAACACGATTGTTCCCATAGTGAGTGGTGCTGCAATATTTGATTTTATTGACAATGATTTCATTCCCGGACAGGAATGGGTTGAAAAGAGCATAAAAAACCTTGGAAATAAAATACCAACAGGGCCGTTCTGGGCAGGGACTGGGGCAACCGTTGGAAAATATGATCCTAGTAGGGAAAGAAAAGTTTCAGGACAGGGTTACGTTGAAATTAAGAAAGATGATATTTATGTGGGTGTTTTTGTTGTTCTGAACAGCGTTGGCGATATTTTTGATTTTGATGGAAGGAACATTTCTCATCCTGATGGAAAGAATCTGGAGGAAACGATTAAAACGTTTTCATTTCATTTATTTTCAGAATCTGATAGAAAATTAAACACAACAATTGGTGCTGTTATAACAAACGCCGAACTGAAAAACATTGATGCTCAATACGTGGCATATCAGGCAAACCTAGGCTTTGCATCAAGAATATGGCCCTACAGCACAAGTTATGATGGTGATACCGTTTTCTGCGTTTCAATGAATAAAGTAAATGGAAATGTGGAAATTATTGCAAACATGGCAAGGGCTGCGGCGGAGCTTGCAGTTTTATCTATTTTTAAAAAATAATTATTGAATGAAATCCCTGTACTTTCCAATGTTCGTTGAATCGAGCAAATAAACATCCATGTTCTCAAGATTCACGAATCCATTTTTGAATAATGGTCCTATAGGATAGTTCCTTATCACCATGCCAACAAGTGGATTGAACGCAGGCATGACAATAATGTTTCCTTGAAAATTATATTTATCTTTGAACTTTTTAGTCGCTTTTCCATAGAGCCATACTGCATGGAAATTTTTTGGATTTTTATCATGCCTTATTTTTATTTCAGGGTGCATGTGACCCATGACAAGATACCTTGCCCTTCCTATTGATGTTTCCGGCCATGTATGGCCATGCAGCAAATAAACATCATTGTTAAGGAATCCCCTTGATCCATGAACCTTTATGTTCAGAATTTTTTCAATCTTACCATCATGGTTTCCCTTTATTATCTCTATGTTTACAGATTTTGAAACTTCATTCACAAAATTTTTTAGATCATTCACATATTTTTCATCTATACCAATACCATGCTTTAAATCACCCAAAATTATCAATTTCCTTGCATTGGTTTCATTGATAATTTCAAGTGTTTCATCTATCATCTTTTCCGTTTGGTTCAAAACTTTTATACCGAGAGAATCGAGTTCCCTTTCAACACCTATGTGCAAATCGCAGATGTAAATTTCTTTCTTTTCAGTATTGAAAAGTGCCCTTTTCTCATATACCGGGTTGAGCATTTTCAATTTTCACCAGAATACCGTATCCAAGGGTTTTAACATCCACTATTTTTAATTTCAACATTTCATTTTCACTCATTGCAGTTTTTATTCCTGAAATACCGGGTGCTTCAGGACCTATAATAAAAGGTGCAATGAAAATTGTCATTTCATCAAAAAGTCCGGATGAGAGAAAGGATCCAATTACCCTTGATCCGCCTTCAACAAGCAATTTTTTTATTCCCATGGAATAGAGATCTTCAAGCATGCATTTTAGATCAACTTTTTCTTCACCGCATACCCTTATTTCAGCGTTCAATTCTCTTTTCTCCGCACTTTTTGTTGTGTAAATTATTGTCCTTGCCCTGTTATCAAGGACCTTTGCATTTTCAGGTATCCTTAACTTTGAATCCAGAATTATCCTTACAGGATTTTTTGGATTTTTAACATATTTTTCTTTAACTGTTAGGGAAGGATTATCCTTGAGAACCGTACCAATGCCAACAAGTATTGCATCCACTTCATTCCTTAAATTATGAACCCTTTCAAAATCATATTCATCCGATAGCCTTGTTTGCTCTCCTGTCCCGATTGCTATCTTTCCATCAACGCTCATTGCAAAGTTGATTGTTACCCATGGTCTCATATTTCAAATAGCCTTCCATTTATTATTACATAGATCAAGTTCAATTCCTGATCGAAAATTAATAAATCTGCATCGTATCCCTTCTCAATCCTTCCCTTTTTAATGTTAAGCCTTTTAGCAGGGTTTTCTGTCACCATCTTCAAAAATTTTATTGAGAAATCATCATTCTTTATGAAAACATCCTGGAATATTTTTAAAATTGTGTCATGGGGTGAAACTTTAAGATCTATTAAATTGCCCTGATCATCGAATTTCGGCATAGATCCATTTCCATCCGTGCTAACTGTTATGTTTTCAGGATTAACACCCATGGAAAGCATGAACTTTATGTTTTCAACGCTCTTATTTTCATGGGCTGTTATGTCAATATTCCCACCCTTCATTGCGAATTTTATCGCCTCGTTCATCAGTTCAGGATTCCTGTCGACATGGGTTGGTAAAAACTGTTTTATTGGAATATCCGTTTTTTCAATCACCTCATATATTGGGTTGAACATGTCCTTCCCATCACCCATGTGAACATGAACGTAACCTGGTTTATTTGATAGCATTCCTGATACTCTAGCTTCACTTGTTAGAGAAACAAGTTTTTCAAATGAAGGGTAGGATGATCTGTGATCGCTCAGCGCTATCTTAACACCAACAATTTCATTTATCAATAAAATATCCCTTGCTACGGAACCTGTTAATGTTGGTCCTGGAACCTGATACGATCCTGTCAGCATGAAAGCATTTAAACCAGAATTTTTCAATTTTCTTATATGAAACAATAGATCAACAAGGGATCTTGTGTAACCGTCAGTTCCTAAAAGACCAACAACTGTCGTTGTTCCGGATCTAATCAAATCCATAGCATTGAGGGGCTGTGTTCTTGTTGAGGGACCGCCCTCACCACCCGCGCCATTAACATGAACATGAAGATCTATAAAACCGGG
>JAVRLH010000096.1:0-3234 GCA_031961605.1 Thermoplasmatota archaeon
TAAGTGATTTTCAAGATCCTTTAATGTATCAAGCATTAGATTAGCAGGTCCTGTAAAACCATAGATTACTTCCTCTTTTTCAAATTCTTCCATTAGTCTGTCCTGGACCTCAATAACTATATCCGAAGGAATGAAAAATGGCATTGAACTGTCCAAGTCAATTCACCTCCTGTGGTCTGGTCCGTAAAACAATGATATGCCCCCAATAAGAGACCAGTTCAAATTTAGCCTTGAGTTCTTTTTGTGTCTCTGGATCATAGAGATCCCAGGGTCCTTTGAGTTCAACCTGTATTGTGTGATCGTCCAGTTCATAAATTGCCTTGACTAAAGTTTCCAAATTGTGGTCCTTGAACCATTTCAGTGTCCTTTCTTTTAAGGTCTCTTTTTTCTGAGGTATTGGAAAGAAAAGCAAGATTTCGTCAATGCCTATTTCATTGGCTGTAAGGTCTATTTTTTGGAATTTCTCTGAAAGGTATTTTTTCTGCTCTTCTGTGAATTGATTATAGAAACCTTTGATTATTATAAGAATTGTATTGGGGTCATTTGGGTTTAAATATATTTTTACAATGGGAAATTTATGATCCATTAGATCCATTAACCCTGTAATAATATAGGTTTTTGAAGCAGAATCAGTATTTTTAAGGATTTCCTTTAATTTTTGATCCATTAGATCCATTAGATCCGAGACAGTGTGTTCATTGAAGATATAGAAATCTTGCAGTCCGATTTTTATATTATTAATATTATTAATATTTTTGTTCTCTTTTTCTTTGTCTTGTTTTATATATTTATTTTCACTTATACGTTCTTTTTGGTCTGTTTCTGTTATTTTATCTGTTTTTTTCAGGGGGGTATTTGGATCTAATGGAACTGTTGGATCTAATGGAACAGAATTGCTTACAGACTCAGTATTTTCAATGCTTTTCTGAAAAATGGTGTCTAAATTACTTATGTTGGATCTAATGGATTCAATTTGTTCATTTATATAGTCTATGCTATATTTTTTTCTGAGTTCCAAGATCTTTTTTTCGTCTGGAATTCTTACCAATCTGTATAATTTTACTTTTTTTATTTCATTTCC
Source organism: Thermoplasmatota archaeon (assembly GCA_031961605.1). Lineage (GTDB taxonomy): Archaea > Thermoplasmatota > Thermoplasmata > Thermoplasmatales > ARK-15 > JAVRLH01. Next base: position 1,082 of record JAVRLH010000096.1, read on the forward strand.
ATTGCTATCTCTTTCATTACTTTCAATTCTAATCCTATCTATTGTCAGTCCTAATTTTTTGATAATTTTTCCTACTTGTTGTTTATAGTTTTCCCCCAGTTGTTCATAGATAGCACTTAAGAAAATACCTTTATAATGTTTCCCATTTTTATCATATTCAAATTTCTCTTTGCCAAATCCGTATTCCCCATAGTCATATAAGTCCAGGAAAATATTTGCTACCATGCCATTTGGTGTATCTGCATTCACTTCCACATTTTTTATTATTTGTTCTTTGACTATGTCAATGACCTTTTCTTTGTATTCTGGGATCATTAGCATAAAATCTTCAAAGAAAGAAAAAGTCTGAACCAATCTTTTTTCTGCTATTTTTTGGAATTTTCTGATAATTACATTGCTCTGAAAATCATTGATTTTATCGTGCCATTTTATTCTGAACATTAAGAGTTTATTGCGTATGTTATGTGCTCTTTCTATAAATTCATCATAGAGTCTTTTTTCAATTACTATGGGAATGTCTTCCCTTTCCATTTCAAAGTTCATATCAATCTGTATGCTTTTTGTTTCGGTTGCATCATCGCTAAAAGGAGTTCTTCCAGCCATTATTATTGGCCCAAAAATAGAATAAGCCACTAAACTGCTATATCCATGCTGTATTTCCTGGTGTGCTCTGATAACTTTTCTTTTTTTGTTAAATTTGCTATTTACAATTTCAATCATTTCTTCATCTAAATCACCGACTTCATCAACTATGGCCACAGCCTTGTAAAGATCCGAAATTCTGATAAGTGCCGCACTTTTTAGATTACTTGCAATAAAAGAAAAGGGAATAATTTCATAAAGTATGTTCAATAGTCTGCTTTTTCCTTTCCCAAGAGGCGCAATTATATGAACGAATGGGAAAAAATCAGTTTTTATTACATCAAAGAGAACAGATTTCATTGGATAAAAACTAAGTTCAATTTCATGGTATTCAGGCAATTCAACAAAGGAATGAATGAAAGATCTAATTTCTTCAAAAAGTTCTTTTTCACTACCATATTCCTGTGGATAACCTGGAAAGTTAATTGTGATATCTTCATCATTGTCTTTTTCAAATTCTTCAAGTAATCTATCTATTTTTGTCTCTTTAATCTGTGGTGCAGGGTAGATCCTTATTTTTCTGTCTTGATTTTCTGGATTGTTAAATTCTATGTATTCAATTTTTTCAATTATTTTCCCGTTTTTGTATTTTATAAATTTAAGCAATCCATCTTTGTCCTGAAATTCTATGTAATGATAACCTTCCCTGTCTGTAAATCTTGTTCTAAAAACAATATCAATTTTTTCATTTCCAATTGCTTTTTCTAAAAGTTTTTTCTTTTCTATAAGGATTCCGTCAATTCCCTCACTGACCTTTTCCCCAGGTGTTTTCTTTTCTTCCTCACTCATTGTCAAGGACCCCCTCAATTTCATTGATTATTTTTTCAAGACTTGCTTTTCCTTTTACAGGCTTACCTTCCTGCAATCTCTGGTCTGTGTATTTGAAAGCATTAACATGATCACAGCCTTTTCCAGTCAATCTGCAAAGTTCAGAAAGAATGTATTTTCTTGCCTCAGCCTTAACCCCTCTTAATGCCAAAAATCCATTAATTGCCAGTGTTAGGTCATTCCTTCTGTGATCGGCCTTTCCCCAATAAGGCAATAGTATTCCTATGATTTTCTGAAGTTTTTTCATTTTAATTTCCTTGAATCTGATCTTTTCCAGGGCAAGGGCAGGATTAGGCTTGTATTCCTTTAATAAAACATTGAAGAGCCAGTCTGGAAGATCTGCAATAGGGTTTGTCTCTATGAATTCATATTTGCCTAATGGTCCTCCTGAAGGGGGCAATAAAACATAACCCCCGTATGTCTTTAGATCAACATGGTCCCATATATTGGTCCTGTTAGTTATTTCAATATTCTTTTCCTCAAGGATTCTCTTTTGATCCTCTGTTAATTTAAAGAAATACTGTGTGCCCCCTGACTGTGTTTTTGTAATCAAGGTATGGAGCTGGGATCCCTTATTATATCGTTTAATGATTTTCTTAAATGAAATCAGGCCTTGAGGTATGACATTGCCATTGGTATCCAATATTGGTTTTTTGCTTTGATCTTTAAGAACATCACAATCA
>JAVRLH010000097.1:0-3164 GCA_031961605.1 Thermoplasmatota archaeon
GGTTTTTGCATGTATATGTGGAATCATCACAGTACCATGGTAGTCTTTTTTCCAGAAATCCAAATATTTCAACCATTTTCATTACATTCTTTAATGGTTCTGTTAAAACAAGTATGTCAAGATCTTTTTCCCTTACCTTAACAAGGTACCTGTCCTCATCGTAGAATTCCTCCCTCATGAAACCATTCTTCCCCCTTATACCTGACTCAACAAAATCCCCGTCCTCGCAGTAATCCCATCTTCCTATACTGCACATTTTGCATTTTCCAGGCCTTCTCACCATTGGAACAACAACATCACCCTTTCTGAATATTTTGCTATCACCGGGATCCTCAACCATTGCAAGTGCCTCATGACCAAGAACAAGAGAATTCCCGTATTCTGGTCTTGCAAATGGCAATTTCCCAAGAACAATTTCCTTATCCGTTCCGCATACTCCAACATAAAGTGTTCTTAACTTTATTTGATTTTTCTCATGGATATCAATATCAACAAATTTCGCTCCTCCCTTTGGAGGATATGTTATTATTGCCTTCATATTTTACACCTCCATTGCAATTACTCTTGCAGGCGCTCCATCACCTTCTTTAATTTTGAGCGGTAATGCAATAAAATAAAATGATCTGTTAACAAGATCCTTCAAAACCTTCGAGTTTAAATTTTCAACAACAGGTATATTTTTTCCAAGTATTATATGGTGTGATTCAAAATTTTTTGAACCAAATATATCTATGGATGGTGAGTCTATTCCAATTAATTTCACATTATTTTCCACTAAAATCTTTGCATGTTCTTTATTAATGTATGGAAAATTATCGAATGTTTCAAAATTCTCCCAGTTAAGGTTGTAACCCGTGTACAATAAAATTATCTGAAAATTTATTTTTGGTAATATTAATTCCTTTTCAGGTGAATATTCAATGCATGTTGCAAGACCTGAAAGATCTGAAAATGAAAGTTGATCTATTGTCTTTCCATTTTTTATGAAATGTGCAGGTGCGTCAATATGTGTACCTGTATGCGTACCAATCCTTATGTTTTTTATATTGTATCCATCCTTTTCTATTGTTTTATACTGTTCAATTTCAGGTTTTGGATCACCTTTGAAGTAGGGCATTTCCGATGAAATATCAAAGGATAGATCGTGGATTTTCATAGTTCATTGAAATTCATGGAATCTATTTAAATTTTCCATCAATTTTACTCAAATTTTAAGTATTCAAAAATTATACTATCAAATATGACAAAGATAAGGAACATTGAAGTATTTGAATTAGGGCAGGAAAAGGGCAGTGCAACCTGGGCATCAACAATGATACTTGTTAGGGTGACAACGGATGATGGTTATGTTGGATATGGTGAGGCAGTGCCAACATTGAGAGTTTTACCCGTTATTGAATCTATAAGAGAGGTTTCAAGGGTATACATTGGTAAGGATCCGTTCAATGTTGAAAAGAACAGAAGGGAATGGTACAAGCATGATTTCTACCTTCCACAATCCTTTGAATCAACAACGGCCTTAAGTGCAATTGACATTGCCTCCTGGGATATTATTGGGAAGGTTCTAGGATCACCGTTGTACAGGATCCTTGGTGGTGAATTCAGAAATAAGATAAAAGCATATGCAAATGGCTGGTATAACGATTGTAAAACACCCGATGATTTTGCAAAAAAGGCCAGGGAATGGGTAAATAAGGGATACAAAGCACTGAAGTTCGATCCATTCTACCATTATTACGATTACATTGATAAGGAAGGCATTGAAAATGCAGCTAATATCATTGAAGCAATAGGTGATAGTGTTGGAAAGGATGTGGATCTCCTCATAGAGCACCATGGTAGGTTCAACGTAAATTCTGCAATAATGATAGCAAAAAGGCTTGAAGAGTTTGAAAACATTCTATTTGTTGAAGAACCTGTTCATCCTGAAGATATTGATGGATTGAAAAAGTACAGGAACTCAACAAAATTGCGCATTGCACTGGGTGAAAGAATTACACACAAGATAATGGCATTGCAATATCTGAAAGAAAATGTTCTTGATTTTCTCCAGCTTGATATAACCAACTCCGGAGGCATAACTGAAGCGAAAAAGATTGTCGGTATGGCTGAAGCGTTTGGTGTTGAAATGGCATTCCATAATGCTTTTGGACCGGTACAGAATGCAGCAACATTACAGATGGATGCATACATTCCATTCTTCCTGATACAGGAATCATTCTATGATGTTTTCCCTCAATGGAAAAGGGACTTAATATACAATGGAACGCCTGTTGAAGATGGCCATTTCAAAGTTCCAGACAAACCCGGTCTTGGAATAGATATAAATGAAAAAATTATTGAAGAATACAGTGTAAAGGGTCAGGAATACTTCGATGAAAATGAACCTGTATGGGTGGTAAGCGGAACCTGGCGTGATCATTAATTATGCAAGATCACAATGTTTATTCTTTAAGTGACATATTTCAGGATGGATACGTAAAAATAAAACATCATGGAATGATCGCAAACAATAGAACAGCAGCCCTGGTTGGAATGGATGGAACGATTGACTGGGCCTGTTTCCCAAACTTCAATTCCAACCCTCTCTTCTTTTCCATACTTGACAAAAATAAGGGTGGTTATTTTTCAATATCTCCTTTAAAAAGGGAAAAGTTGTATGTCCACCAATACTATGAAGATTTCACAAATGTTCTTGTCACTGAATTTATAAAAAATGGAAGAACTGTTTTAAGGTTAACGGATTTTATGCCAGCATCTGAATATTCAACGATCTATTTCCCTGAAATACATAGACTCATTGAAACTCCAACACAGGATATTGATGTAGAAATAAAATTCAAACCGGTTTTTGATTTGGGTAGATCCCAGATAAATATAATTGAAAAGGATAACGGTTATATTTTTAAAAATAAGAATGATGTTGCTGGAATTGTAACGGATTTCAGGCTTGAAAAGCACCAATCCATGGTGTACGGAAAAATTTCATTGGAAAAGAACAGTTCCGCATGGATTGTTATGGTATATGGTGAAAAGAACCTTCATCGTTTGAAGGATTACAAGTCATACGATAGACTTGAGGAAACTATTTCCTATTGGAAAAACTGGATAAACCAGAGCAATTACAGTGGTTTATACAGAAAATTTGTTTTTAGATCTGCACT
>JAVRLH010000098.1:0-3111 GCA_031961605.1 Thermoplasmatota archaeon
AAAAGATTATTATCTTGTATCAAAAATAAATTAAAAAGTGAAAATTTAAAGAAAATACTGTATGTTATGGGTAGATCAAATTAGACATGCGGAGAGTCTGTTGTTTTTATGTCCAAAAATTAAGGAAAAAAAATATTAAAAAGACAAACATTAGGTCATTACCATGAAAAAAATTGCTGAGATTCAGAATGATGCATGGATAGATAAGGAAGAGGAGATTAGGGGATGGGTTTACAGATGGAGGGAAAGCGGTAAAATTGTTTTCATTGTTGTTAGAGATTCAACGGGAATAATGCAGACAGTGATCTCACAGGAAAATATGAGCGATGATGATTTTAAAGCGTCAAAGAACGTTGGTATAGAGGCATCCGTTTATGTTAAGGGAACAATAAGAAAGGATGAGAGAGCACCCGGAGGATACGAAATGCTTGCTAACATTTTCAAGATCATAGGTCCAAGTCAGAATTTCCCAATCACAAAAGACAAGAGCGATGAATTTTTGCTGGATCACAGGCATCTCTGGCTAAGAAGCAGGGAAATGACATCAGTACTTAAAATAAGATCCACGATCTTTGAAAAACTTCACGAATATTTCAGAAAAGAAGGTTACTATGAGGTTCAGGCACCCATGTTTGTCAGTTCATCAGTGGAAGGAGGATCAACACTCTTTGAGGTACCATATTTTGGTAAGAAGGTTTATCTTACACAGAGTTCACAGTTTTACCTTGAAACCTTTATATTTTCACTTGAGAATGTTTACACCATTGCTCCATCATTTAGAGCTGAAAAGTCCAGGACAAGGCGACATTTGACAGAATTCTGGCACTGTGAGGCTGAAAGTGCCTGGTTGCATAACGATGAAATGATGAAATTTGAAGAGAATATGATCGCACATGTTATTGAAGGTGTAGTTGAAAAAAATAGACAGGATCTCCTTTATTTGAAAAGGGATATAAACAGACTTGAGAGTTTTTTACCACCATTCAAAAGAATGGAATATTCTGAAATAATAGAAACTGGTAAAAAGCTTGGCCTGAATTTGGAATACGGTTCGGACCTTGGTGCGGATGAGGAAAGTGTTATAACAAAAGAATTTGAAAAACCCACATTTGTTATACACTTTCCAAAATCAATTAAACCCTTTTACCATAGACCAGATCCAGAAAATCCAAATGTTGTACTAAACCATGATCTTCTGGCACCTGAAGGATATGGTGAAATAATAGGTGGTGGTGAAAGGATATATGATCTTGATGAATTATTAAAAAGAATTGAGGAAGAGCATCTAAATCCAAACGATTATTACTGGTACATAGATCTCAGGAAATATGGATCTGTTCCACATTCAGGTTTTGGTCTTGGCATTGATAGGTTTGTGTGGTGGATAGCAGGATTTGATCACATAAAATATGCCATACCCTATCCGAGGAACATAAGGAGGGTGATACCTTGAGGGAATATACCATTAAAAGAAAAAATAAAATTGATCAGGAGAGGTTGAAAAAAATTATGGAAAAGAATTTCGGTAGTGTTAAAGTTGAAAATGAATATTTTATTTCATCCTATGGATCATTGGATTTAATAAAGGCAAAATTGAGAGAAAATAAGCTTTTTGTTGAAACACAGACAAACAAGAATAAGGAGTTTTATGAAGAAACAATAAAGAGGTTCAACAATTTTCTTGAGGAAGCAACAGGTTACAGTGCAAAAGAAAGAAAAAAATTGTTGATGAAAGAATAGCCCGAGTGGGGTAGTCAGGATTATCCTGGAGGCCTGCGGAGCCTCTGACCCGGGTTCGAATCCCGGCTCGGGCATTGAAAAATTTAAAGTCTTTCCGTTTTGTACCACTGTATTTTTGGAACAATGAATGAATAGACTGTTGCGAATCCAAGTAATGACCAGTAGAGAATAAGGAAATAGAAACTTTCTTTTCTTTTTATGTAATTATCATTTTTTATCAAATAGATGGGGGCTGAAACAGCTGTAAGTATTGAAAAAATACTCAGGAGCAAAAGTTCGGGTAAAAGAAAAATGTGTAATGTTGAACCAAGAATAAAATAATAAAATATATAGATAAGGGAAAATGCAATAACGATCAGGGAAATGGGTGATGTATATGATATTGCAAGAACTATTTTCAATTTTGCAGGTATTTTACTTTTCAAAGTTTTTATGAAACATTGAGCATAACCCCTATGCCATCTTATTCTCTGTTTAACAAGAGACCTCAATTTCTTTGGTGAATTTTCATAAACAACACTGTCAAGTAAACCAATCCTTAAATTATTCTTTGCAAATTCAACAGTTAACATGGAATCCTCTGTCAATGAATCCGGAAAACCTCCTATTTTTTCTAAAGCTTTTTTTGAAACAAATAAACCTTCACCGCTCAATAAAGGATAACCGGATATTTTTGTTATTCCTGGAAGGGAAACATTGATCCAGAAAAATGTATCTATGTATGAAAGTGTTTGTGTTACACTTTCACCCACCCTTAAAACCTTCACACCAACAGAATCATAACCCTCTGTAATCAAAGACACACCCTTTCCAATCTGGTCAGGATCAATGATTCCATCATCAGCATCATAAACAACTATTATTTCACTCTCAACATATTTCAGTGCATCGTTCAGTGCAGATGCCTTTGAACTCCTCTTTTTATTTCTCACAAAAACACTTGCTTTAATACCATTTTTGTTTAATGTTCCACAGGCTTTTTTTGCACAATCCTCTGTGTTTGGATCGTTCATTTCAACTATCATAATTACCTTTAACAATTCTTTATTATATCTCTGATTTAAAATACTGTTAACAGTTTTTACAATACTTTTGCATTCTTCCCTGTAAAGTGGTATGAGAACTTCAACATTTTTATCGTACCTTGGCTCTACCTTCAGCCATACTTCATCCTTCAGGTTATTAGTTATGCTGAAAAGTGATATTGAAAGGAAATAGATTTGATTTAAATATGCAATTCCGATCAAGATCATTATCAATACATCAACGATTGCAATCATATGTGTTAATGTGAAAGCAATCAAGAATATATTTATTTTTTTAAAATGAACGTCCGCATAAATTTTTTAAAAAATTATTCATAATCCATTC
>JAVRLH010000099.1:0-3066 GCA_031961605.1 Thermoplasmatota archaeon
GAATGCAAATTAGGAATATTTTATGCACTTGTGGAAGGTGAGAAAAATGAAAAATAAAAAGTTAAGTCTTTATATAGTCAGAGAATATGGGATACTACACATATTCTTTTTATTAAAGCACTCATTTCGTAATTATACCTGTATGTGAATCTATATGAATCTCATCACCTTCTTTTATATCTTTATAAATTTTTGTGTTGTAAACAGCTGTTTTATTCAGATCTTTTATTTTTATCAAAACTTCATGCGATACATTATCAAGGAATATGAAAGCATCATAATCTTTAAAATTTTCATTAAAATCTAAAGTTTTATTCTTTAAGACAAGAATGTTTCCTTTTTTACCATAAGTTGCCTTCCCTTCAATGGACTTCCCCATAACAGTTCCTCTTCCAAGAAATTCTCCAACCGTTATTACCATTGCACCATTGGTTCCACCGAAAAGGAAAAATGGTGAACCGGATGTAACAACAAACCTTGTTCCCTTTTTTAATTTCATGCTTTCCTGAAAATCTTTTAGGATGTAAAAGATATCATCGTTTTTGCCATTGAAAACGAATGGATATGTTCCACGAAGCAAATTAACCCTTCTTGCAAGACTTTTTTGTGTTACCACAGAGTATATTGGTACGGAAGGTCTCACAGCAGAAAGCATTCTCGCTGTATTTCCTGACCTTGTGAATGCTATTATTCCATTCGCTTTAATCTCTTCAGAAATAACCTTTGATGCCCTTGCTATGGAAAAAGCAACCCTGTTCCCCAGGAATTCTTCAGGCTCTGGAAATTTCTGAATCTTTTTTTCAACATACTCTATAATTCTATTTATGTAAAAAACAACATCAACAGGGTATTTTCCGATTGCTGTCTCTGAAGTTAACATGAGAGCATCCGCATTATCGATTATTGCGTTTGTAACATCCGATACCTCAGCCCTTGTTGGTGTTTCCGAATCTACCATGGATTCAAGCATTTCTGTTGCAACAATTGTTGGCACACCGTATTTGTGTGAAACTTCAATTATTTTTTTCTGTGTTATTCCCACCTCCTCTATTGGCATTTCAACACCAAGATCTCCCCTTGCAACCATTATGTAATCGGAAACATTGACAATTTCTTCAATGTTTGAAAAACCGCTTTTTGTTTCAATCTTTGAAATTATTTCCTGATCTCCATCATTTTCAAGTATCCTTTTCTGAAGATCAATAACATTTTCTTCTTTCTGAACGAATGAAAGTGCGAAAAAATCCACATTATTTTCAATACCTTCCTTAAGAAAAATCATGTCACGTTCTGTGAGTGATCCTATCTCTATGTATTTACTGGGTATGTTTACCCTTGCCCTAGCCCTCAAAATACCAGATGTTAATGCCTTCATTTTTATTTTATTACCCATGTTTTCAATAATCCTGAATTTTATTTTTCCATCACTCATCAGGATTGTATCATTCTTTTCAAGATTTTTTAAAGCCTGAGGATAATTTATAACAATTCCATTCTCTCCGGATAATGAATATTCTTTTCCCTCTTTAATTTCAATATCATCAAGATTTTTTGTTCTAAGCTCAGGTCCTTTCAGATCAACCATTACTGAAACATGCATGGATAGCTTTTCGTTTAGACCATAGACAATTTTTGTAATTTTTTTAATGTAACCCTCTTCAGCATGGGCGGTGTTTATCCTCACTGATGAAATTCCCGCCCTGAAAATCTTTTCCATGATTTTTTCTTTATCACAGGATGGTCCGGATGTTATTATTACCTTTGTGTTTCCCATAGAATTAACAATAGTTTCTCTTTTTATTAAAACTTTCACTCTTCAATCATTCCATGGAGATCATTTATTACTTTTTTAAGTTCAGATAATGATTCACCCAATTTTTCCTTACTATCCGAAACGATTTGAATTTCAAGAACCGGTCTGTTTAAATCAAAACTGACAGGGTGTGTTTTTATATAAACGTTGTATTTCTCAGCAATTTTTTTAACATAAGGGGCTATGGTGGATTCAATTATTCCAATGACTTTAATATTTTTTTCATGGTGTTCCCTGCCGCTCCTCTTTTTCATAAAATTTTTTATAAAAAGATCAAGGATAGCTGACATTTCCTTTGGAACACCAGGTGTGCACAATATTTCAGTTTCACCTGTTATGTATATTCCAGGAGCAGTTCCCTCTGGATTAGGTATGGGAATTGCATTTTCAGGCATATATGCCATTTTTATTCTTTCCTGTGTTAGATCCAGATTAAGTTTACCGTACTTTTCCTTCAATATTTCATATGCCACATTGTTCAGAACATATTTTTTATTTAATGCTATTGAAAGTGATTTTGATGTTATATCATCGTATGTGGGACCGAGACCACCAGTTATTATCAAAATTCCTGGTTTCCTTGATAAGGATTCCCTGATGACATTCACAATATCCTTTTCATTATCACCAACTGTGCAGATCCTTCTTACAACAAAACCCATTTCCGTAAATATTTTTCCTATCAATGATGAATTGGTGTTCAATGTTCTACCGCTTAAAAGTTCATTTCCAATTGTTATGATTTCAACATCCATGGTTGATCGAAAAAATTTTGTTGTTTATAATCCCTTGCATCTAAAATTTTCAGAGAATATTTTTGAGAAAATTTCATGTGCATTTTTATCGTAAAGAACAACAATTATCCTTTCAAGACTTTTTCCTTCGAAATCTTTTATTGCCTTTACCATAATCCTTGCGCAAATATCAAGGGGATAACCAAAAATCCCTGTTGATATTGCCGGTAAGGCAATTGATTTTGAATTTAATTCATCGGCCTTTTCAAGTGATCTTTTTATTGCAGAATATAAAAGATCATCCCCTTCACCATACCTTGGTCCCACGGCATGAATTATGTACTTGCACTTTAATTTTCCAGGTCCTGTCACAGCAACTTCCCCTGTCCTAACAAGGCCTTGTGTTTTAACATACTCATCACTTTCCCTCTGTATTTCATATCCACCTTTTTTAACAATTGCATATGCAACACCACCACCATGTTTAAGATAGGAATTTGCAGCATTAACAATACAATC
>JAVRLH010000100.1:0-3050 GCA_031961605.1 Thermoplasmatota archaeon
TTCCCTCCGGGATCCACATTTACGCTCACACTTTTTATAAAAACACCTGATGAAAGTCTTTGGGGATTTTTACACATAGATTTAAAAACTTCATAAAATATTTTAAATTTTCATAAAAAAATTTATATCTTAATTTGAATATTTATTATGCGTATGTATTCTTTAATCTCAAAATTTGAAAATTATATCTTTCTTATTTTTGACATTTCCTCATAAAGTTCTTTTAAAACTTCCTGATAATCTCTCTTTCCTTCTTCAACATCCTCCATCTTTTTTTCAAGAATTTCCGTTCTTTCCTCGCTAACAAAATTGCCATAATGTTTTGATAAAAATAAATGAACCGTATAGCCAATTTTTGTTGGTATTAATTTCCCATTCCTTTCAATAACATAGTTTCTTTTGAAAAGTCTTGAAATTATTGTGGCATATGTACTTGGTCTTCCAATACCCTTTTCCTTCATTACCCTTATAACATCCGCCTGTGAATATGGATAAATTTTTGTTATTCTTTTTTCCACGTCAATTTTTACAAATCCTGTCTTTAAAGATCTGTAAATCTTTACCCTGTATGGATAAAGTTCATAACTTTTACCTTTCGCCTCAACGGTCAAAGAAACATTCAATTTTTCATCCTTTACCCATATTTCATAATTTTTTATTTTTATTTCTCCCCTGCTCTGTGAGGCCATGAACCTTCTGAATATGAGATCATAAACAAGTAAAGCCTTTTCTTCAATATTTATGGAAAGCACACCCTCCTTTACAAGCCTTTCAACATCATCCCTTGTCCATGGTCTTGTTGGCCTTATGCATTCATGAGCTCCCTCCTTTCCCCATTCATTTGGTCTAAAGTGTTCTCCAAGGTACTTTTTTGCTATATTCATTCCATCCTTTGATACATGCGTTGAATCAGTTCTGTGGTATGTTATAAGACCTGACTCAAATAGATCCTGCAAAATTTCCATTGTTTTATCCAAACCTATGCCCAGGATTATGTTTGAATCCTTAAGAATTTCATCAGTTGTGTATGGTGGTACAATGTAATCCATTGTTTCCTCACCTATTTCTTTAACATTTGCATAAACATCATTCTGCCATGGCACCTTTACATCCGTATCTTTTATAAAATATTCATCCTTAATTTCTTTGGATTTTTCATACCTTTCTATTATCCACCCTAAAACTGGTGTCTGTGCCCTGCCGGCCGATAGATTTCTTCTCCTCAATCTATTCCACAGGATCTGTGAAAGTTCAAAACCTATCCACCTGTCCTCAATCCTTCTCACCATCTGTGCCTTCACAAGGTTCAGGTTAAAATCCCTGCTCTCTTTTAATGCTTTCAAAATCGCCTCCCTTGTAACCTCATGGTATTCTGCCCTTTTTATACCCTTTCCGAAGGGATGCAGTAAATTCATAAGGTCAAAGGCTATCTTTTCACCCTCTGTATCGGGATCCGTACCAACTATAATTTCCTCACATTCATAAGCAAGTTTGCGTAGAACTTCAATCTGTTTCCCCGCATTGTAAATATTTTTTGATCCACAGACAGGGCATCTATTCCCTTCAGTGAACTGATAACCACAATCATAGCATTTCCTTATTGGTGAATAGACAGGAATGAAAGATCCATTTTTAAGAACACCATGGAAACCATCAGTTGTGGTTAAATCAACAGTATGACCCAGTGAAGGAGCTATTGTTAAAACCCTGTCACCTATTGCAACCTCATAAACAATGGCGTTTCCAATTATCCTTAAATTTGGTTTGCCGAAGAAATGCGATATGTGCTTTGCCTTGTTGGGGCTCTCAACAATCAAAAGTGCAGGATTGATTATGTCCTTTTCCTCAACCTTTTCACCTATTTTTTTCCTGTCCTCATCTATTTCCTTTTTCAAATTTTCAATGTTCACCTCATCAATGGATTTAAATTCAATACCATAAACGTATGCCCTGTTTATGAAAATTTCAACCATATCCTTTGTATCAAGAATGAATGACGCACCCTTTGTTATACCGCCTGCATAAAGACGTGATGATCTTCCGGATCCCTGTATGTAAGTATTTACATCCGGGAAAATTATGTAACCATCCCTGTATATAAAGCTCTCTCCCTTAATTTCATTTTTTGTTTTCAGTATTTCCCTTATTCTATTCCTTATTCCTTCCACATCCTTTCTTTTCAAAAGTTCATCCAGATACTTATCCTTTAAAATGTATGAAAGTGTCATGATAAATTTATCACTTAATTTATCAATATTTTCTGTGTTCAACTTAAATCTAGGTATTCCATAAAAAACAACATACCTTATTCTTTGAGGCATATCTATACCCCTTATCAATGAGCCATAAGGGGTTGAAACACCAACAAGGTAATCCAGTTCACCTGATGCAAATTTTTCATATGCCTTTTTATCCTCCTCAATAACAATGCCCGCCCTTTCACCAATTATTTTTGCCACCCCTCTAGCTTCTTCCTGTGTTGGTGCAAATATAAGGGCACCTGTGCCCATTCTGTTCAAAATATCCATTAAAAGATCCCTGGATGAATATATATCCTCTATGTTCCTCACAGCGTTTCTCATGTTCCCAACATCAAAGCCAAGCTTTTCCCTGAGAATTTTTGTGTTATACCCTTTTGTTCCCGTGGCGGTGGAAACCATAAGAACACCATTTTTCTTTAGAATCTTTAAAATTTTATCAAGATTTTTTGATCTCTTTAAAAGTGCATCAACATCGTCCACAAAAATAAAATCGAATGATTTGTTTTTAACAAGTGTAAAATTTTTTGAAAGGAAAGCTGTTGTTGTAACAAGAACTTTAAATTCTCCTTTTTCTATTTTTTCCACCATTTTATCCTTTTCTTTCATGCCTGTATGATAATAAGCAAGATCACTACAGCCAAGATCCTGAAGTTTTTTTACCACCTCCTTCAAAACAATGGTTGTTGGGAAAAGCAAATATGATCTTTTTTCCCTGGAAGATAAAAACATGGACATTACAATTCCGAATGATGTTTTACCAACACCTGTTGGAGCTATTGCGGCAAATGA
>JAVRLH010000101.1:0-2956 GCA_031961605.1 Thermoplasmatota archaeon
CTCTGATGATATAGTTGATCTTGCGTTTGTTCAGCTTTGCGGGACTCATATTTGGGTATGGGCTTTTTATAGTCAATTGTTTCGGGACAGTACACCAGAGCTCAGAAGACCATAAAGTTAATTAAGGGATATGAGGATATTTGAATGACAAAAGAACTTTTTCATGGGAGAGTGGAGACAGTACATTCTGTAAATAAGCTCAAAGGTATCATTTTTGAGATGAAAAATTCCAGAAATATTTGAAAAATTGACATTGAAAATAAGAGCATACAATAATAAGGAAAAATTAGTCTAAACTGTGTCTGGATTTGTTTTTATTATTTTTTCTACAGAGCTCATGAAAAATACTATATTTATAATTGCAATATACTATTTTGATGAAGGACTATTTCACCATGGATGATTTTGATTTTAGGGGAAAACGCGTTCTTGTCAGACTGGATCTCAACTCTCCTGTGAACACGGAGACAGGCGAAATCCTTGACACATCCAGGTTCGTTGCACACATTGATACATTGAGAAGATTATCACAGTCAAAGGTTGTTATACTTGCACATCAATCAAGGCCTGGAAAAAAAGATTTCACAACTACAAAGAATCATGCAGTTGTTTTATCAAGGCTTTTAAACAGAAATGTGGAATATGTGGATGGCCTTTTTGAATCATTCGTTATAGAGAAAATAAAAAATATGAAAGATGGCGATATAATTTTACTTGAAAACACAAGATTCTATTCTGAGGATGTTGTGCTTGCAGATGAACCCATCTCTGTTCAGAAAAAATCTCACATTGTAAAAAAAATTGCACCAAACTTCGACTATTTCATCAACGATGCTTTTGCAGCTGTTCACAGACCGCAAACAACACTTGTCGGGTTTGCAGAGGATCTTCCAAATATAGCAGGTCTTCTAATGGATAGGGAAATAACAATGCTTTCAAAGTTTCTCACGGACAATACAAGACCAAAAATGGCAGTTCTTGCCGGCGCGAAAGTAGATGATTCAATTAAGGTTGCTAAGAACTTTCTTGAAAAAAACATTGTGGACAAGATAATAACAGGTGGATTGGTTTCAAACCTTTTCCTTGTTGCAAAGGGTGTTGACATTGGTGAAATTAACAGAAGCTTTCTTGAGAAAGAGCTTGATGATTACGAAGGGTCATTGAAATTATCCAGAGAGTTGATTGAAAAATATGAAGATAAAATTGAGGTACCAATAGACTTTGCTATAAACAGTGATAATAAAAGGTTTGAAATATCTTTAGGGGAAATGCCAACGGAAAAACAGATTATGGATATAGGTATTGAAACAATAAAGAAATATGAAGATATTCTAAAAAATGCAAAAGCAATAATTCTCAATGGTCCCATAGGTGTTTATGAAAAGGATGATTTTGCAATTGGTACTGTGGAAATATTTAACTATATTGGTAACTTAAACTGCTTTAAGGTTGCTGGTGGAGGTCATACTATATCCGTGATTGCAAAACTAAATTTAAATAAAAAATATACACATATCAGTGTTGGAGGTGGTGCATTGATAAACTTTTTATCCGGAGAGCCTATGCCAGTGATAGATGCACTGAAACTTTCAAAGAACAAATTCAAGGGAGGTAATGAAAAATGAAAATTTACAGGATTGTGGGTTCCTATAAATCTGGAAGCAAATGGCAATCGTTCAACAAGGAGATAGCAGCAAGAAATAAAGAAGAGGCAATTGATCAGTATTATTCTTTACTTGGAAGCTACTATGGAAAGAAGAGGAGAGAGATAAAGGTGGAGGATGCAAGCTCAATACCTTTTGATGAAGCCAGGGATTTCAGGGCAAGATACAAACACAGGAAATTTGGTGAAAAACATGGAGAATGAAGCGAATCTTGAAGATCTACTTGCCACAGCGGATCTTCTGAAAAAACATATTGAAAATTTAACAGCACAGATACAGTACATAAGGGAAAAGAGAGAGGAATATGAAAATGCAAAAAAAACACTCGAATCGTACATGACCATTGATCAGAAGGAAATACTTGTAAACATAGGTGCTGAAACATTCATCTACTGTAACGTAAGTGATAAAAAAAGGGCATTAATACCTCTTGGATCGAACATAATCCTTGAGAGTGATATTTCAAATGCCATAAATATAATTGATGAAAGGATTAAGGATTTCAATGATGCAGAGAAAAGACTTATTGATGAAACGAACAAAGCCTCAAACCAGTATGCTTTAATAGAAAAGAAGGTTGAGGAAACTTATAATTCTTTAAAGGGAAAGGGTAATGTTCAAGGGCCTTAAGGAAAAATTACAGATATTCAAGAAGAAGGTAAAGGAAAACGTTGAAGAATCTGTATTCACAGAAGGTTTAGGTAAAAAGATAAATGAAAAAAGGCTTGAAGAATTACTCGACGAATTTGAGTTATCACTCCTTGGGGCTGATGTTGCCTACGATGTTGCAGAATCAATCAGATCCAGCCTTAAGAAAAAACTTGAAAACAAAAAACTGAAGATTGGTATGGATATAGATGAAGCATTAGACAGTGTTTTAAAGGAAACATTGAAAGATATAATGAATGTTCCAACCTTTGATCTAGTTGAATTTGTAAAAAAATCGGAAAAGCCCTATGTGATCATGTTTCTAGGAATAAATGGATCTGGTAAGACAACTACAATAGCAAAAATTGCAAAACTTCTTCAGGATAAAGGTTTTTCTGTTGTTATTGCAGCATCAGACACATTCAGGGCAGGGGCAATTGAACAGCTTGAATACCATGCAAAAAATCTTGGCAGTACATTCATCAAACATCAGCCAGGTAGTGATCCTGCCAGTGTGGCATACGATGCAATAGCACATGCAAAATCTAAAGGGAAGCATGTTGTTCTTATAGATACTGCGGGAAGAATGCAGACAAACAAAAACCTTATGGAGGAAATGAAAAAAATAAAGAGGGTGGCAAAAC
>JAVRLH010000102.1:0-2812 GCA_031961605.1 Thermoplasmatota archaeon
AAACTTGGCATATCAGAAAAATTTATAATATAATTGTATAATGAAAAAATGTGAAGAAGAGGGAACATCTGTTTGAAAGCGGAAAGGAATACGGATCACTCTGTGTTAAATGCAAGGGTGAGAAGCTTTTATGTGGAAAATCATCATGTCCAATTCTTCTAAAATATTACAGCATGATAAAATACAGGGAATATGTTAAAGAGGATCTACAGGGATCATCACCACCATCAATTTTTGTTGGTCATAGAAATTATCCGAAGGTGAATGTAGGTCCACTTTCACCACCATTCCAGGGTGATACTGAGATCATGGATTATCCTGAAAAATGGTGGAATATTAACATTAAAGAGTTTGTTGATATGCGTTTTAGTCTTGTTCGTGCAAAGTACAGAATAAATGTTCATGATGTTGAATCGAAATTTTCAAGATCCATGCAGGAATTGATTCTTTCCGAAAAACCTGTTTATGTTGAAGAAGAATTTTTAAAAAAGCCCGGATTTTCAATTCCATTGAGCGATGAAGTTCAACCCTATGGCCCATCAGGTGACCTTAAGAATATTTACATTTCAAATTTGAGCACTGAGCGTAAGATTGAGAAAATTTATGATGATACGGATATGAATGCAAGGGATGCAATATTTCAACTTTATAGAGAGAATGTTCCTGTATCTAAGATACAGAGGATAATGTCAGCGGGTATGATCGGTATTGGAAAGTTCAGAAAGTTCGTTCCAACAAGATGGTCAATAACAGCTGTTGATTCAACGATTTCAGAAATAATGCTTGATGAAATAAAAGATTATGAAAACATAGATACAATAAAAATATTTGAATCAAACTTTATGGAGAACAAGTTCATCGTTGCAATATTCCCTGGATCCTGGTCATATGAACTTGTCGAAGCATGGTATCCTGGAACACTATGGAATCCTTTCAGCAAAAACACTTACATTCTTTCCGACCATGAATTCTATTATGGAAGGAAGGATTATGCCCAGATTGGTGGATGCTATTATTCAGCAAGACTTGCTGTTTCAGAATATTTGAAAAAGATAGGAAAGCAGGGAAGGGTTGTTGTTTTAAGGGAAGCACAGCCTTCATACATCATGCCCGTTGGTGTATGGAATGTTAGGGAAAATGTGAGAAAAGCATTAAAAAACGATCCAGTTGAATTCAACGATAAGAATGAAGCTTTCAACTATATATTCTCAAAATTCCATATAGAAAAGGATATGTGGATGAAAAACAGCAAAATTCTTGATTTTATAAAACACCAGAGGGGAATTGAGAGTTTTGAAATGCATTGAGATGGAAACAAAAAATGCTTTATCAAAATCAGGTCTGGAGAATACTGATTATTCCCTCAACCCGTATGTTGGCTGTTCCCATGCCTGCGTTTATTGTTATGCACCTTTTGTTTTAAAAAAGGATCCCTTTGAATGGAAAAACAATATAATTGTGAAAAAAAATTTACCTGAAATTTTGAGCAGGGAATTGCCAAAGAAAAGTGGATCAATATTAATCGGATCGGTAACGGATGCATATCAACCCTGTGAGGAAATTTATGAAATAACAAGGAAATCTTTGATTAAAATGGTATATTACCAACCGGAAACAACAATATTAACGAAAAGCGATCTTGTTCTAAGGGATCTTGATATAATTTCAAAATTTGAAAAGATTGAAATTGGATTCACAATAAACACATTTGATGAAAAATTAAAGAATATTATTGAACCAAATTCACCACCCATTGAAAGAATACTGAAAGCACTGGAAAAAATTAATGTTAGAAAATATGTGATGATCGCGCCAATACATAAAGATATAATGAATGAGATTGAAAACATGTTCAGGATTTTTTCAGATTTAAATGTTTCATATGTTATCATGGACAAATTCAGGTACAGGAATGGAATGAATGAAAACATTTTGCCATACTTTCAGATTGATCTAAAAAAATTGAAAAATTTTGCAATGGAAATTTCAAAAAAATATTCAATGAAAGTTTATTTTAGCTTTTGATGAATTCTTCAAGTTCAAGTTCCCTTATTTTCCTTTCACTTGGCATTCCAGTGTTTATATCCCATTCCATTACATTAAAGTAATCTTTAACCAATGATTCCACATCAACTGTAACATTTTCCAATGGTCCTGCTTTTTGTGGTGGAACACCTATCGCCCTGTTTGGAATTCTGAAATCTGAAGGTTTTAATCCTTCCCTAATGTTGAAAAGATGTCTTAAATTCTGTATTCTTTCACCATTTCTGAGAAGATCCTTATCCGTAAGGTTCCAGCCTGTAACTGAATTAACCAGTTCAACGTATGGATATTGAGCGAATTCAGAGAATATACAGAATCCAAGTGACTCCTCAACCTGTCTTATATTGCTTATTACAGCATGTGCATAGCCCTTACCAGTATAAACATACTTTTCAAGCTTCTGGAATTTTATTCCCTCAATCGGGAACTGTGTTTCAGGTGCATAACCCTCATAAAATCCAACACCACCTGCCGTGTGCCTTCCCGGTGTTGGATCTGCAATATATGTTGTTGCAAGGCTCGGTAAATATTTTGGATCATGCGCAGGTAATTCCTGTCCATGAACATGTATTGCTATTTCCTCAGGAGCGTGAAGAATTTCAGCCGCCCTTTTCACACCCATGTTCAGAATTTTTCCAATACCCTCATTCTTTACCATTAGTTCAATCGTTTTTATAACAGCATCACCATCTCCCCAGTTTAACTCAAAGCCAAGATCCTCCTTCTTAATTATTCCAAGTTCATAGCATTCCATTGCAAATCCAATGAC
>JAVRLH010000103.1:0-2810 GCA_031961605.1 Thermoplasmatota archaeon
CGTGGAAAAATTTTTTAAGTTCCTTAACATTGTTTTTTGAGGGGAGTTCTTTTTGGTTAATCATAAACTACAAAATAACTCCCCTCTATATAGGTTTATCTGACATCAGTCAGACTTGCGGAGAGTCTGGAATCGCCGAAATGTTTATATAGTAATTTTGTATATAAAATTTCAGAGCGTAAAGCTCTCTCGTCGGGACACGGCGAGTATAGGGGTGAAATGGTTGTAATAGCCAAAGCAGCCTATACCCTGAACCTCCGCATTTAAATGTGGAGAGTATGTCAGTCCGCCTCCTGAGAGTTCTCCTATCGCCTCCTGTTAGGGGTCTCAGGAGGCTATCTCTACACAAAATTTTTATAACGATATTGAAAATAACACAAAAATTTAAAAAAATGTTCATATAAAGATTAAAAATTAAAAGTAAAAAATGGAGGAAATAAGATGAATAATAATTTAAATATAAAGGAGAATGAAAACTCTTTTTTCACAAAGGCACGGTATCCTCATGTTTTTGAAAAGGGTTTGAGTAAAGAAGTAGTGGAAGAGATATCAGAAATAAAAAAAGAGCCAGAATGGATGAAAAGATTCAGGTTAAGATCGCTGGAAATCTTCAATTCCAAAACAATGCCAAAATGGGTGCCAGAGATTGATATTGATCTTAATGAAATTAGATATTATGTTTTGCCTGATGAAATAAAATCAAATAGATGGGAAGATTTGCCCCAGGAAATTAGAGAGACTTATGATAAACTGGGTGTTCCTGAAATGGAAAAGAAATATTTGAGTGGTGCTATTGCACAGCTAGATTCCGAAGTTGTCTATAATAACATAAAAAAAATGTATGAAGAAAAGGGTGTGATTTTTTTGGATACAGATACTGCATTGAAAAAGTACCCTGACATTTTCAAAGAATATTTTATGAAACTTGTACCACCTGGGGATAATAAGTTTGCAGCATTGCATGGAGCTGTATGGAGTGGTGGATCCTTTGTTTATATACCAGAAAATGTTCAAGTAAATCTTCCAATTATGACATATTTCAGAATGAATTACCAACAGGAAGGACAGTTTGAACATACATTAATAATAGCTGAAAAGGGTAGTTCCATCAGCTATATTGAAGGCTGTACAGCTCCTATTTACAACGTATACTCCTTACATGATGGTGCAGTTGAAATATATGTGAAAGAAAATGCAAAAGTAAAGTACACCACTGTACAAAATTGGAGTAAAGATATTTATGATTTAAGTACAAAAAGGGCAAAGGTAGAAAGGAATGGAAAAGTGGAATGGGTAGGAGGTACTCTGGGTTCAAAGTTTACCATGCTCTATCCATCCAGTTATCTTGTGAGAGAAAACGCAACAGCATCCCATCTCAGCATTGTTTTTGCACAGGGTAACACTTGGAAGGATTCTGGCGCTAAAGTTGTGCATCTTGCACCGAACACAAGTTCTAAAATTGTTTCTAAAAGTGTAAGTATGCAGGGTGGGATATCGGTATACAGAGGTCTTGTTAGAATACATAAAGGTGCGTATAATGCAAAATCCCATGTGCAATGTGATGCACTTATACTTGATGAAGAGTCTAAGAATTACACCTATCCTCATAACGAAATATATGAAGAAACGGCAAGTGTTGCTCATGAAGCATCCGTTGGAAAAATTGGTGAAGAACAACTTTTCTATATTATGTCAAGAGGGTTGAATGAAGATGAGGCAAGATCAATGATCATTCTTGGCTTTCTGGACGATGTTATGGCAGAGATTCCGTTAGAATTCTCCATTGAATTGAATAGGCTAATAAAATTAAAAATCAGGGAGTTGGGTGGTACAGGATGATCTATGTACTTTGTATTTAAAAAATTTTAAAAGATACTTTTATTAATTTTATATTTATATAAATTAATTGTTAACTATTTTTTGCATTATTTATTTTTATTTTCAATTCTTCAGCTATTGTTCCAGAGTTAACCAAAGAGTTTGCAGTGTTTTTTATCTGGGAAAGATCCGGGAAGGAAATAGCATTCCCTAGACACCCCACCATGCAGTTGTTGCATCCCACCATACAGTTATCAGGATAAAGAACAATAGCCTTTTTATTCTTTAAATCATAACCGAACACATTTCTTTTCTCTGAACAGGTGACAACGCAATAACCACATCCAACACATTTTTCCCTATCAATAATAGGATGCCAATCTATTTCTTTTCTGCTCATCCCATGCCATATGGCAAAATTACTCGCGGGACCTTTTTTATCAAGTTCCACATGGTTCTCAACAATATGATCAGGATATTTCTTTAAACGTTCATCAAGCTCTTTCCTGACCTCTGTAAATATTTTATTTTCTCGTATTATTTTGCCTATGAAGTTCTTTGGATCATCTGGGAATGTTATTGCATTCTCAGGGCATAATTTTCCGCATGTTGTACATCCTAGAACACAATTCCCTGGATTGGCAACTACTGGAACATTTTTATCAACTGACCAGGCAAAAACATTGTTTCCACATGTAAGATAGCATAGACCGCAGGATGTGCATGCTTCGTAATTAATCATTGGAAACCACTGAAATTTCGATCTATCAACTCCATGCCACTTTTTTGCATCCATAAAAACCCATATTACATAATCATATTTAAATTCAATTGTTTAATAATCCTCGTTGTTTTCCATAAAGTATTGAATTAAAAAATTTTAGCAGTGATTCAAATTTTGTGTAAACAGGGATCCATGTCATGGATATCTACTCCTGAAGAGATCCTCAATCTCATCTCTACATTCTCTGAATCCATGCATTGCTCTCATT
>JAVRLH010000104.1:0-2701 GCA_031961605.1 Thermoplasmatota archaeon
GTGATCCGTATTCCTTTCCGCTTTCAAACAGATGTTCCCTCTTCTTCACATTTTTTCATTATACAATTATATTATAAATTTTTCTGATATGCCAAGTTTTTTTCATTATAAAATATTTATATACCATTTTTTAAATAATCTTAACGAGAAAATTAAATATCTCTAACAATATCTTCAACAAATGAAATTTGCGGTTGATAGCATGCTTGGAAGACTTGCGAAATATTTGAGGTTTCTCGGTTATGATACTTTTTATGCTAACAATTCTGTTGATGATTTATCCCTTATAAAAATATGCAGGGATGAAGAAAGAATTCTTTTAACAAGGGATAAGGAACTTGCAAAAAAGTATGAAAATTCATATTATGTTAAAAGCGCGAATTACAGGGAGCAGATAAGGGATGTTTTTAAAAAATTCTCCCTGAACCTTGATAATGCATTAACTTTATGCAGTGTATGCAACGTAAAACTTGAGAAAGTTGATAAGATTTATGTTAAGGATAAGGTTCCTGAATTTGTTTATTCATCACATGATGAATTTTTCATTTGCCCCAATTGTGGCAGAATTTATTGGCAAGGTTCGCATACAGAAAATATAATGAAAATGCTTGAGGAGATTGGTAAAAAATGAGGATAATTGAAATGGATGAAAAAAGGAATTATGTTAAATTGCACGTAGATAGTCTGGACGATCTCTGGACAATAAACAATATTCTTGAAAAGAACGATATTGTTTATGGCATAACATTCAGGAGGGAGGAGGCAAGGGATGATTCAATAAGATCAAAAAAAACTGAGAGGATTAAGCTAAAACTTGGAATTGAAGTGAATAAAATAGAATTCCAGGAATTCACGGATAGATTGAGAATTAATGGAAAAATTGTTGATGGTCCCGAGGATTACATTGGATCCATGCAAACATTGTCCTTTCAAACGGGTGATGATATTGAAATAATAAAGAATGAATGGAATATTTTTTTTATGAAAGAAATTGAAAGGGCTGTTAATGATTCAGTAAAGCCTAAGGTGATCTTCCTTGCCATGGACGATGAATATGCAACAATAGCATTGATGCACAATTACGGTATTGAGGAAATTGCTGAAATAAAAATGAACAAGCATCATAAAGATTTTGATGAAAACATTAAGGATGATTTTGGGGAAATAGTTTCAAAATTAAAGCAATACTGGGATGGTAAAATGCCCATTGTTGTTCTTGGTCCTGGTTTCACAAAAAATAATTTTCTCAGTTACCTTGATAATGAAATGCTTGAAAAAGTTATGGTTGTTGACACATCCTATGGATCAATGAGGGGTATTTTTGAATCAATAAAATCCGGAACACTGGACAGATTGATTGAAGAGCAAAGGGTGGCCATGGAACTAAAACTTATATCCGATCTTTTGGATCAGATTGGAAAAGATGGTAAATACGCCTACGGTACTGATCAAGTGAAAAGGGCAATAGAGAACGGTGCTGTTGAAAAACTGCTTGTACTTGATAAAAAAATGAAGGATAAAGAGATCATGGAAATGATGAGAAATGTTGAAAAAATGAGGGGTGAAGTGTACATTATAAGCTCTTTCCATGAGTATGGGAAAATTTTGAAGAATTTTGGTGGAATTGCAGCATTGTTAAGGTACAGAGTTGACTAGTCCCTAACACCTTCGTTGGATATGACAATAACAACTTCACCCTCAGGATATGCGGGTGAATCTATAAGCCTAGCTACTCTCTTTTCTCCTTTTGATTTTCTCAAAGATATTCTAAAGGTAGCGGTATGACCAACAATGTTACCACCTATTGGCTGGTTTGGATCACCGAAGAACATGTCTGGTCTGGCAGATACCTGATTCGTTACAGCAACAACAGCATTGTATATATCAGCAAACCTCAACAGATCATGCATATGCTTGTTCAACAACTGCTGCCTTTCTGCCAGAGATCCTCTTCCAGTGTACTCAACCCTGAAATGTGCTGTTAGAGAATCAACCGCAATCAATCTAACAGGATATTCCTTTGCTGTTTCAAATGCCCTTTCAACAAGAAGCATCTGATGGCTTGAATTGTATGCCCTTGCAACATGTATCTTCTTCAATGTTTCGCTTGAATCCATGCCAAGGGATGCTGCCATCTGTGAAATCCTTTCAGGTCTGAATGTATTTTCTGTATCAATCAAAATACCATGTCCGTTTAAACCCCCCTTTTCTTCAGGTAGTGTTACATTAACTAAAAGCTGGTGTATAAGCTGTGTTTTGCCTGATCCGAATGGTCCGAAAAATTCAGTAATTGCCTGTGTTTCAAGTCCTCCACCAAGAAGTTCATCCAAAGCTTTGGATCCTGTTGTCAATTTTGCAATATGTTTCCTCCTTTCCAGAATTGCATCACCTGTTACAAAATTTCCAACATCTGCAAACTTTCTCGCTGAATCTATGATCTTTTTTGCCTGTGCTTCATTTATCTCTGCAGCAACTGCAACATCACCAGGTGATGCAACAGCTAAAGTCATTATGTCCGTATATCCTGCCTCCCTGAGCTTTTCAGCTATGGCAGGTCCAACACCAGGAAGATCCTCAAGATCATCCACTTTCTTATCCTTTGCCAATTCCAAGCACCTTAATCTAACTATTACCAATTCACTTATTAATTTTTTCATATTATTTTTCTGTTTAAAAATTTTGATTTTGTTTGCTTGATTAT
>JAVRLH010000105.1:0-2678 GCA_031961605.1 Thermoplasmatota archaeon
GAGAAAGGAAAATGATATTTTTCTTGAAAAATTGGAGAAAATTCAATTCAATGTTTTAAAGGGTGTGAATTATGAAATATAAACCAATATTCATCATGGGTACATCATCAGGTGCCGGTAAATCCGTTATCGTTACAGCTCTATGCAGAATTTACAGGGAAATGGGTATAGATGTTGTCCCTTTCAAGGCACAGAACATGTCCCTGAATTCTGGTGTTGGTCTTGGGGGAGAAATGGCATATGCGCAGATCATTCAGGCAAGAGCATGCAAAATTGAACCCAGTGTGGAAATGAACCCTGTTCTTTTAAAGCCTGAAAAAGATAGAACGCATGTTGTTTTACTTGGAAAACATATAGGTACAATGGATTCAATGCATTACATGTTTTCCCAAAAATTTGATCTCTTTGAAAAAATAATTTCATCTTTTAAAAAATTGAATGCCCATGATTTAATTATAATTGAAGGGGCAGGATCACCAGCCGAAATAAATATAAAAAATGATATTGCAAATTACAAACTTGCCAAAAGAATAAAATCAAGGAATATTATTGTTAGCGATATAGATAGAGGAGGATCATTCGCATCCATAGTTGGAACGCTTGAAATACTTGGAAGAAAAAGTATTGATGGTTACATTCTGAATAAATTCAGGGGAAAGGAGGATCTTTTATATCCAGCATACGAAATAATGGAAAAAAAGTATGGATTGAAACATTATGGAACAATTCCATACATGGATATTAGAATACCGCAGGAGGATTCACTATGGTCCTGGAAGGAAAAGAGTGGAAAGATCATGGTTTCAATTATAAAATTACCTCACATTGCAAACGTTACGGATTTCAACATTTTCTACTTCATTGACAATGTTGGTATAAAATATGCAGAAAAGCCAGAAGATATTGAAAAAAGTGATATTGTAATAATTCCGGGATCAAAATTAACAGTTCACGATCTAAAATTCTTAAAAAGAGAGGGTTTTGATGAAAAAATAAAGGAAAAGAGCAGGGATTCAATAGTAATAGGTATATGCGGCGGGTACCAGATGCTTGGAAAATACATAATAGATAATGTGGAAAGCAGGGCAGGAAAAATTGAAGGGTTGAATCTCCTTGATGCTAAAACTGAATTTTTAAATGAGAAAAAGGTAGGAACTTTAACAGGAAAGATAATTTCGGATCCTTTAAAGGGTGAATCAATCAATGGTTATGAAATACATATGGGAATAACACATTCAAAAACACCATTTTCATTAATAAATAAAGAGAATGGAATTGAAACATTCAGATACGATGGATCCATAAAAAACAATGTTTTTGGCACATACTTCCATGATCTTTTTAACAATGTTTCATTCACACAAAAACTTCTGAGAATTGTATCTTCGAACAAAGATGTTGATATAAAGGTTGAATACGATATTGATAAAGAAATAGATGAACTTGCTAAAAATTTCAGAAAATACATTAAATATAAAGAAATGCTTGAACCTCTTTGATCTTTTTCAAATTGTTAAAATATTCCTCAGAAAGTTTGTAAAATAAAGCGCAACTTTTCCAGCCTAACGGAGAGAGTTTTTGACATAGAGGGCAACATGTCACACCTGAAATGCTCTCTGCATTTAAATGCAATAGTTCAGGGTATAGGTTGTTTTGGCCATCACAACATTACCTGCCTATCAGGCATTGCATCCAATTACAGGATTAAGTTCCCAACATAGATCACACTGCGTGGAAATATGAACATACCTTTTTCGCAGCGCTTCTGGTGGGAGATAGATTCTTCTCATTTTTTTTGTCAAACCATTCCTTATGCTCTACAAAACGATGAAACTCAACATATCGCACCTCCGTAAGGATAAGCGCGTTAAGAATCTCCAAATTATTGATATTTCCCATTATTAAGCCATATTGTGTCTAGAAGCGTATCGTATTCCCATAGTCAGAGTATGCGTATCTCTTTCTTAATTATCGGTCTTATGCCCCCATAACCACCTGTATTCTTTTTCCCCTTCTAAGCTCCTAGATCCATTTCTTACTTACATTTATTTATGTCACAGAAGAGACGTACGGTATATCGATAAGAGCAAAGTAGCTGTGAAGGTTTATTTCTTTCCGGATGTTATGAACCAGTATCCCAATCCTGCCATGAAATAAAGAATTCCTGCAACTGCGAAGGGCAAATATACCCAGAGAGAAATAAGAAGTACGCTAATGAACGGCGCTATTGCAGTTGAAAGGCGAAACATTGTGGATATGGATCCGAAAAATGCCCCCCTTCTCTCTTTTGGAATAGTATTGAATAGCATGGTCCTATGTACAGGAAACCAAAACACATTCCCGAGAGTTTGAAGAATAACCGCAAATATCAGTAGTATAATAGACATACTCCAAGCAGCAAGAATATAAAAAACATTTGCGAGAGCAAATATAAGCACACCACCTATTAGAAAATATCTTTTTTTAAGTTCTTTATTTTTTAAATATTGGCCAATAATTATTGTTACTGCTGAGTTTGTTACCTCCAGAAGCATTAATACAAAGAAACTCTGGTGGAGAAGGAAAATAACAAAATAAGTCATGGTTATAAGAGGAAGCATCGATTCTGCGAGTATAAGAAAATCTTCTATTAGGAACAATTTAATAAATTCTGGTGGAACACGGAATTTGAATCCCTC
>JAVRLH010000106.1:0-2650 GCA_031961605.1 Thermoplasmatota archaeon
TAAATTATTTTTTAATGCAAGAGAGGAAGTGGTGTATAGATTTGATCAAATTATGAATGCTGTTTTGAACGATGAGGTGGATGCAGGACTTTTGATTCCCGGTCCAACTTTAACCAGCGTGTATGAACATTTTGGTCTGAAGAAGATTGGTGATGTTCTGGAGGAATGGAATAAGGAAACCGGTAATTTGCCAATGCCAATGGGTATATATGTTGTTAACAAAAAGAAATTCAGTAAAGATGAAGCTTTGCAAATAAGAAAAACATTTCAGGAATCCATATTTTATACACAATTGCACAGTAATGATGCATTCAATTATGCGATTGATTTTGCAAAAGGTGCGGATCCACGTGTTGTGAAAGAATTTTTTGAAGGGTGCAAGTCAATTTATGATATGGGAGAAACGGGAATAAACTCCATAAAGAAGGTTCATGAACTATTAAAGAAAAAAGGCTTTATTGAGGAAATACCTCAAATAAATCCTATATGAATATTCAATCAATAAAAAAAAGCACTTTTGAAACAATTTTTTAACCATAGATATTTCTTAAATAGTGGATCTATTATAAGAAAATGAATGATAACGGTCAAGAATTTAAAAAAGATATATGAAAATAAAACTGTGGCATTAAAAAATGTTAGTTTTTCAATACAATCTAAGGGAATATTTGCATTGATAGGAAGGAACGGTGCTGGAAAAACAACTTTGTTAAGAATACTTGCAACAGAACTTTTACCTTCATCAGGATATGCTGAAATAGATGGTATAGATATAATCAAAGATCCCTGGGCAATAAGAAAAAGAATATCCGTTATACCTCAGGAGGCAAGGGTAATTCCTTGGTTAACGCCAAAACAGACAATAACATCCTATCTGATGTACAGGGGTTTATCAACGTCTGAATCAAAGAAAAGGGCAGAGGAAAATTTAAAGAAACTTGGTATTGAATCATATGCAAATAAACTGAACAGAGTTTTATCTGGAGGATTGAAAAGGAAGGTTCTTGTTGCAACAGTAATTTCATCTAATGCTGATATTCTATTTCTTGATGAACCAACAACAGGTCTTGATCCAATATCAAGGAATGAGCTCTGGGAAATTCTGAATGAAATAAAAAAGGAGAGGTTCATTTTTTTAACAACACATTACCTCGAGGAGGCTGAAAGGTTAGCGGACAATCTTGCTATCCTTGAAAAAGGTGATCTGGCTGGAATGGGTACAATGGATGATCTAAGGGCAAAGTTTTCAAGAAAATATTCAATAAGGATCCTTGATAACAATTCCATTTCCTTTGATTATGGTGAAATAGTTAAGGGCTATGATAATAAGATACAGATACTTGCTGATGAAAGGGAAGCAGAAATAATAACAAAAGAACTTATTGATAAAAAAATTAAATTTTCATACAATCCAATTTCCCTTGAGGATATTTTTTATTATCTTGTTAAAAAACCCATTGAGGAGGAAGATGCATGAAAAAATCATCACAACTTTTAGCATCAATACTGATAAATGCAATTTATGCAATGAAAAATTTTCCTATAACTTTGATAAACACAATCCTTTCACCACTATCCTTTTTGCTCATTATATACTTTGCAAGCAGAGGTACTTTGTTACCAGTGGCAATAGAAGGTGGATTCATAATGAGCATGGTGTCAGCGGGCATTGGTTTACAGGGTGATCTTTCACATTTGAAGAACGATTTCAAATTCCAGGACATGGTTGTGAGCTCACCAACAACTCCTTCAATTTACATTCTTGGTATGGCAATATCTGAAATAGTTTATTCAATTCCATCTTTAAGTGTTTTAACAATACTTGCAATAATATACATTAATGCATCAATTTTTTCAATAATAACAATAATTTTTTCCCTAACACTTATATTTTTCTTTTCAATCATGCTGGGTTTTTATCTTTCAACATTAACATCTGACATAATTCAGAGCTGGGCTTTTTCAGGTATAGTTTCAACAGTTCTATCAACAATCCCGCCAGTATATTATCCAATAACATATATTCCAATGCCATACAGATACATTGCATATCTATCACCAACAACATATGTTGCGGAGATAGTGCAGAATGCAACAGGTTATCTCCATATTACTTTTTTCAACATAATCCTTGACTGGATCGTGCTCATAATTTTAATAATAATCCTTGCAATTGTTTCAATAAAAAAATCAAGGTGGAGGGAAAAGTGACCAAAATATTTTTATTACAAAAATTTATTGAAAATTCATGAGTGAGATTGAAGATATTGAAAATTTAATGGATCTCTATGAAAAGGCAAAGAGCGAATTCAAAAAGGGATCAATTGAAAATGAAACATTTGAGAAAATAAAAAAGTATGTTGAAAATCTTGGTAAGTTTTTCAATATACCCTATGAGGAAATTTTAAAGGAAAATGATAGGAAAATTTTTCTTGAAAAACTTGAAAAATTTATAGATTCATTACTCCTCGCACTTGATAATAAAACACAGAGCCTTAAAAAAGAGGCTGATGAAAAAACAAAAATGCCAGAAAATTATTTTAAATATTAAGCTTTGTAGAAAACCTCAATAATAAAAATAAATCCAGAATCATTTAGGATTATTATCCTCCTAATATTGTATGCTATCATTTTCATTGCAATTTCCTTT